>NZ_PGEM01000202.1 GCF_002934005.1 Cuspidothrix issatschenkoi CHARLIE-1 | reverse complement strand
GGGCCAGGAGGGAAAATCCGAGGCAAATGGTGCGGTAGCTGATATTAGCCAGGGTTGGTGCGGGGTAAAGCCGTTGGGTGGTTAGTGTTTGATTGGTTTGTATGGGGGTAGGGGTTCCCACATCTAAAACCTTTGTTGCCATTTCCGTTTTTAGTCGTCATTCAATCCGTAAAAATTACTCTTTTGGAAAAACTTTTTGGTTTACTGATATGGTATTTACAACAATTAGATCCTGAAAGTTGCGCCTACAACAGCTTTTTTATTTTACGTTTCACTGGCTCTCTTTCTGCAATTGCGTTGGAGTCCAGTTTCAATGAAATAATTCATCGTCATGAAATATTACGCACGGCTTTTACTCTAGTAGAAGGTCAACCTGTACAAGTAATTAGCCCGTCTCTGACTATACCATTAGAGATTATAGACTTACAAAACCTACCTTTAATAGAGCGAACATCGGTCGCAGAAAGACTAGCCGCGCTGCAATATAATCACCATTTTGATCTGGCTTTAGTCCCGCTCATCAAAACAACTTTACTGCGACTAACTCCAGAAGAACATTGGTTGACAGTCAATATGCACCACATCATCACAGATGGCTGGTCATTTGGTCTGTTGTTGGAGGAGTTAGGAATCCTCTATACAGCTTTTGTCAATGGTTTACCTTCACCCCTACCCGAACTGCCTGTTCAGTACGCAGATTTTATCCTCTGGCAACGGCAATACTTTAATGAACAGGTTATAGAAAAGCAATTGGCTTACTGGCTACAAAAACTAACTAATACTTCACTAGCATCTGATCAGATATCTAGCAATCAGCTACCGTTGAGTAACAAAAATAGCAGCGCAGCTATTTATTCTGTGGTTCTGCCAGCAAATATTGTGACATCAATCGAAGCCCTCTGCCGTTCTCAAAAGGTTAGCATCTTTGTGATCATTCTTACTGCTCTAAATATACTTTTGTTCAAGTACAGTAGTAACAACGACATTTTAGTCATGGCAACTATTGGTAATCGGAGTCCGGTGGAAACTGAAAAGATGCTCGGTTGCTTTATCAATGATGTAATTTTGAGATCGCATCTTTCCTGGGAGCAAACTGGACTGACTCTTTTTGAACAAGCCCAAGAAACTCTCACAGAAGCTATTAATAATAAAGAAATTGCTAGTCAAACAGTCATTGATACTATAAAAAGTAAACAAACACTTAACATCTCGGCTGCGGTTACTATGTTACCTCCACAAAATTTGCAGGACTGGATGTTAGATGTAGAATTTGTCACAATTAAGCGCGATCTCGACTTGTGGGATAGAGAAATTCCTTTAGAAATTTATGTTTCTTCACCTTCAGTAAATAATCCCACCATGGAAATTAAGGTTTTCTACAGCACGGAGTTATTTACAAGTGAAACCATCCAGTTTCTATTTAGCTATTACCAGCAAATTCTTCAGCAGCTTGTCCAAGATCCAACTAGTCAAGTTTGTGAATTTTTTGATTGGTGAACATTGCAAGAGTCAGATCACCGACTTCTCTAAGAAGTCGGTGATCTTATTCGACTACTTATAATTACTGCTATGTAACCGAAAAATGAGAAATAAATGTTACATTAAACCATGAAGCTTTGCCACACATCACTATTGCCATGTTAGAAAACAGCCCACCAGAGTTGAAACAACAACCAACATTTGAATCATCTTTATTGAGATGGACTGAGTATTTTTCCAGTCAGCCAGGAGAGATGACTCAAAGCATGAGCGTGTTTATCTTGATCTGGTTTGGCCAAGTGTTGTCTCTGGTTGGCTCGCGGACAACCAGTTTTGCGCTCAGTATTTGGGTTTATCAACATACGAATTCCACAATTCAATTTACACTGCTGATTCTCTCCACAACCCTACCGACAATTTTGATCTCTCCGATTGCTGGTGTGGTTGTCGATCGCTTTCCTCGGCGCTGGATCATGATTATTAGTGATTTTTGTGCGGGTTTATGTACCTTGCTAATTGCTTGGTTATTTATCAGTAATCACTTAGAAGTTTGGAGTCTGTGTGTAGTCAGTGGGATTAGTTCCAGTTTCAATGCTTTTCAAGGACTAGCCTATTCCTCCGCGACTACCTTACTTGTGCCGAAAGAACAACTTGGTCGTGCTAGTTCGATGACACAGATCAGATTAGCGATCGCCGAAATTCTCTCCCCCGCATTAGCAGCAGCCTTATTAGTAACTGTGCAATTATCAGGAATTGTCATCATTGATTTATCTACATTAGCCTTGGCCTTGATCTGTTTGCTGGTAGTTAAATTTCCTGAAATCTCGTCCACAGAAAATGCCGATGCCGAAACCCATTCATTTTGGCAACAAATCACCTTTGGCTGGAAATATTTAGTGGCACGTCCTGGACTACTCGGATTAGTCATGTTCATTGCCATTAGCAACTTTCTCATTGGTAGTGCGGAAGCTTTAACTACACCCTTAGTGCTTTCCTTTGCTTCCACTCAATCTCTGGGGACTATCTATTCTATTGCCAGTTCTGGACTATTGGTAGGTAGTCTAGTGATGAGCATTTGGGGCGGGCTAGAACGCCAGATCAATACTATATTTGTATCAATGGCATTTTTGGGCATCTTATATGTATTAGCTGGGTTGAAGGCTTCCACAGTTATATTTACGATCGCCAATTTCTTGATATTTCTGATCATTCCCATCATCAATGGATCAATTCAAGTCATCTATCAAAAAAAAGTAGCGCCAGACGTACAGGGAAGGGTCTTTGCTTTTCGCGGCGCGGCTGTGCAGGGGTTTTTACCACTTGCCTACCTCACCTGCGGAGCATTAGCCGATCAATTTTTTGAACCAATCATGGCGCAAGATGGGGCTTTAGCCAATAGCATTGGCCAGATTATTGGGGTTGGCCCTGGTCGCGGTATGGGTTTAATGTTGATCATCATGGGTCTGTTTTCTCTAGTTGCAACCTTAATTGCTTACTTATATCCACGTTTGCGCTGCGTAGAAAATGAACTACCTGATGCAATTCCTGACCAACCAGAGGTTTCATAGAGCCGATATCAAAGAATGTCCCCAAGATTCACCTTGACATCTATCTACCTACGGATTTTATATAACTAAAACTTATTAGTAATAAGTAACTAAATTTCATTACTAATCGGGGTTGATTTTCTGTTATAAATTTTAACTTTTCCCTTAGTATCAGAATTGAAGCAAATTTAAACCGACGGCTAATCCTGCAAAAGTAGCTGTGGCGTTTGCTTTAAAATAACTTATACTGCCGATTTCACAAGAGAGGATTATTAAATGGCTACTTACAAAGTTACTCTAATCAGCCCAGAAGGTACTACTACTATTGACTGTGACGATGATACCTATATTCTAGATGCAGCAGAAGATAAAGGATTGGACTTGCCTTTTTCTTGTCGTGCTGGTGCTTGTTCTACCTGTGCAGGTAAACTCGTCTCCGGTACTGTTGACCAATCTGATCAGTCTTTCTTAGATGATGATCAAATCGAAGCTGGATATGTGTTGACTTGCGTTGCTTATCCTACTTCTGATGTCACCATCGAAACCCACAGAGAAGAAGACCTTTACTAAGCTATAGCTATCCGCTATTAGTTACAAAATTAATTACAACCAAGGGGTTGGGAATTGGGTATGCGTTTTACTAATTCCCAATTACCTACCCTCTTTAATTTTAGTCCCAGGATAATAAAACTGCAAAATCTTGGTACTAGACCAACCTAATTTGGCTAAGTTTTGAGCGCCTGTTTGACTTAAACCCACCCCATGACCTAAACCACCGCCAATAAAAGCATATCCCCAAATATTTTTTTGCCCTTTATTCAAAGGCTGAATATAAAAAAAAGTGCTAACAGGTGCAGCGAAAGCACTACGCACTTCATCTTTATGTAAAGTAAATACACCAATATCTGTTTTGACGGCCAATTTTAAAATTCTCCCACTGGTACTACGTTCAACTATAGACATGGCCTCAATTTTCTGAAAGTTACTATAGGGGCTTTTTTTGGCCTTTAAAAACTTCTGTAAATCTTTGGTAATTTTATTAATGTCTGTTTCCTTATGCCAACGGAATACATCCCATGTACTCTCATTAAATCCAGTTTTGAGATTGATAAATTTCTGGAAGTTCTGACCATCTGCGAGATTTTGACGTGATAAGTCCCAAAGATTATTATTGGGGGCATCTATAATTGGTTTTAAATAGGGGCGATCTTCCCCATTCCAGATATCACTAAAGTTAGCGGTAACTCCACCAGTTGTAGAAGAATATAAAGCATCAACTATTTCATTATTGTAAGTTAGTACTTGGCCTCTGGTAGCTGCAATGGCCTGATCTGTATTTTTGGCAACTCCGCTGAGTCCTTGATAAACTTGACAGTGAGTATCTGCACATAATTGATAATTATCTACCGCAAATCTGCGGATATTTCTTAAAGCATAGGTGCGGGCAATAATAGCTTGAGCCTCCATAGCTGCCATTGGTGCATTGATCCCAATTTCATGGGGTAATACTCCCCGCACATAGGTTTCTAATGGTACTGTATTGACTAAGGTATAAGTTCCGTAGGCATTGGGTTGTAGGGTCATTTTGCCACTGTAAAGACGCTTTTCTTGGAGTTGTTCATCCGTACTCACCCTAATTAAGTCTTTACCGCTAGTCACCTCCAGGTGATTGGGACTATAGTTTTTACCATTGACTACCCAGGTAATTTTGGGTATTTGTTGTTGAATATTTGTGGCTAAGTAAGGGTTTTCATCGCCAGATTTTTCTATACTTTGTAATAGAAGGCGACGAATTAAGGGGGTGCTGTAGGTATTCCGTTTTGCCCACACTTGCCAGCGTTCTGGCTGGGCTATTTCTACTTCTATCCCCTGGGAACGCCAACGGTTGGCATTATCTTCGGCGGTTTCAAAGGTGCGAAAATCCCCCAGAACCAATACTTCCTGTACTATTGGTTGGTTGAGGGTTTCCATAATTGTGGTTAATTGGATGGGTTTGTCAGTGACGAGGGTTTGTTGCTGACTACCAACTGGAAATTTTAAGGTCAGGCGATCGCCTTTTGTGGGCGATAATTGTAACTTGGCTGTGGGTTTAGCCCCGAATCTTTGGACAATACCAATTTGCAATTTTATATCCTGGTTTTTGCTTACAGGTTCTGATGCGGCTGTTAATCCCAATAAGCATAAAGTTGTGATTAATCTGTAGCCAGAGCGCCAAATAAAGATTTTCATGAAAACTTAATCTAATGGATCATCCGCTGTTGTAGAGATTTGAAATTTGCTATGATAGTTTTTCGCTTATGCGCTTCTATAATAGCATTATGTCTTTTTTTCGGCACAATTGCAACTAAAACTCGTTATGAGTATGATATAGCAGAAGGCAGGAGGTGAAACACTGTTGCTGTTTGATAGCGCGGCCTGGCCTAAGCCATGTTTGGATTTTCAGTTTTTACCTCATTTATAGCAGTAGTCAGAAGTCAGGAGTCAGAAGTAAAACCCTACTCTGTCTACAGCTATACCCCGAAACTGCTATATATTGGCAAAGATATAGACTTAAATATTAAAGGCATGGTAAAAAACCGACATTTAACTAAGTCAATTTCTGATGCTGGCTGGTTAACTTTTCGGCAATGGTTAGAATATTTTGGACATAAATATGGGAAGGATGTTCCCGCTCATCATACAAGCCAAAATTGCTCTAATTGTGGTCAAAAAGTCCAAAAATCTCTAGTAACTAGAACTCATGCTTGTCATCATTGTGGGTTTGTTGAAGATAGGAATATTAACGTCAGTATTAACATCCTCACATTAGGATTAAGTACCGTAGGGCATAGGGGAACTTACGCTACAGGAGATTTGCCCTTTTGGGCGATTGGTGTTAACCTACCGTCTAACGGTGAGTCTGGTAGAGTCCCCGCATCTTTAGACAGGGGAGTGTCAAAACCCATAATTTATGGAGCAAATTAACTACACCCAGAATTTGCAAAATTTGATGCAAAGAGTCGGTTTTGCTAGTTTTAAATCCTTAAGTCGTGCTGCTGGTATTTCACAATGGCAAATTTTGCAGTTACGCAGGGGTAAAATCGGGCAAATGCGCGTGGGGATATTAATCAAACTGGCGGAGGTTTTACGGATATCCCAAGATGAGTTGCTAGAAACTTTTAGCTGTGAGAATTTGTCTGAAACTTTAAATTCAACAGATGTGGAGAATCTTGACCAAGATTTATTACGACAATTGGAAGATTTACAAAATGAATATCAGCGATTATCATCGTCTTTAAAACAACAAAGAGAAATATTACAGCAGGAGTTTCAGCAGTCGAGCTTACAAATATTAGAGTCTTTAATATTACAATGGCCAACAGCATCTCACAGAGCTAGGGAGGATCACCAATTAGCAGCAGTGAAAATATTACCTTTAGTGGATAAACCTTTACAATCATTATTACAGACTTGGGGTTTGAGCGCGATCGCTGATGTGGGCGCACAAGTACCATATAATCCAGAATTACACCAATTACTAGAGGGAACAGCACAACCGGGAGATATAGTTAAGGTACGTTATACAGGCTATATGCAATCTGATAAACTACTATACCGAGCTAGAGTTAGTCCTCTATAAAATTTATACCTGATGCGATTTTAATATGTTTTACTAATTAATCAATGATTTTACTGTTAGATTTTATATTTTCCCAACTTTACTGTTTTAGCAATTAAAATAGGCTCTACTAGAGTGGTT
>NZ_PGEM01000201.1 GCF_002934005.1 Cuspidothrix issatschenkoi CHARLIE-1 | reverse complement strand
AGCTATTTAATGCTATTATATCATCAGGATTAATTTTTAAAGACCTCTCAAAAATATCACAAGCCTTTTCATAATTTCCAGATTCTGCTAAGGCTTTTCCATAGCTATTTAATGCTATTATATTATCAGGATTAATTTTTAAAGACCTCTCAAAAATATCACAAGCCTTTTCATAATTTCCAGATTCTGCTAAGGCTTTTCCATAGCTATTTAATGCTATTATATTATCAGGATTAATTTTTAAAGACCTCTCAAAAATTACAAAAGATTTTTTATAAGACTTTATTTTTAATAAAACTTTACTGTATGTACTTAATACTTTTACATTATTTGGTTCAATCTGCAAAGCCTTATCAAGAATATTTAATGCTTTATCATAATTAGCAATCTGAAATAAAGCACTTCCATAATTTCTTAAAATACTAACATGATTTGTTTCAATCTGTAAAGCTTTTTCAAAAATCGTCAATGCTTCTTCTACTTTATTTAGTTTTCCTAGAGATTGTCCATAAATTTTCAAAGCTTCAATATTATCTGGTTCAATTTCTAAAACTTGTTGAATAATGACAATAGCTTGTTCACTGTCCCGATTCTTCAGTAAATCGTCAGCCTTGCTAATTAAAGATTGGATATCATCATTATTAATCATAGTTTATTTTTTAAATTTAAAGTAATCCAGGGAATAAATTCCCTGTCTCAAAGCCAAAGTCGGTTAAAACCGACTATAATCTAGTATAATTTACTGAGGGAACATTTGACAATCACATCCTGAAAATCCTCAAATCCTGGAACTCCAGTACCACTGCGGAAATTTTAAAAAAATCATTCTGTAACGACAGCTTATGAAGAAGGATGGTCTAATTTATCAAATAGAGATTTATTAAAAGCTGCTGAATCTCCAGGATATCAAATACTCATAACAACAGATCAGAATTTGCGTTATCAACAGAATTTGAGCGATCGCCAAATTGCAATTGTGGTTTTACTATCAACTTCATGTCCAAAAATTAGGAAACAAGTTGATGAAATTTCTGCTGTCATCAATACAACTAACTTAGGTGATTATCAAGAAATTTCTATCATCTAAAAATCCCTATCCTGTAAATCCTCAAATCCTGGAAATCCTGATTCAGACAAAAAAACATGACAGAAACAACCGCCAATTATGATCAAACATGGAAAGAAGCAATAGGAGAATATTTTGAATTATTTATCCAATTCTTTTACCCCAACCTCCACGAAAAAATAGATTGGAGTAAAACCCCCATCTCCTTAGATAAAGAACTAGAACAAATCACCGCATCTAGTCAAACTAAAAAACGTTATGCGGATAAATTGTTTCAAGTTTGGTTATTAAATAATGAAATTATCTGGGTTTTGATTCATATAGAAGTACAAAGTCAATATGATAAAGAATTTACCCAAAGAATGTACATCTATAACTATCGTTCCTTTGATTTATTTCATAAACCAGTCATCAGTTTAGCTATATTAGGAGATGAAGATAAAAAATGGCGACCAAATAGTTATGAATATGGCATAGATGATAGTTTAGTAAAAATGCAATTTAGTATTGTCAAACTATTAGACTATCAATGGGAAGACCTAACCACAAGTAACAATTTATTTGCTATAATGGTTATGGCACATCTAAAAACCAAAGCCACAACTAAGAATTTAACCGAACGAGAACAATGGAAATGGAACATAGTCAGACCATTATATCAAAAGGGCTTAACTAGATTTGATATTATTAATTTAGTTAAATTCATTGATAAAATGATGACCTTACCACCTCCATTACAAACAGAGTTCAACGATAAACTAGAACAACATGAAAAGGAGTTAAATATGCCTTTCCTAAGCACTATTGAAGAAATGGCAGAAGAAAAAGGTGCTAGAAAAAACAGCCAAAACAATACTATCAAAATCCTCGCCAACAGATTTAATAATGTTCCCGAATTGATGAGTGATTCTCTCAAGAAAATTGAGGATATGACGATTCTAGAAAATCTCCTGTTAGCAAGTATTAGTATTAATTCTTTGGAGGAAATGCAAAAATTAATTGATGCCCAATTACAGGAAAATAAATAATATCATATCCCTGACTTCTTCCATCATAAGGAGGTCAGGTTTTTATCAAACTCTTCATCCTGTAAATCCTCAAATCCTGGAAATCCTGATTCAGACAATTACATCCTGTAAATCCTTAAATCCTGGAAATCCTGATTCAGACAAAAAAACATGACAGAAACAACCGCCAATTATGATCAAACATGGAAAGAAGCAATAGGAGAATATTTTGAATTATTTATCCAATTCTTTTACCCCAACCTCCACGCAAAAATAGATTGGAGTAAAACCCCCATATCCTTAGATAAAGAACTAGAACAAATCACCGCATCTAGTCAAACTAAAAAACGTTATGCGGATAAATTGTTTCAAGTTTGGTTATTAAATAATGAAATTATCTGGATTTTGATTCATATAGAAGTACAAAGTCAATATGATAAAGAATTTACCCAAAGAATGTACATCTATAACTATCGTTCCTTTGATTTATTTCATAAACCAGTCATCAGTTTAGCTATATTAGGAGATGAAGATAAAAAATGGCGACCAAATGGTTATGAATATGGCATAGATGATAGTTTAGTAAAAATGCAATTTAGTATTGTCAAACTATTAGACTATCAATGGGAAGACCTAACCACAAGTAACAATTTATTTGCTATAATGGTTATGGCACATCTAAAAACCAAAGCCACAACTAAGAATTTAACCGAACGAGAACAATGGAAATGGAACATAGTCAGACCATTATATCAAAAGGGCTTAACTAGATTTGATATTATTAATTTAGTTAAATTCATTGATAAAATGATGACCTTACCACCTCCATTACAAACAGAGTTCAACGATAAACTAGAACAACATGAAAAGGAGTTAAATATGCCTTTCCTAAGCACTATTGAAGAAATGGCAGAACAACGAGGTGAAGCAAAGGGTAAACAATTAGGTGCTAGAGAAACCTGCCAAAATAATATTCTCAAAATTCTCGCTAATAGATTTAATTCTGTTCCAGAATTGATGAATGATTCTCTCAAGAAAATTGAGGATATGACGATTCTAGAAAATCTCCTGTTAGCAAGTATTAGTGTTAATTCTTTGGGGGAATTTCAAAAGTTAATTGATGCAGAATTACAGGAAAATAAATAATATCATATCCCTGACTTCTTCTATCATGAAGAAGTTAGGTTTTTATCAAACTTTGTATCCTGTAAATCCTCAGCTTTTTGATAATTAAATTTGTTCACAATGAATTAACAACTGTTCCATTCCTGCGGCTAAAGAAATTAATTCTGACCAAGAAGAACCAGTCACTAAATTTTGAGCGTGTGCGAGACGGTTACGTAAATGTTCAGCAGATTTGAGAAATTTTTCGCCCCCACGTTTGGAATTTAATCCTAATTTTTCAAATAATTCTGGATGATTTAATATCAGTTCCCGTTTATCACAAAATTGCAAATAGTCTAATAAATCTGTAGCTTCATTTCTATCTCGACTTTCTCGCCATAATTTTTGTGCTGCTTCTAACCTATCCGCTTTCAGAATTTCTCGCCAAGAATTTTGGGGATAATAAAGTCTAACTAATCGTAATAAATTCATTTCTAATAGAGTAACTAAGCTAAATAGTAACATTCGCACCGGGGCTTTTTGTAAGTCACCATAGGTAATAATCCCAGTAATTTGGTTAGCATCTAAAACAAATAATCTAGATGTGTGGGCAAAAATGGGTAATAACTTCATCAAAGGTGTGGAAACAGCCACTAATTCTTGGGGATGAAATATTTGTTGGTAGTCGCTACATTTTCCTAATTGACATTGCATTAAATCAGCACGTTGCACATAACCGTTGATGGTATTGCCTGTTTCTACTCCCACAACATCAAAATCTTTTTGCTGCATCCAATGTAATACCTCTCTAACATCTGTATCAGCAGATACAGCTTTGAGAGGTTCAGCTACATATTCTATGGTGATGCTATTCTCAAATAGGCTGCGTAAATCTTGGGAACGTGATTTTAGCTGTTTCATCTACCCTAAGAAGGAAAATATTCTTCCCATTTAGTATTTCATAAAACTTTCTTCTATAACTGTTCTCTAGATTTCATCTTGTCCTGAGTCTGGAGAAATTGTAAATCGGGTTTAATTTTTGATACAGTATTAATGCTGACCGGTGGGTTATGAAAGGCTGCTAGATCGAGAAAATGCGATCGCTTCTGTGCGTCCTTTGGTAGATTTAGAGAAGGTGGAAGCGGTACTGGTGGGTGATGGTTTGTCTATATTTCGGGATGGTAGAGAACAGTTACAAGAATTGATGGGAAGTTTGGGGTAAAAATTATGAATAACAAAAAAATTCCTTGCGGCTGCCTCCGCAAAGTCCATCATATTGCTTTTAATGTGCAAAATATGGCAGCATCTCGCCATTTTTATGGTGATATTTTAGGCTTACACGAACTCACAGGGGACGAAGTACCAGAAACATTACAAGAACTGGTAGCAAAAGGTAAAGTTGCTAACTTTGTTACTCCCGACGGCACAATTATAGACTTATTTGGAGAACCAGAATTATTACCACCGGATCCCGATCCTAGTAAGTCTTTTACTAGAGCATATCATTTAGCTTTTGATATTGATCCACAATTATTTGATCAAGCATTGACAGTAATTCAAGAAAATAATCTTGTCATTGCCTATGGTCCTGTTACCCGTCCCACCGGTAGAGGAGTTTATTTTTATGACCCCGATGGGTTTATGATTGAAATTCGTTGTGATCCTGATATAGCAGGATGTGTTAGTAAAGGGTAATATACTATTCCCAATAAATTTTACAGTCAGAATTCAGCTTTTTCAGATATAGCTGTAGCTATTCACTCCTGACTCTGTGACTCGGTGAATTCTTACTCAAAATGGACAATGTTTAGAATGTAAAATGCGGATCATTTCATTAATTTTAATAGGCTTAGTAATATAATCATCGATCCCAGAATCTAAACAAGTATAATAGTCTTCCGCTAAAACATTGGCTATCATAGCGACAATTTGAGGCTGAATAGTCAGCTTTTGACGAATTTTTCTAGTTGCTGTCAAACCATCCATCTCTGGCATTTCTATATTCATCAATACTAAATCATAAGCCTGATTTTGGACTGCCTTTACTGCTTCTATACCATTAGAAACTATATCCACTTGATAACCAAATTTTTGCAGAATGTGATAAATAACATTTTGATTAACTAGGTTATCTTCTACTAAGAGAATGCGTAAAGGAAATTTTTCCGCCATTTTGGGATCAATTTCAATGTGTGGCAGTTCAGTATTTTTTGATTGTGTACAGATAGATCGTAAAATATTTTCTAAAACAACAACTCGGTTTTCTAAATTTGATATTTCTAATTTAACTTCAGAACAATCTAGAATATTTTTAGTAATTGTTAAAATTTCTTCACCGCTATCTAAAATAGTTTCGATAAGGTCTTGTTGTTCCCTTGTTAAATTTGTGGTAGTAAGTAATTGTGCCATACCTAATACTCCATTCATGGCGGTACGAATTTTATAACTCATATCAGCCATAAACTTACTTTGAACTTTAGTTACTGTTTCTGCTGCTGACTTAGCTTCAGCTAAAGCAAATTCAGCTAATTGACGTTCATAAAGTGCCGTTTTCTGTTCACTAATATCCTGTATGAAACCTTCAATTGTTAATAAAGTTCCGTCTGGGGTATAGTTACCTTGTGCTTGTTCATAAACCCAGCGAATTTTACCTTCATTATCAATAATGCGATATTCATTTTTGTAAGGTGTTTTTGTCTCTAAAGACTGCTGAAATTTTATGCGAACCGAATCTTTATCCTCAGGATAAATCAGATTACCATAGGAGATAACTTGATTATTTTGTAATTCCGATGAATCATAACCGGTAACTAATTTACAGCCTTCACTCACAAATTTCATCGTCCAATTTTCGTCATTTAAACAGCGATATACCATCCCCGGTAGATTACTAATTAAGGTCGAAAGCATCCGCCTTTGTTCTGCTAAAATTTTTTCTGTGAGTTTGAGAGTGGTAATATCTTGAACCACACCAATTATATAAATTTCACCATTCATGTTTTCCGCTTTAGCAGACAGTAAAACATTCTTAACTTCTCTTGATTTTGTATGAATTATAACTTCAAAATTTTGGATTATTCCCTGTTGAATTAGGGTTTGTTGAAAGTAGTTTAAATCCTGCACATTATCCCAAATTTCCAATTCTAGACAGGTTTTATTTAATCCCACATTCCGCACTTCA
>NZ_PGEM01000200.1 GCF_002934005.1 Cuspidothrix issatschenkoi CHARLIE-1 | reverse complement strand
CCTCCTGCCTCCTGCCTTCTGTCAACTGCTATGGCTTTGAACGAAGGACTGACCCAGCTTCCCAAAATGTGGCAAAATAGGGAGTTGTAATAAAAAATATTGTTAAGGTAATTTAGTGACTTCAACTGCTCAAGCTAGTGCGAGTGCGCGTCGTGCGGTCTTTCCATTTACAGCCATCGTTGGCCAGGAAGAAATGAAACTGGCGCTGCTGTTAAATGTCATTGACCCCAAAATTGGTGGTGTAATGATTATGGGCGATCGCGGCACCGGCAAATCTACAACTATCCGCGCCTTGGCGGATCTTTTACCAGAAATCCCTGTTGTCGCCAATGACCCCTTCAACAGTGACCCCAACGACACGGACTTGATGAGTGATGAAGTCCGTCAACAGGTAGCCCAAGGGTTGGAAATTCCCATTACTCACAAAAAGGTGCAAATGGTAGATTTACCATTGGGCGCGACAGAAGACCGAGTTTGTGGTACAATTGACATTGAAAAGGCTTTGTCTGAAGGTGTCAAAGCATTTGAACCCGGACTATTGGCCAAGGCTAACAGAGGTATTCTCTACGTTGATGAGGTCAACTTGTTGGATGACCACTTGGTAGACGTACTTCTAGACTCTGCTGCTAGTGGTTGGAACACTGTAGAACGGGAAGGGATTTCTATCCGTCACCCAGCCAAATTTGTTCTTGTCGGTTCGGGAAACCCAGAAGAAGGTGAACTGCGTCCCCAACTCCTCGACCGTTTTGGAATGCACGCAGAAATTCACACCGTCAAAGAACCAGCTTTACGGGTGCAAATCGTGGAAGAACGGGGAGAATTTGACCAAAATCCGCCGGTATATTTGGAAAAACACAAAACTCCCCAAGAAGCATTACAACAGCAAATTGTCAAGGCTCAGGAATTATTGCCACAAGTTAATTTAGACTATGACTTTCGGGTAAAAATTTCCGAAGTTTGTTCAGAATTAGATGTGGACGGGTTGCGGGGTGATATCGTTACTAACCGCGCAGCGAAAGCCTTAACAGCTTTTGAAGGTCGGACAGAAGTTACAGTAGACGATATCCGGCGGGTAATTACCTTATGTCTGCGCCACCGCTTGCGGAAAGATCCCTTGGAATCTATTGATTCTGGTTATAAAGTGGAAAAGGTTTTTTGTCGCGTTTTTGGTGTGGAACTACCAGAAGATACCACACAGAAAAATGGCGCAGGGATGAAAGCCGGAGTTCGTTAGTGATAATGTAGAGACGTTCCATGGAACGTCTCTACAAGGGTTAATTAACAACTGATCAATTATGAGAACCTGGTCAATTATGAGAACCTGGCATTTTTGGATCAATACCTTAATTTTATCTAGTGAATATCATCCACATCGGTTTGTGGAACTATTAATGTTGACATTAGCGATCGCTATGTTAGCAGTCTCTATCATTATCCCAGATCCACCTTACATCATCTTGGGTTTAAGCTTTTTTTGGAGCATCTTGCTTCTATCTTCTATCAACTTCTATCTTAGTTTTCAGGGTTTATAAAGGTTATGAAAATCGTGTTATGAAAATCGTCTAAGTAGGGTTTGCTGAAAAAGTCTTTTCGTGATGATAGGTGACAGGTGGCAGTTTTAGTCAGTTGGTATAGTTCAATCTCAGACAAAAATGTACGGTTTTGAAGTTCTCCGTCCGAATAGCCCTGCACTTTTTTCACCTCAAAAAGACTCAATTACTTGATTTATCTAGGTTTTGCTTTTATTCAGCAAACCCTAATTATTCGCTTTTCACCCCTTTACTAAAAATACGAAAATACAACCAGGTACTAAATTCTTTGATGGGAAATAGCAAATAAGTCAAAGGATTAACTGTGACAATAATATTTCTAAAATCCCGTTTTGCCAAAAATAAAATTCCCTTTGCAACTTGCTTTGCTGACATCACACCATAGGGATTTAATTGACTTTTAAATGGTCCTAAAATCAGTTTGCGAATGACACAAGTTTGATCTAATCGCTTGAGAGTGACAATATCTCCTAATGCTCTTTTACTCAGTTCATACAAAGGACTTAAAGCTGGAGAAACTTCCGCTTCTGATGTATTTACCCAAATTTCCTTAGTAGCTTTATCTTGCGCTCCTGTAACAGTGGCAGAAAAAATATCTATCAATTGTAAAGCGGAAAAAGTATTAACTTGATAGGAATTGTGAATGGCGGCAGAAGTTCTATCTCCATAGACATTTACGCCATGATTGATAATGAGAATATCAACTTTATTTAAACTTTCTTGTAGTTGATCTTCATTACCCAATTCCCATTTTATAACTTTAACACGCTCTTGGATTGCGATTTTTTCAGGACTAGTTGTTAATGCCACAACTTTGGCATTTTGTTTTAATAATTCTGCGGCTAATGCCTGTCCTAATGTACCGGAAGCACCTGTTAAAGCTATGGTTTTACCTTTGAGAGAAAGTCCTGTTCCTAATATTTTATCCACCAGAGGAAATACACCACTATAGTAAGCATTAACATCATCAAAATGATGTCGCCAATGATAGGTTCTATTTACCCACCAAACAGAGGGAATTGTTTCTAATGGTCCAGGTAAATGATTGTAGTCTGTGTCTATTGTTCCTTGGAAATATCGCACAGATGCGCCATATAAGAAAGTTATGGAGTATGCGACTCCTAACCATAATCCCCATTGATGAGCTAGTAAGGCAATCATTGTTAATATTGTTACTAATATGCCCGATTCAACGATATCGTGATACAACTGGGACTCGATATAGGCTTTTTGGGAAATTAAAGTTAAATCCCGACGGTATACGGCATGATGTTTATTGTGCCATTTCGCTAACCATGTTATCTGATGACACAAAGCATGATAAGCATCTCTGACAATTTCCGCAAGTAAAAGGGAAGAAAATCCCCAGGTTGTAAACTGGATACAGTTATTTACTAAAACCGAATCAATAGTTAAACTTTGAGCCAAAATCATTATCTTTCTGGTGACACCACTTTTCTTATTAAACCAAGTTATAGGCAAGAGTAAAAATATTCTCCCCTGCATCCCTGCCCTGTTATATTACTCATTTTGGGGAAGTGTAGGTGAGTTAATCAGACCATTGACTGCACCAAATAAGTTAATGGTGTTTCTATCATATAATTAAGCAGTCGTGTAAAATAAATTGTACGACTCCTAAATTCTTAAACAGGTTTGATGATGACCACACCATAAGCATCGGTGGGAAGATAATATTTTGCTGCTTGCATTAAATCCGTTGCTTGTTGTGCTTGAATATATTGAGGATAATTAAAAGCTGGTTCTAAATCACCAATTAATGAGTGATAATAACCATACAATCCAGAGCGATCGCTTGGGGTTTCATTGCCAAATATAAAACGATTTGCTACACGCCGGCGCACGCGCTCAATTTCTGATTCTTTGATCAATTGTGTTTGTAATTTGCTCAAATGTTCCACAATAGCTGATTCCACAGCAGCTAAATTTTCTACATCACATTTAGCAGAAATCGAAAATACACCTTGCAATAAATTACTTATATTACTCACAGAAATAGAAGAAACTAATCCCCGTTCTTCCCGTAAATCTTGCACCAATCTAGAGGTTCTTCCATGGCCTAAAATTCCCGCCACAACATCAAGTGCATAAGTTTCATTTAATTCCATCAATCCAGGAACTCGCCAAATCATCACTAATCTTGCTTGTTGTAAACTTTTATCCACCAGTTCCCGGCGGACTATTTCTGTAAATGCAGGTTCAGGAATAAAAGTTGTTTGTGTGATTTGTTTACTTGTTTGTAGATGATTTTTACTAAATTCGTCAGCAATAATTTCTATTAATTCTTCTACTGGTAAATTACCCACTGCTACTGCTGTAATTGACTGAGGTTGATACCAATAATCATGAAAATCTCGCATTTGTTGCGGTTGCACTTGAGAAATAACCGCCTCTGGACCAAGTACAGGACGACGATAGGGTAAATAATCAAAAGCAGTTTCCATAATATGACGATAAATCCGTCGTCGCGGATTATCCTCAGAACGCCTAATTTCTTCTAAAACTACCAAACGTTCTCTCTCAAAAGCTTCATCAGGAATACTCGGATTACAAACAACATCTATTTGTAACGGGGCTAATTCAGCAAAATCTTTAGGTGCAGTTGTAATATAATAGTGCGTATAGTCTTGACTAGTAGCAGCATTAGTTACTGCACCACGTTCTTCAATCCGGCGCTCAAATTCACCACTAATTAGTTTTTCCGTACCTTTAAAAACAATATGTTCTAAAAAATGGGCCATACCATTAATAGCATCGGACTCCATCGCTGAACCTGTTTTTACCCATAGGTTGAGATTAACCGCATCTATTGGCATTTGTTCGGCAATAATGGTTAAACCGTTGGGTAGAGAATGCAGTGTAGGTGCGTTAAGACGCGGAAATTTCAGCAGAGTTGATGTCATTGGTTGTGGTGTCTGAAGAGCAATGTTATTTTCTCTATCTTACAACTTTCTTGATCGTGTAAACCTGGTTAAAACTGCACAGAGAACCCAGGAATCTTTTTTTTGAGTTTTTTCTTTAGCTAAAATCTAATCTATTTTCTCTAGAAATTGTTGTATATGGTAAGTATTATTACCTGAATTTTCCGAAACTAACAAACCATTCCTATCTGCAAATGTAAGTTTTTGTTTTTTAGTTGTTCCCTCATTGGGTATAGGACGACATGAAAATAATAATCCTCTGAATTCAACTTTCGTATTGATTTGATTATTAAAAATTTTAATCCGTTGTAAAATAAAATCAACAAAACTTTTAGCCGCCTTTAATTGTTGTAAGTAACCTCCGGGATTTGTAGACTTCATTTCTATCAACAAAACATAAACCTTATTTGACTTTCTTAAAAATAAAATGCCATCATCTTTAGAACAAATACCTTTACATTGGGGATTAAGAAAAGGATATACAGGATCATTGTTTCCTTGTCCCTTATCTTTATGTAGAGAAAACCCAAAATAATCTATTGATTTTTTTAACTTTATCGTTACAAACTTACATTTTGCATCTGGATGTTCTTCTTTAATTGTAAGGGTGAAATCATTTTTATTGGAGATTACAACTAAATGAAAATCTTGTTTAATTGCAAGTTTTACTATATCAATTAAATTATCACTCATTATCCCAATCTTCCTCTTCTTGAGAAGCATAGTAAATATCATTGGAAGACTGATTAAGATTATTAATTACATCATCAAATGTTTGTGCAATAATACCTTCATTGGGATCAATTTCCATCTCCTTGATAGTCTTCTTATCAAATAAATAAGCTGATACTATTTCAGGTTTTAAATACTCACCAGGTTCATAACCATAACGCTCACGTAATTCACTAGCTTTTACAAAAGATTTACTTAACATAATCAAATTATTTAATTCACGGACAAAATAGGGACTATGGGTACTCAATACTACTCTAACACCATTATTGACCAATTTTGCCAATACTCTAGCTAAATTTCGTTGATTATCTGGATGTAAGCTTAATTCTGGTTCGTCAATCATTAAATAATCTCCTGATTGAGCCAGATGTTCTAAATAGAAAACTAAACTAAATAGAGTTTTGACGGTAGATGAAGTAAAATGTAAAGGCATTTTCTTATTGTTACTTTTATAAGGTAAGAAAAATATATCCCCATAACGATCTATTTCATATTTACCATTAATGATGTGTTTTTGAATGTATTGTGCTTGTATTTGATAATCACTTTTTCGCTTTTTGGTATTATTCAAGTCATTCAAAAACTCAATATAATCGGAAATCGGTTCTGCGTAACGAGAGTTAACAATATCTTTTAAAACCTCCATAGGATTAATATTATCTTTCTGTGCATGATGTAGCAGACGATTACGGATACTGGACAACTCTTTAAAAAATAAATTAAGTCCACCACGTTCAGCAGGAATTAAAAAACAATTTTGCTTCTTTTGGTTAAATGTGCTAAAAATTAACCCAATGATATTACTAGAAATCAACTCTGTCAATAATTTACGAGGAATACCTTTATCATCTCGTATTGTGAAAGTTACATTGGTATCATTTTCAGGTTTTTGAATATCTAAAAACCAGTCTGATTCTTTATTGCTTAGACTTACACGACTTTGCCAAGGATGATTAGTTATATTGGCTAAAATAAAATTAATATCAAGTTCTAATTTAATTTGAGTTTGCCTAAATTCATCGGATTTAACCCCAAACAAATTTGGTAAATGCTTATTAATTCCTTCTGTTATTTCTTCTAAGATATTACCATAGTTATCGCCGATCAAATTTTGAATATTATATTTACAGACTGTCTCTTGACTCAATTGCTTAACAAGATTCTCTACAAAATTAAAATTGGCTTCAAAACGCTGATCAAGTAGAGCGTATAAAGAATACATTACATAGGTTTTGCCTGTATTATTAGCACCACAAAGTAATGTAAAATCATTTAATTCTAAATGTCCTTGTTTAATAACTCCAAGATTGTCAAAGAAAACATTTGTTTTTAACATATTACTCCTTTGTGATGACAAAACTGGTTCATATTTTGAGAATAATTCAATTTATACAAGCGACAGGTTAGATAATAATGTTAATATAGCACTTTCAAATTAGTCATCAACAACAGAGAAAAAAGTAAATAGGATTTGAACTATTTTCCTTCTCCTTACTTGTCCCAGTCATAATTATTTATCCCAAATTACTTAGTATCCATCAACTTGCAACCACAAAAAAATTTAGAACAATCCTGGATAATTCGCTGTTTATCGGCATTTCTGTTGTTAGGTCAGATATTACTACATTTGATCCAAGGCAAAACCTACTATCGCAAGATATTAGAACACGCAGTCACAGCGGGCCCGGCTTCCCTCTCCCCTGTCTTGCTAGTCAGTGGTTTTGCTGGGATGATTTTCACTATTCAAACCGCCAGAGAATTAGTCAGATTTGGGTCAGTAGAAAGCGTTGGCGGTGCTTTTGCTTTAGCATTTTGTCGAGAATTAGCACCAATTTTAACTGCTAGTATTATCGCCGGACAAGTTGGTTCAGCTTTTGCGGCAGAATTAGGAGCAATGCGAGTCACAGAACAAATTGACGCTTTATATATGCTCAGAACCGATCCCATTGATTATCTAGTTCTACCCAGAGTTATTGCTTGCTGTTTAATGATGCCTGTAATGATGATTTTTGCCGTCGTTATCGGTATTACCGGAGGCGCTTTTGCCGCTATGCAGTTTTATCAAGTTGTTCCCGAAATATTTTTAGAATCGGTGAGAAATTTTTTATTACCATCAGATATTTTTATTATTCTCCTCAAGGGGGTAATTTTTGGAACTATAGTTGCTGTTAATGGCTGTAGTTGGGGACTGACAACCCAAGGAGGAGCAAAGGAAGTGGGAGAGTCAGCCACCAGGGCAGTTGTCACTACTTGGGTAGCAATTTTTATAATGGATTTTATATTGGCGTTACTATTATTTCAGCAGCCCATACTTTAATAGGAGTTACGCATAAGTTCGTGAAAAACTACCCACTCCAGGCATAGAGTCCACAGAGAAAAGAGGGTTTCAGAGATATTTAAGGAATACAGAGATTTTTGTTTGTTCCAAAAATGCTAAATTAATTTTGCTCAGGTAGTTATAACCCTGATAGAAAATCGGTTTCTAGCAATAGGTTCCAGACCATGTTGCAGGTTTTTATAAGGATCTCGGTTTACTACCATATTTGTTCCCCTCCAGGAACTTAAAGTAATTGCTCTCCCTGGCGGTAAATTTCCTGAGCGTAGTCTGTCCAAGTCCCTTGTCCCCAATAACGAAAACAGCTAGTTTGTAATAAGAGATTATGTAATAGCAGTTGGCGGTATTGACTGTCTTGAGTCAGATTTACACCTTCTTGATCAGATAATAAATCGTCAAATTTCTGATGAAATAAATTGCTAAGTTTGTACATGGGAGATAATACATTTTCGTATCCTTGCACCCAACTAATATGATTAGTCCATGATGCCCCATCAATATGAAAATTGGGGTGATTTTTTTTCAATTCTTGAATCGCATTTTCTACAGCATCCGGTTGATAATTATCTTTGGCAATTTGCGCCCAGATTTGATGTTGTCCACTTGCTTGACAGGTAGGAAAGTCTTCGGGTTGACAACCTGCTGCTGCTAATAATTCTAAATATTCTGTACCACAAACGCCAACAACACCAGTTTTGCCCCCTCCATTTTGCACCATATCCTCCCAAGCTCGTTGAAAACCGCCGGGAAATTCGTTCATCATTACACCACCGTTTTCACCATCACCTATTTGACTAACTATGGGAGGTACGAAAACATCACCTAATTTTTGTTTAGATAAAGTTTTTGCTTCATAATATGGCTGCATTTGGGCGACTAATTTAGTATCTGAACCTTGGGTTTTTATCAATGCAGTAATACTAATTTTTTCACCGTAGGAATTGCGAGCTATTAACCGATGTGGTAAATGTTTATAATTTAAAGGTTGACCATTAATTGTTTCTACGGTATGTTCTTGCACCAATAACCAACGATAACCACATTCTTTCAAGGCTTTGATAAATGCAAATAAGGTATCTGGATGGTTTGGTAAGTGCATTTCTGGAGGGGAAAATCCTTTGACTCTTGCTAATGCTTCCCAGCCAAAAATTGCAGCAAAATAATGTTGCCAAGCGATAATGTGTAGTTTAATATCTTTGATGGGTGTGGAAGGGATGACAGCATGACTCCACATAGTTCCCAACCATTCTACATAAGGTTGGTAGGTAGGATTACAAGTGATGTGTTTGAGATTATCCAGAATATCACCTCTGCCCATTTGTACCAATCCCCATAAAAGATTACCAGAATAATCCAACATCACACGGGGATTACAACCTTGTGCAACTAATTCAGGAATAAAATCTCCCATGCGACTATAACAATTAGCAAAAGGGGTAGCATTGTGATTATCTCCTTCTTGCTGATGTGTAAACATATATTGCAAATTGCTGATTAATGCACCATTATTTCCTGCTGGGATAGTGGGTTGGTGCATATGTAGAGCAATAGTAAATACTGCATTAATATCTGCTAATTTTAGATTAGTAGTTGGTAGAAAAATAGGTTCATTGTGGTTAACTACAGTCAACACTTCCTTTTCCCAACCGCATATATTTGGCAGATCATCAATAATTTCAGATAATGTAGGTATATCTGATAATTTAAACATTCATACTGCCTCAAATGTACAACTAACAATCTTGCACCGAAATTGGTCAATAAAATTATGAAAAATTTTA
>NZ_PGEM01000199.1:481-2230 GCF_002934005.1 Cuspidothrix issatschenkoi CHARLIE-1 | reverse complement strand
ACAAGGAATATCTCATCGCTTCCCACCTATCCTGCGCAAGCCAAGCCCGAACACAATTCCAGGCTACAGTAAAGCTTCATAGGGTCTTTCTGTCCAGGTGCAGGCAGTCCGTATCTTCACAGACATTCCTATTTCGCCGAGTCTCTCTCTGAGACACCATCCAGATCGTTACGCCTTTCGTGCGGGTCGGAACTTACCCGACAAGGAATTTCGCTACCTTAGGACCGTTATAGTTACGGCCGCCGTTCACCGGGGCTTCGGTCGCCAGCTTCACTTTCGCTGACCAGCTTCCTTAACCTTCCGGCACTGGGCAGGCGTCAGCCCCCATACGTCCTCTTTCGAGTTGGCGGAGACCTGTGTTTTTGGTAAACAGTCGCCTGGATCTCTTCACTGCGACCCACTTCTTAGGTGGGCACCCCTTCTTCCGAAGTTACGGGGCCATTTTGCCGAGTTCCTTAGAGAGAGTTATCTCGCGCCCCTTGGTATTCTCAACCTCCCTACCTGTNNNCGTAAACTCCTCCCAAACCAATCAGGGTATGGCTATCTTTCATGCGTCCCTAGTTATGCTCCCACACAATAGTTCAGGATTATTGACCTGATGTCCATCGACTACGCCTTTCGACCTCGCCTTAGGTCCCGACTAACCCAGAGTGGACGAACCTGGCTCTGGAACCCTTAGGGTTTCGGGGTGTATGATTCTCACATACATTTGCGCTACTCAAGCCGACATTCTCACTTCCGTTTCGTCCACAGCTGCTCGCCGCTACTGCTTCTTCCTACCACGGAACGCTCCCCTACCGATTAATATATTAATCCCACAGCTTCGGTACATCACTTAGCCCCGTTCATTTTCGGCGCAAGATCGCTTGACTAGTGAGCTATTACGCACTCTTTCAAGGGTGGCTGCTTCTAGGCAAACCTCCTAGTTGTCTGTGCAATCTCACCTCCTTTATCACTTAGTGATGATTTGGGGACCTTAGCTGGTGGTCTGGGCTGTTTCCCTCTTGACAATGAAGCTTATCCCCCACTGTCTCACTGGCAATGTGTTCTCTAGGTATTCTGAGTTTGTCTCGATTTGGTACCGGTCTCCCAGCCCGCACCGAAACAGTGCTTTACCCCCTAGATTTATTCATTACCGCTGCGCCTCAACACATTTCGGGGAGAACCAGCTAGCTCCTGGTTCGATTGGCATTTCACCCCTAACCACAGCTCATCCGCCGATTTTTCAACATCGGTCGGTTCGGACCTCCACTTGGTGTTACCCAAGCTTCATCCTGGCCATGGTTAGATCACCAGGGTTCGGGTCTATAAACACTGATTTATCGCCCTCTTCAGACTCGGTTTCCCTTTGGCTCCAGCATTCTCGCTTTAACCTACCAGTGCCTATAAGTCGCCGGCTCATTCTTCAACAGGCACGCGGTCATCCGTTAAATCGGACTCCCACTGCTTGTAAGCTCATGGTTTCATGTTCTATTTCACTCCCCTTCCGGGGTTCTTTTCACCTTTCCCTCGCGGTACTTGTTCTCTATCGGTCACACAGTAGTATTTAGCCTTACGAGATGGTCCTCGCTGATTCATACGGAATTCCTCGTGCTCCGTACTACTCGGGATTCAGCTACTATCCTTTGACTTTCGACTACAGGACTTTCACCCCCTCTGGTACAGTATTTAGCTGCTTCGTCTAGTCTCTAGATTCGATATCGCTGTCCCACTACCCCAACAAGTAAACCTGTTGGTTTAGGCTTTTCC
>NZ_PGEM01000199.1:0-267 GCF_002934005.1 Cuspidothrix issatschenkoi CHARLIE-1 | reverse complement strand
CATCCTGCTTGCAAAGCAGGCGCTCTACCAACTGAGCTAAACCCCCAAAAACAACTCAAAATTCAAAAGGCAAAATTCAAAAGCAATATACCTTTGACATTTGACTTTTTACTTTTGACTTGCTTCAGGTGGGCCATCCTGGACTCGAACCAGGGACCTCACCCTTATCAGGGGTGCGCTCTAACCACCTGAGCTAATAGCCCTTATCGAACCAAATCATAGTTTGAAAGTACAACTTCAAGTCTGCGACCGACCTAGGTTAGACCA
>NZ_PGEM01000198.1 GCF_002934005.1 Cuspidothrix issatschenkoi CHARLIE-1 | reverse complement strand
GGTAATGGATTATCAGCCGCAACATCACGGGCTAACCAAAGTTGCCAAGTCATAAGTGGTAATAGGTCGCTCCACTTTTGACACTGTTCTGGGGTACTAAGTTGTGGTAGAGTCCAAACTCAAGTTGTTTAGCAAAACGATACCAGTGGTCAAGCTAATTCTACGAGGGCATAAATACTCCGAGTGATTAATGCTGCATCCATCAAGTCAAACAAGGCATCTTTGGCTTTGCCCAAAATATTGTATACACTTGTGCGAAATTCTCTTAGCTGTTCTAATGGCATTGTCAATCTGATAACTCTTTTACATTTATCAGCATTGAACATTTTGCGGTCAGTTTTACATCACTGACCGCTTTTTTTCCCCTATTCTTTATCCTCTATGGTCAGTAGTCTTTTTAACTTCTCTTTTCTCAGTAGTTTTAACTTATCTCTCTGTTTTTAGTCTAAACTCCAGTCATAAACCTTATACAGCAAGGGATTGAGCCTACAAGAAAAGATTTAGTCTAAACTCCAAACACAATCAGACTCCCCTGTAGTCCCTTGGTAAGGGGGGACGGCGAAGCTGGGAGGTAAATTATATACAACTTTACAAAGAAATGGTATCAGGGTTTTCAAATTTTACCAGTGGGAAAGAAACCGAATAGTTTAACTACTCCACTAATTAGGGCTATAATCACTGCTACTAGAACTCCACGATTAATAAATTCTTGGTTATCTAGTCTTTTATCAATACCAATAACTTTTTCGTCTAGGGTTTTAATTTCCCCTGATAGTTTTTCGTCTAGGGTTTTAATTTCCCCTGATAGTTCTGCCTGACCAATTTCCAGTTTATTTAGTCTATTATCAATAGTTTGTAGTTTTTGATTGACTTCAGCAAATTGCCGATCCATTTTTTGGTTGACTTCGGTAAACTTTTGATTGACTTCAGTAAACTTTTGGTTGACTTCAGCAAATTGCCGATCTATTTTTTGATTGACTTCGGTAAATTGCTTCTCTATCTTTTGATCCAAACGAGATAATATTTCTTCGAGGGTATAAGTGAGAGTTGGCGGGTTGGTTGTCATATATTTTAGAGAAGAGTCGCTGAGAAGCCCACACTCACCTGTTCGCGCAAGCGTGCCGCAAGGCATAAGGGAGTGTGTGGAGTACGTCACTGATAGTTGTTTTATAGACAATAACGGCAGCACCTGTCATTCTACTATTTTACCCCACCCTAACCCTCCTCTTGTGAAGGGGAGGGGATTGGATTTTTATTGTTTCCCCTCTTGATAAGCTACGATGTATACAGAAGTCCTATCTGACTTCGTTGTGTGGTTATTTAGCCCCCTAAATCCCTCAAGTTTGGGGGACTTTGAAATTCTTATGCCCCTAGAATTGGGGGTAAGGGGAGACGGCGAAGCTGGAAGGTAGATTATATGCAACTTTACAAAGAAATGGTATTAGGCAATTAATAAACTATGGGTTGCAAAAATAATCCAAAACTTTGATGATTTAGAACAGCTAAAAACAAAAAACCGGGAAACTTTAACATCACCCGGTTTCTTGATATAAAAGTATAGCCTAGCTATACCCTATTTATTGCTGAGAAAGATTAAACTTTAGCAGCCGCTTTCATTACTAATTCGCCTTTAGCATACTTAGCAGCATAGTCTTCTAAAGTAACTTGCTTAATTTTGCTTGCGTTACCAGCAGTACCAAACTGTTCATAACGGTCAGCACAAACTTTTTGCATATACTTAATAGAAGGCTTGAGGAAGTGACGAGGATCGAATTCCTTGGGATTAGCTGCTAAAGCTTCACGGACAGCCGCAGTAATAGCCAAACGGTTATCGGTATCAATATTTACCTTACGAACACCACTCTTAATACCTTTTTGGATTTCTTCTACGGGTACACCGTAGGTTTCAGGAATAGCACCACCGTATTGGTTAATGAGTGCCAATAAATCTTCAGGTACAGAAGAAGAACCGTGCATTACCAAGTGGGTGTTAGGTAAGCGGCGGTGAATTTCTTCAATGCGGCTAATAGCCAAAATTTCACCTGTAGGCTTACGAGTAAACTTGTAAGCACCATGACTTGTACCGATAGCTACAGCTAAGGCATCAACCTGAGTTGCTTCTACAAAGCTAACAGCTTCGTCAGGGTCAGTTAACAGTTGAGAATGGTCTAGTGTACCTTCAAAACCGTGACCATCTTCAGCTTCACCAGCACCGGTTTCTAAAGAACCTAAACAGCCTAATTCACCCTCAACACTCACACCTAAAGAGTGAGCAACATTAACAACTTCGCTGGTAACTCTAACGTTATATTCAAAGCTGGCAGGGGTTTTAGCGTCAGCTTCCAAAGAACCATCCATCATGACGCTGGTGAAGTTATTCTTGATAGCTGAATAGCAGGTAGAAGGAGCATTACCATGATCTTGGTGCATGACAATGGGAATCTCAGGATAGGTTTCTACCGCAGCCAAAATCAGGTGACGGAGGAAGTTTTCCCCGGCATAATTACGAGCGCCGCGAGAAGCTTGTAAAATTACGGGGCTATCTGTTTCAACCGCCGCTTTCATGATTGCCTGAATCTGCTCTAAGTTGTTGACGTTAAAAGCGGGGATACCATATCCGTTTTCAGCAGCATGATCTAGAAGCAACCGCATTGGTACGAGAGCCATATATATTCCTCCTAATTTGGGTATTTAGCTAGTCAGTTTAATAGAAGCGTAATCTTTATTTTAATGTAATTTTTACGCTAATCTTAATGTTTTTTTCAACTTACAGAAAATTATATCTAGTAGTGGGTGCTTTTGTTGAGAAAATTTATAGACTGATATTCTCAAGCTATGTAATTACTATGTACATTTAAAGACAAAGTATTGAATTGCACATTTACCGGGCGATCGCATCTATGATTCAATACTTATATTAATTTGTCATTAATGATGCTATCTTAACTTCCTTACATAATTTACGCTTTACTAGCATAATTTACCCGTAACGACAAGAAATAATAAGAAATATGTAAAAACGTGGTTTGCGTATTTTCACTGTTTGTATAATCTTTGGTGTCAAGGGAAAATTTACTGTAGTGGATTTGTTAGGTGTGGAGTAAAAACCGATGGATTCTCAAACGCTAAAGCCGAATGTCGGAGATTTGCAAAGTGATGTTATTGCTATAAGAATTGTGCGTGCTGCTTTTCGAGAGATCCAGAAGCTTTCACACCAGTATTCTGAGACTGTAGCAGAAATTTTAAAACAAATGAGTCAGGGGAATCTTGGAGATCGTCGTAAGTTAGAAGGCTATACAGATTTATTGAGAACTAAACAGGGTGATGTAAGGGTTATTTGGGAATGGATAAATTCCCAGGAAATTTTAGTAATTAAGGCAGGTTTAAGAAGGGATGTTTACCAGGGAGTTATCGAAGATAGAGATAGAAACCCAACATACACCTTAGCTAATTTAATGGGAATTGAAGAAAGCCAAGTAGAAGATATACCAACGTTTAATTTTAATGTCAATAAGACTTATTCATGGTATCAATTCATTTATGGTGCGTATTTATATTCACCTCACCTTACTCAAGAGCAGATAAAACTCTTTTACCAATTATCAGAAACATTGACAAGTTATTCATATTCTAGATATTCAGAACTTACTAACATTAATAGTTTTTTATTGCAAAGCGCACCAGGCACAGGTAAAACTGTATGTGCTGCTGTGATAGCAAGTAAATTTTATAAAAATCATGACTATAACGTTGTTTTAATTCTTCCTGAAGCTTTATGTTCTGAGGTTAAAGAGTATACTGAAATTAAAGAAATTTGGCTCTTCCAGACTAAAT
>NZ_PGEM01000022.1 GCF_002934005.1 Cuspidothrix issatschenkoi CHARLIE-1 | reverse complement strand
GATTTTGTCTCCAGGATTTAATGCGCTTTTGGTGGGTAATTTACAACCAACAGAAGCAGGGAAAAATGACCGGGTAAATACCAGTTTGACATTTCATCCTGATGCGATCGCTTTATTTATATCGCAATTAGGCGAATTATTGAAATGTGATACCCACACTTGTCAAATTCTTGATCAATATCGTCGAGAGATTGCTGCTAATGATCCAACTTTGCAAAGTCAATTTACATTATTATTATTAGAATATTTTCTACCCCATTCTCTAGGCTCTATTAATATAGAATCTACCGCAATTTGTCAAGATGTAGAAGATAGTCTGAAAAAACAAATAGCCCAAGAGCAACTTTTAAACAGAGTTACTACACAAATTCGTAAAAGCCTAGATTTGTCCGTAACGATGAATAAGATATTAGCTCAAGTGCGTGAGTTTTTGGATTTAGACAGATTAGTAATTTATAAATTTGAATATACCAAATCTAAAGCAGAAAGTATATTAATTAATTCGCAAGTAAATATAGATACCAATTATGTGCCAAGAGGTTGTGTGATTTATGAAGTCTCTGCGAAAAAAGATATACCTTCAGTTTTAGATTATCAGGAAGAAAATTGCTTCCAACCTCATACACAATGTTGGCAAAAATACCGCCAAAGTTTTACATTAGCTGTTAATGATATTGAAGAAACATATCTTTTAGAAAATTGTTTATTAAATTTTCTACGAGAGGTTAAAGTTAGAGCTAAATTAGCAGTACCAATTATATTTGACAATAAGTTATGGGGATTGTTAATTGCTCATCAATGTTATATTCCCCGTGAATGGCATGAAAACGAGAAAAAATTACTAACTGCTATTGCGGAAGAATTAGCTATAACTATTAAGCAAACCGAGTTAATGCAATCTTTAACCCAAGAAAAACAAACTCTAGAACAAAGAGTCATTGAAAGAACAATTGCACTCAGGGAAGCCCTCATTGCTGCGGAAGCTGCTAGTCGGATTAAAAGTGAATTTCTAGCTACTATTAGTCATGAATTACTTACACCTTTAACCTATGTGATTGGGATGTCTTCTACATTATTAAGTTGGCCCTTGGGTGAATTAAGTACCAGACAAAGAAATTATTTACAAACAATTCATGATAGTGGTGAACATTTATTATCTATGATTAATGACATCCTGGATTTATCTCAAATTGAGGCAGGAAAAACAGTTTTACATATTTCCGATTTTTCCTTAATTAAAACAGGTCAAAATATCTTAGAATCTCTAAAAGAAAAAGCCAACAGTCAAAAACTCACCTTACAATTAGATTTACAAATTAATCCCACACAAGATAACTTTACTGCTGATGTCCATAGAGTTGAACAAATTCTCTGGAATTTATTAACTAATGCGATTAAATTTACTCCAGAAGATGGAACTGTCACTTTACGGATTTGGATAGAGGATAATACTGCTATTCTCCAGATAGAAGATACAGGTATTGGTATACCAGAAGAAAAATTACCACTATTATTTGAAAAATTCCAACAACTTGATACACCCTATCGCCGACGCTATGAAGGTACTGGCTTAGGTTTAGCATTAACTAAACAACTGGTAGAACTACATCGAGGTAGAATTGAAGTAGAATCTACCATGGGAATAGGTTCAATTTTTACTGTGTGGATACCAAAACAATTAAAAGTTATAAAAGTTAAAAATGACTAATTTAAGCAAAGGATTAATCGTTTCCTGTCAAGCACCCGTAAATTCTCCATTACATGATCCCTATGTAATTGCCGCTATGGCACAAGCCGCAGTTAATAATGGGGCTATAGGCGTAAGAATTGATACTCCTATCCATATTCAAGCAGTGGGAGAAAAGGTAGAAGTACCAATTATCGGACTATGGAAACAAATCATCACAGGTTCTGATGTATACATTACTCCCTTGTATGATCACGCTGTTGCTGTAGCCCAAGCCGGTGCAGATATTATTGCCATAGATGCCACTACCAGAAATCGTCCTGGTAATGAAAAGTTAATAGATATTATTACTTTAATTCACGAAAAATTAGAGAAGCCAGTTATGGCAGATGTAGATACTTATGAAGCGGCAAAATTAGCTATTGATGCTGGTGCAGATATTGTAGGAACAACTCTATTTGGATACACTGCCGCAACTCAAAACTATTCTCCTCCGGGTTGGGAATTACTCACCCAAATAGTAGAAAATCTGGATACCTTTGTAATTTGTGAAGGTGGTATTGCTTCCCCAGAAATGGCGAAAAAAGCCTTAGATTTAGGTGCTGATGCTGTTGTTGTCGGTGGTGCAATTACGGGGATTGATTTATTAGTTAAGGCTTTTCATTCGGCATTAGAAAATTAAAATGTTAGTAAGAATTCAGGTAAGGTAAAA
>NZ_PGEM01000197.1 GCF_002934005.1 Cuspidothrix issatschenkoi CHARLIE-1 | reverse complement strand
TGTCTCCTTGAGGTTTAGATGAAAATGAAAATTGGTATTTTAGGATTAGGTCTTATAGGCGGTTGTTTAGGTTTTGATTTACGTTCAAAAGGACACTATGTTTTAGGTGTAAGTCGTCGTCAATCAACTTGTGAAAAAGCTATTAATCTGGGCAATGTTGATCAAGCTGGCTTAGAATTAAGTTTGTTAGCATCCGCAGAAGTTGTATTTATTTGTACTCCTATAGGAATGATAGTACCTCAAGTCCAAGAGTTGATTACTCATCTACCTAAGACTACTATTATTACTGATGTTGGTTCAGTTAAAAAACCTATAGTGGAGGCAATTTCTCCTTTATGGGAAAATTTTGTGGGCGGCCACCCTATGGCGGGTAAAACCGATGTAGGTATAGAAGCATCACAACCTAACTTATTTGTCAATCGGCCTTATGTGATAACGCCAATAGAAACAACACCTAATCACGCTGTCATCATTGTAGAAGAAATTGTGCGATCGCTTGGCTCAAATATTTACTATTGTCAACCAGAACAACATGATCGCGCTGTGAGTTGGATTTCTCATTTACCCGTGATGGTTAGTGCTTCTTTAATTGCGGCCTGTTTAAGTGAAACTGACCCAAAAATCGCTCAATTATCCCAAAATTTCGCTAGTTCTGGGTTTCGGGATACTAGTAGAGTTGGGGGAGGAAATCCAGAATTGGGAGTAATGATGGCGCAATATAATCGCCAATCACTACTACATTCATTACAACAATATCGCCAAAGTCTCAACGAATTTATTCATATAATTGAGCAAGAAAAATGGGAATTATTAGAGGAAAAATTTAAGTTAAATCAACAAGCACGACCTAATTTTCTAGAATAGCTATTTGTGCGTTGAGAATAATCTCAAGTACCTAATGATTTAACTAAAAAATTTTTATTCCGATCCTAAAATTGGTATGATGTAATATCACCTACCTCAGATAAAACACATTGATATGGGTAAATTTTCGCCATTAGTGATCAATCTGATTATTTTAGGATCATTATTATTCATATCTCAACCAGTTAGGGCGCAGGAATGGCGGCCTGTTCGTGGTGGTATTAATTTTGGCATTAGTGGTATAGCTTTGTTGACACAGGAAGACAATAATTTAGATTTTTTGATTGTCCATGATAATAAACAAAAAAATCAAGTCAGGTTAGCAATTGTTCATATTCATGGTGAAAATCAGCCCGAATATACACCACTAAATTGGCCAGAAAAAAATGTGTTACCAGATGATTTAGAAGCGTTAACATCTCTTCCGGGTAAAAATACCTCTGAGTTTTTAGCTTTAACAAGTGATGGTAATATTTATCATTTGCAATTAGATATTCAAAAACAGAGAATTATTTTTGTGAAAAAATTTGATTTACCAAAAGTTAGTCACGGTAGTAATTTTGAAGCTTTGAGTGTTCAAAATATTGACGGTAAAATTATTGCTGTTTGGGCGCATCGTGGTGAGGGAAAAGAACCAGCAAAAATTTATTGGGGAATTTTAGATATAGATAAATCTCAAATAAATTTTGTCAGTGCTGCGGATTTTACAGTACCTTTTCCCCCTGGACAAGTTCGCCATATTTCTGATTTAAAAATAGATAAGGCGGGTATTGTTTATATTAGTGCAGCGAGTGATGGTGGTAATGATGGGCCATTTACATCTGCTGTTTATATTGCAGGTCATTTCGCAGTTAATAGTAATCAAATTATCTGGAAACAAAATTATCAGCTTTTCCCTATTTATCGCAATAAATATCATAAAATTGAAGCTTTGGAACTCATTCCTGGTGCAACAGGAGGCATAATATTGGGGACAGATGATGAAAATATGGGAGGTTATGTTGATTTTATTGGTAAATAATTCGGGCATCTGAATAAGAATTCAGGAGTCACCGAGTCAGGAGTTCAAAAAAAAGAACAATATAAATTTATTTCCCTATCAACCGTCAACTCTCACCTGTTACCTTTCCGAAAATATGCAATTTATTTTGCAGCACTATTTATTTCTATTCTTCCTACTCTTCCACACGATAACCGAGTTCTGCTAATCTTATCCGTGAATGTCGCCATTTTGGTTGGACTTTAACAAATAATTCTAAATAAACTTTACCAGCAATGAGTTTTTGAATTTGTTCTCTAGCTGCACTACCAACAGATTTTAGCATTGTCCCACCTTTACCAATAAGAATTCCTTTTTGTGAATCCCTCTCAACATGAATTGTGGCTAAAACACGGGTAATTTTTGGGGTTTCTTCAACTAAATCAATGGCGATCGCTACAGAATGGGGAACTTCTTCACGGGTTAATAATAATATCTGTTCTCTAATTAATTCACCCATGATAAATCTTTCTGGTTGATCTGTGACTAAATCTGGTGGATAGTAAAACGGACCGGGATCGAGATGATTAATTAATAGGTTTTGGAGTTCTGATAAATTTGTACCGCTTTTAGCGGAAAATTTCACAGTTTGCCATTGATAGGTATTAGCTAGTTGGAGATAGGTTTCATCTATTTTTTGAGAATCTTCGGGTTGTTGATCAATCTTATTAATGCCTAAAATTACAGGTGTTCGACTATTAATTAGTAATTCGGCAATATAGCGATCGCCCGCACCACAAGGAACTGTGCCATCAACTACAAATAATACTACATCTACTGATTCAATGGCAATTTTCGCATTTTTGACCAGCACTTCCCCTAGTTGATGATGGGGTTTATGAATACCCGGTGTATCCACAAAAATTAATTGTGCTGTTTCTGTGGTTAAAATACCTCTTAAACGATTACGAGTAGTTTGGGCAACTGGGGAAGTAATGGCAATTTTTTGCCCCACTAATTCATTCATTAAAGTGGATTTACCCACATTAGGACGGCCAATAATCCCAATAAAACCTGACTTGAATCCAGCAGGTGCTTGAGGAATCATCACCGCACCAAAATCGGTAAAAATATCATTATCAATATTAGACATTTGTGATTCTATTGGCATTGTTTACAGTTATGATTAAGAGATTGGTAAGTATTCAGCTATAGAAACTAGATCCGTGACCTCTGAACATTAATTCAGAATTTATTGATATTCTCAAAGCAGAAGTCGGGGATCTTACCCAACTGATTTATGAATTTGGTAAAATCAATTATTACATAATTATCGTCCTGAAAAATAAGGAAAAATCAAAATTTTTACTGTTTTTTTTTAGCACAAATAGCGATCGCTAATTATATTAAATACAGTGTCCTTATTTAATTCACTGAATATGACCATAGCATCAATAGCAGTCAATCCCTATTTAGAAAGCAATTTTGCCCCCATAGCCACAGAAATTACTACTGATACCTTAGAAGTTATGGGAAAACTCCCTCCAGAATTATCAGGGATGTTTGTCCGTAATGGTCCCAACCCCCAATGGAGTCCTATAGGTCAATATCACTGGTTTGATGGTGATGGGATGTTACATGGCGTAGAAATTAGCAATGGTAAAGCTACTTATCGTAATCGCTATGTCAAAACTAGAGGATGGAAGATTGAGAATGAAGCGGGTAAAGCTGTGTGGAGTGGACTTTTAGAACCACCACAAATGGACAACCCCCACGGACCGGGGAAAAATACCGCTAATACCGCCCTAGTTTGGCATAACCAACAACTTTTAGCATTATGGGAGGGAGGTGCGCCCCATCACATTAGTATTCCTGATTTAGCAACTATTGGGGAACATACTTACAATGATAAATTAGTTTCTGCCTTTACCGCCCATCCCAAGGTAGATCCAGTTACAGGGGAAATGATGTTTTTTGGTTACGGTTTTAGACCACCTTATGTACAATATGGCATAGTTTCTGACCAGGGTGAGTTATTGCGAACCGTACCTATAGAAATACCTGTAGCGGTGATGATGCACGATTTCGCCATTACCGAAAATTATACCATTTTCATGGATTTACCCTTAACATTTAGTCCTGAACGGATGATGCGGGGAGAACCGATGCTGATGTTTGAGAGCGATTGCCCCAGTCGGTTTGGTATAATGCCTCGTCATGGTGACAATAGCAATATTCGCTGGTTTGAATCTCCTCCTTGCTACGTCTTCCACACCCTCAACGCTTATGAAACAGGAGACGAAGTGGTACTTATTGCTTGTCGCATGAGTTCTACAAATGTTCTTGTTTCCCAAGATACATACCGCGACCCCCAAGGGGACATTCCTTTTCTACACCGTTGGCGCTTTAACCTCAGCACAGGTAAAGTTACCGAAGAAAGATTAGATGATGTTCCAGGAGAATTTCCCCGTGTCAATGAAAACCTGTTAGGGAGAAAAACCCAATATGGTTATGTGGGGAAAATGGCACATAGTCAAAATCCCTTATTTGATGGTGTCATAAAATACGATTTTGAAAATGGTAAATCCCAAACCCATGAATTTGGTAAAAATCGTTATGGTGGTGAATCTGTATTTGCACCTCATCCCCATGGTACAGCAGAAGATCAAGGATGGTTGGTAACATTTGTTTATGATGAAAATTCCCAAACCTCAGAACTTGTTGTTATTAACGCCCAAGATATCACTAACGAACCTATAGCGCGGGTAATGATTCCTCAGCGTGTACCCTACGGATTCCACGGTATTTGGATTTCTTAAATAATCAACTCTGGGTAAAGCACCTGGTTGAATTAAAGTACGCAGATTTTCTTCTCTTTGTTAGGCAATAGATAAGTTATTGTCTAACATAGAACGCAATTTATTGGGATTTTCTAAATTTGCCGCTAGGGAAAATTTCATAATTTGTGACTTTTGTTAGTTGTTTTTTATGATTAATTAGTAAATAACTAAATGTTTAATATTAAGCTATATCCATATCAAATATTGTTATATAGGTAACTACTTTGCACATATTTAGATCCCGGACTTTTCAAACAAATGGGGGATTAATCTTGATTAATTATTGTGGTTATTTCCATAACATGATAATTATTATATAAATTGTCTGTATTTATTCCTACAGTTAGAAGCAAATTTATCTACAATATACGTTAATAAGCTAGTAGCTTATCGCCAAGGAAGTAAAATTTTAACTTTATGATTTATCACAGCGAGGCGATCATATCTCGTCAAGAAGGCACATTTCCAGGTGTTGGGGGTCTTGATTTATATTACCAAAGCTGGCATCCTCGGGGTGAAGTGAGGGGTATTTTAGTGCTTGTACACGGACTTGGAGGACACAGCGGACTTTACAAGACCATAGTTGAATATTTGTTACCGAAGGGATATGCTGTCTATGGCTTTGATTTACGTGGTCATGGGCGTTCATGCGGTCAAAGAGGATACATTAACACCTGGTCTGAATTTCGTGATGACTTGCAAACTTTCCTCAACTTGATTCAAAAGCAACAACCAGAACACCCAATTTTTCTATTCGGACATAGTATGGGGGGAGTAATTGCATTAGATTATACTCTCCGTTATGTAGAAGATAAATCTGCGTTGTCAGGTGTGATTGCTTTTGCACCCAGCATTGGTAAAGTGGGAGTACCACTGAGTCGGGTAATTTTAGGTAAGTTACTCTCCCAGGTGTGGCCACGTTTTTCCTTAAATATTGGTTTGGATTTTAGCGCTGGTTCACGAGATCAGAAAATTTTAGATTCTTATACTCACGATAAATTACGTCATACTTTGGCTACTGCTAGGTTATCTACAGAATTTTTTGCGACAGTAGATTGGATTCATGCTCACGCCGAAAAATGGCAATTACCACTGTTAATTTTACATGGTAGTGCTGACAGAATTGCGTTGCCAGAAGGAAGTGAAATTTTTTATCAAAAAGTAACTTATCCAGATAAGTTAAGAATTGAATATCCGGGAGGCTATCATGATTTACACTATGATATTAATTATCTTGAGGTCATAACTGATCTAGGTAATTGGATGGATCAACATTTATCTAATGTAATGAATATTCAATAATAATTAAAAACCCATCTTTGTAGAGACTTTCTTTATCAAGAATTTTCAGAGAATGTCTCTACTAGTGGCGATGAATACGAAATAGATAAAACCCAGCTAGTGTGAGAATAAAAATCATAGTTACAGAATAGCCAATTACGTCTTTAACTAAAAAAGAAATCCAATCTTTTCTTAATTCTTGTTTAAACTTGAGTTCTCGTAATTTACGTTCAAGTTCTATATCTTGTTGATCAGGTAATCTGGTATAAGGGCTAATCTGTAAATCATTAATAAGTTCTTCTGGGGGATGTGAATTTTGCAAATTATCTAAGCTAGAATTAGGATCAGTCAAAACCATGATTAAAAATATTTACTAAAACTTGGACAAGGTTATTTCTTTGCTGACGGGTGAGTTTACTAATGGCCGTGCGATCGCTTGCTAAAGGATTTTGTTTTAAACTATCATTACCTGGATAACTTTCAGTATATATCGTTTCATTGGCATCCAAATAATCAGCTAAAGTTAATTTCCAGTCAAGGCGATAAATAGGCGATCTACCTTTAGTATAAATATGATAGCGAATCAGACGACTGGCTAGAGTATTGTTTTCGGCAACTTGTCCAGTTGTTTTACTAATGAACTGATTTTCTTTGGGTAAATCAGGAATTTGTTGATATACTTTTTGCCAAATATCACTATTAGCAAGTATTTGAGAATTTGCGGGTGAAATATGCAAGAAATTATTATTTCCTGTTCCCAAAACAATAATCACCACTGTTATTAAGGTAATAATCAACGGTGAAAAAAATTGCCCACTGAGAAGTTTTTTATGTTTCATTTGCATTATCCAAAATACCGCCAAACCCCTGACAGGTATGACGGTGATTAGTTTACATTTTATAATTCACCGATAATTTCTGGCTGATTTAGTTCATCAGACATTTCAATAATCGCTCTGAGGACGGGTTTCATGATGGCATCTTCATTATTTTCAAAATCTTCATAACGTCGCCGTTTAGCACGATTTGCGACTTGCACCGTAATGCGATAGCGATTGGATGCAGCACTAATTAATTCTTCTGCACGGTGCATGATTTGAGACTGAGTTGTCTCGAATTTAGAACGCTTAAGCATAATTGATGACTCTGGAGATTCTATCCCAGTTTACCCGGATTTTTGAATTTCGGCTTATTTTTATTTGGTAATTTTAGGTATCAACAACCGAAATTGACTTTGGTAAATTTGTTTAACTAAGATAATGAGACTGATAATTTGCCGCAGTTGTTGAATTTGCTGTTTACGAATCTGGTTTTCTAAACGGAGGTTATGAATGTTTTCTGCACCTCTATAAATATTCTCTGGTATTGTATGGAGTAGTTGATAAGTAGCGCGTTCAAATTGATTCAAGCTATCGGCAACAAATGCCAATATATACGTTATTTTTCGTAATTTTTGAGCTAAATAAAGGAGCATGAGGGAAATAACAATATTAACCAGGACAACGATAATTACCATTTTTTAAGTATTCAGTCATAGCAGTCATTCATACCCAGATCCCCAACTTCTTTTATTTATTCTGTCCAGAAATGATAAATTGATATCAGCCGTTGGGGATCTTATCACCTCACCTGAATTGTTACGCGTTTTTTATATTCCTTACCACTGATTTAATTTAAAACTTAGTATGATTATATCAGTATTTTTAATAATTTATCTTGATACAGAAAAATTTAAAGTCCCTAAATAGTAACAAAAGATCAGATAAGATTAAGATAGAATTTGATAAATCTGACTTTTTAATTTTTGCTATGACCCAAAACCCTAAAGCAATAGTTGTATTTGATATAGATGGAGTTATCCGGGACGTTAGCGGCTCATATCGTCGCGCCATATCCGATACAGTAGAATATTTTACAGACCAGGCATATCGTCCCACACCTGTGGACATTGATAACCTTAAATCAGAAGGAATTTGGAATAATGATTGGGAAGCATCCCAAGAATTGATTTACCGCCATTTTGTTAGTCAAGGACAGCAACGGGAAGAAATAGAATTAGATTATACAAATATTGTGACTTATTTTCAAAGTCGTTATCGGGGTACAGATTCTCAAAATTGGAACGGCTATATTTGTCATGAACCTTTATTAGCACAACCAAGTTATTTTCAAGAATTAACTAACTCTGGTATAGCTTGGGGTTTTTTCAGTGGTGCTACTCGTTTGAGTGCTAATTACGTTTTAGAAAAACGTTTGGGTTTACAGTCTCCTGTCTTAATTGCCATGGAAGATGCACCCGGTAAACCTGATCCAACTGGACTATTTGCGACTATTAATATATTAGAAAATGGTAGTAATCACAAACCAATAGTTGTCTATGTCGGTGATACGGTAGCAGATATGCACACTGTAGAAAAAGCAAAAGCTGTAGATAATTCTCGCACTTGGTTAGGTGTTGGGGTATTACCACCTCACGTTCAAGAAACAGCAGAAAGACGTGAAGCTTATGCACAGAAATTAATACAAGCTGGGGCAAATATAGTCTTTAATAATGTCCAAGAATTAACAATTAAGACAATTACCCAATTATAATTTTAAGTCAATACAGTTCAGTTATCAATTTGTTGATCTCTTTTCTCTGTGTCTCTGTGGTTCGTTTTCAAAGTCTCATTACCTATTCTAAAATCAGGATATTAGCAACTATGCCACTAATTAGTCTCATTGCCGCCATGTCCGAAAATCTGATTTTGGCTGACTCAACAAAGGAACATATTCATCTGGGTATTCCCTGGAATATTCCCACAGATGAACGTCATTTTATTGAAATTACTCGACGGCATCCTGTAATTATGGGGCGCAAAACCTATACAACTTTTAATACACCAATTCCTAATTGTACAAATATAATTATCACTAGAGATCCTAATTTTGAAGCTTTTGGCTGTCTGGTATTTAATTCACTAGAAACAGCAATCGCATGGACAAAAATGAGTGAAACGGAGGAAATATTTATTGCTGGTGGTGGAGAAATTTATACTCAGGCAATCACATTTGCTGATAAGTTGTATTTAACTATTGTGGAAGGTAATTTTAAGGGAGATATATACTTTCCTGAATTTGCTGATTTTGGAGAAGTTACGAAAGAGGAAAAGTTGCAAGAAAATGGCTTTAATTTTAAGTTTGTGGAAATTGAAAGGTGCGTTAAAAAAATAACGTCACCTCCGATAATTGGATAATTTATTTTCTCAAATTCCCTTATTGTAATTTCAAAAATTTATCCAAAGCTGCCGCCATAGTTGGTGGCCATCGCCGGATATTTGTTACCCAGTTCATATCTTTATAGCGGGTATCGAGTCCATAAGCCGCTACCCAGTTACTTTCCGCTTCGCCTTTATTTCCTGTTACCCAATAAGCGGCTGTTAAAGCGGCTCGCATATCAGCAAATCGGGGATATTTACGGACTATATTTCGCATTTCCCGAATGGCTTTTTCTGTTTGACTGGTTTCATATAAAGCTAGGGCATAATTAGCACGAGCAAAGGCAAAATTTGGGGTTATTTCTGTAGCTTTTTGGTAATCTAAAATAGCTTCTTGCCATTTCCCTAAACCTGCTTTGGCATTACCCCGATTATTATAGGCCATGGCATCTTTAGGATCTAATTCTAATACATGATTGTAATCAGCGATCGCTTCTTCCCATTTTCCCAAACCTTCTAAGGCTGTTCCCCGATTCAAATAAGGATCTGTAACATTGGGTGCAAGTTCTACAGCTTTGTTATAATCTGCTAATGCCTCTTGCAACTTATTCTGACTTACACGAGAATTACCGCGATTACTCCATGCTCCCGCATTGGTGGGAAATTTTTCAATGATTTGTGTCCAATAATTTTCCGCAGTCACAAAATCACCTTGTTCTGTAGCGATAAAGGCTTTTGTTGCTAGTTCATCCCCTGCTTGTAACTCTTCCGGAGTGATGGTTTGAGATTGTGCCATAACTGGAGTATTCCAGCCAAAAACCAGTAACAAACTCAGGAAAATACCAATTAATTTAATCATCTAATTCAGATATGATATGCAACAGAATTAATCATATAGCAATCTTTGACACTCCCCTGGCTAAAGCCGGGGGGATTCTACATTCATCGTCAAAACTTGCTCAACCAGGTTTGCACCCTTACGGTTTCGCCAGTCACTCATGGGGGAAACCCCCAAGACCGCGCTAGTCCTATACTCTTCCCTGTTCCCTTTTGAAAAACTCCAGTTATCAACTTGGACGAGGTTTATATTTACTTGATATTTAATAATTATTAATAACTGACGATTGATTATGGTTGATTTTATCAATTGCTCTTCGGGTTCGTCAGTCGCTCATGGGGGAAACCCCCAAGACCGCGCTGACTCACCAATCACCAAATTAAGTAAGCGCTTCTGCACCACCCACAACTTCCAGAAGTTCCTGGGTAATTGCGGCTTGACGGGCTTTGTTGTAAGACAAAGAGAGAGTTTTAATCAACTCACCGGCGTTTTCGCTGGCGTTACTCATTGCTGTCATCCGTGCGGCTAATTCACTAGCTGCTGATTCTTGCAACGCCCGTAATAGCTGATTACTCAGATATAATGGCAACAAAGAATCCAGAATTTGCACTGGATCTTGTTCAAAAATCATGTCGCTGGGTAAAGCTGGAACTGTACTAGCTACTTTTTCCCGTTCTACTTGGAATTGACCACCACGGGTAGTTAAACGGAAAATTTCGTCATCTGCTGCTTCTAAACCTTGGGTATCGAGGGGTAACAAGGTTTGCACAACTGGACGAGAACTAACCAAGGATACAAAGCGAGTATAAACTAACTCAATCCGGTCTACTTTTTCCGCTAGGAAGAGAGAAAGTAGTTCGTCAGCAATATTGGTAGCTTCTGCGGCGGTAGGAATTTGTTCTAAACCGCTGTAGGTAGCATCAATTTTGTAACCACGACGTTGGAAATATTGGGTAGCTTTGCGGCCAACAATGATTAAGGTAGTTTCTACGCCTTCAGCCTGAAGTTCCTTGACGCGATTTTCCGCACGGCGGATGACGTTACCGTTGTAACCACCGCAAAGACCGCGATCGCCGGAAACTACCAATAACCCTACTGATTTAACTTCGCGTTTTTTCAGTAAGGGTAAATTAACATCTTCAAATTTGAGCCGAGTTTGTAAACCGTATAATACTTGTGCTAAACGGTCAGCAAAGGGACGGGTGGCAATTACCTGTTCTTGAGCGCGACGTACTCGCGCCGCAGCTACCAGCCGCATGGCTTCGGTAATTTTTTTGGTGTTTTTGACCGACTGAATGCGATCGCGTATTGATTTGAGATTAGCCATAATCCGATTTTAGATTTTAGATTTTAGATTTTAGATTCGGAATTTCGGATTTTAGATTAGACTCATCTGCAAATAAACATCACATCCCTGTATTTTATAGGCTGATATCTAATTTTTAGACGAGTCTATTTAATCCAAAATCCAAAATCCAAAATCCAAAACTTTTACGCTGCTGCTTGGAAGGTCTTTTTGAACTCGGTGAGAGCGGCTTTCAAAGCTACTTCTTCTGTATCACCGAGGGCTTTGCTACCTTGTACGCCTTGGTAATAGGCAGTGTTAACATTTTTCAGATAATCACGTAAACCCTTAGCAAAACTAGTTACTTGATTAACTGCGATGTCATCTAAATAACCGTTGATACCAGCGTAAAGAACTGCTACTTGTTCAGCTACGGAGAGAGGATCGTTTTGGGGCTGTTTTAAGAGTTCCCGTAAACGCACACCACGCGCCAACTGATCTTGGGTGGCTTTGTCTAAATCAGAGGCGAATTGTGCGAAAGCCTGTAGGTCGTCAAACTGCGCCAATTCCAATTTAATCTTACCGGCAACTTTCTTCATTGCCTTGGTTTGTGCCGCAGAACCTACACGGGATACAGAGATACCGGGGTTTACAGCAGGACGGATACCAGAGTTAAACAAGTCAGAAGACAAGAAAATCTGACCGTCGGTAATAGAAATTACGTTGGTAGGAATGTATGCGGATACGTCACCAGCTTGGGTTTCAATGATAGGTAGGGCAGTCATACTACCTTTACCTAGTTCATCGCTGAGTTTAGCAGCACGTTCCAACAGGCGAGAGTGAATATAGAATACGTCCCCAGGATAGGCTTCCCGACCGGGTGGACGACGCAGAAGCAAGGACATTTGGCGATAAGCCTGAGCTTGCTTGGAAAGGTCATCATAGATGATTAAGGTCGCTTTGCCTTTGTACATGAAATACTCAGCAATACTAGCGCCTGTGTAGGGAGCGAGGAATTGTAGGGTAGCTGGGTCACTGGCGTTAGCAGCAACAACTACTGTGTAGTCCATCGCGCCTTTTTCTTGTAAGGTTTGGACTACGTTAGCAACGGTGGAAGCTTTTTGACCGATAGCTACGTAAACGCAAACGACATCTTCACCTTTTTGGTTGATGATGGTGTCAATAGCGATCGCTGTTTTACCAGTTTGACGGTCACCAATGATCAATTCCCGTTGACCACGGCCTACGGGAATCATGGAGTCAATAGCGGTAATACCTGTTTGCATCGGTTCGTGTACAGACCGACGGGCAATAATACCAGGTGCTGGGGATTCAATCAACCGAGTTTCGGTAGTTTTGAGATCACCTTTACCATCAATGGCGCGACCCAAAGCATCCACAACTCTACCAACTAGAGCTTCACCTACACCAACTTGGGCGATTCTACCAGTAGCGGTTACAGAGCTACCTTCTTGAATCTGCCGACCTTCACCCATCAATACCGCACCAACGTTATCTTCTTCTAAGTTTTGGGCGATACCAATAGTACCATCTTCAAATTCTAGGAGTTCCCCAGCCATAGCTTTTTCTAAGCCATAGATCCGGGCAATACCGTCACCTACTTGTAGCACTGTACCAACGTTAGCAACTTTAACCTCTTGGTCGTATTGCTCGATTTGTTGTTGGATGATGCTGCTGATTTCATCAGGTCTAATGGAAATGCTCATTTCTGTTGTTGTCAGTTGTTAGTTGTCAGTTATTAGTTGTCAGTTGTCATTTGTTTTTATTGACTGCTGACATTTATCAGAACTTTCTAGTTACTGCTTAAACGCAAAGATAGACGACGTAGTTGTCCACGCAAACTAGCGTCAATTACTTGAGAACCAACTTTGATGATCACACCACCAATTAACTCGCTGTCTATTTTGGTTTCTATTTCCACCTGACGAGCGTTAGTAAGGGCAATGACCCTTTCTGTAATTGCTTGCTGTTGGGTTTCTGTGAGGGGAATCGCAGAAGTAATTTCAGCCAATACGGTCTGATTTAGTTGGCGTAATAGTGCCAAATACTGCCGCAAAATTGGTGCTAAGAAAGCAATGCGTTTTCTGTCAACTAACAGCAGTAAAAAGTTACGTAGGTAGGGGTTTACACCTTCCCCAAGTAATTGCTTGAGGAGGTTTTTCTTGTTCTCTACCTGTACAAAGGGATTACTCAAAAAGTTGGTTAGTTCTTGACTCCCTGTTAACAAGCCCAATAAAGTCCTGGCATCTGTTCCCACCTCTTCTGTTAAGTTGTGAGATTGAGCAATGGACAATAGAGCCTGTGCATAAGGCTGAGATATTTCAGCGGTTGCTGCATCACTTTTCATATCTCGCCTCCCAATTGTGCGATGCTACGATCAATTAAACTTTGTTGAGCATCGTCGCTAATGCCACCCTTGAGTTGTGCTTCCACTTTTTGTAGTGCTTGCTGCACTACTTTTTGTCTCAGTTGGGCGATCGCTTTCTCTAGTTCTGCATTCAAATCAGATGCAGCAGTTTCTTTCAATCTGGCTATGTCCAGATTTGCCTTAGCTAAAATCGCATCTTTAGCAGCTTGAGCATTTTCTCCAGCTACTTGAGTAATTCTCTGTGCTTCCTGTTGTGCTTGGGTCAACTGCTCTTGAGCTTTTGCTAAAGCAGTTTGAGCTTCCCGTAAGCGTCCTTCTGCATCTTGAATAACGCTTTCAATATTTGAGCGTCGTTCATCCAAGATATTAGTTAAAACTTTGCGTCCAAAGTAGAATAGTATGCCAATCAGAATTACTAAGTTAATTAGATTGGTTTCCAGGATGTCTAGGTTTAGACCGAAACCGCCTTCTGCTGCGCCTTCTGCCATCTCAGAGTGAACAGCTTCTGCGGCAAGTAAAAAAATATTGCCCATGTTACCCATCTACAAGTGCGCTGCTCGCTTGGTAATTCGTTGATTTTTCCCGATAGGGGAAAAAGTGCCAATTTTTTGGACACCTAAATTTCGCCACTTTTTGGGCTAATGCCCTTTAGTGTTTATGCTTTCGTAGAACTAAATTTGGTGATATAGTTTAATCCTATTTCACCAAAGCCTGTCCTAATAGTTTTTCTAGAATCTGGTTGCTGAGGGCATCAACTTGTGCTTCTAGGGTAGCCATAGCAGCTTGCTTTTGCTGCTCTATTTCCCTAGCAGCTTGTTCGCGTTGAACCTGTGCTTCCTGTTGTGCTTGGGCTATTTTTTGTGCCGTAATTTTCTTAGCTTCATTCTGGGCAGTTTCTATTGTCACTTGTGACTGCCTACGAGCAGATGCTAGTTGCTGCTCATACTCTTTGGCTAAGCTTTCTGCTTTAGCCAAGCGTTCACGAGCATCAAGGTTATTGGTACGGATATAGTTATCTCGTTCATCCAATACCTTAGTCAGAGGCTTATAGAAAATTACATTCAACAAAGCTGCCAACAATAGGAATTGCAATGCCATCAATGGCAAGGTAGCATCGAAATCAAACATTTCTCTCCTCTCTGGCTGGAATAGTAATTTTCTTGGCTAGTAATAAAATCCAGCCTTTGATAATTTTACGAATCCCTTCCTAAAGACGATCCGTAAGTTGCCAGTTTTTAGAGGCGTGTAGATGTCCAGCTTTTGGCTTTTTGTGACATCTTGACACGTCTCTACACTAACAAAACCTTCTCAGTCTTAGGCAAAAGGGTTAGCGAATAGCAATACCAAGGCAATTACCAAGCCGTAAATTGTCAAGGATTCCATGAAGGCTAAGGTTAAGAGTAGTGTGCCGCGAATTTTGCCTTCTGCTTCGGGCTGACGTGCAATACCTTCTACTGCTTGACCTGCTGCGTTACCTTGACCAATACCAGGTCCAATTGCAGCTAAACCGATAGCGAGAGCAGCAGCTAGAACTGAGGCAGCTTGTACTAATGGATCCATGACGATTTTCCTTGCTTTAACTACAAAAATTACAAATGTACGTAAGAACTAGATGTGTGTTTTCACACCGCACTAGGTTTTTAAATCGCTGTAGCGATATCTGGAGCAAGTTTGCTCGTCCGATAGTGCAACTTGGCGTAAGCCATACTGGGCGATCAACTGAGGGCGTTAATGCTCCTCATGTCCTTCTTCGCCGTGTCCCTCTAAGGCTTCATGAATATACGCCCCGGCTAGGGTGGCAAATACTAGGGCTTGAATGGCACTAGTAAACAAACCCAAAGCCATTACTGGCAAAGGCAAAAAGAGAGGCACAAACAATACCAATACCGCCACTACTAATTCATCCGCCAATATATTTCCAAATAAACGGAAGCTTAGGGAGAGGGGCTTGGTGAAATCCTCGAGAATGGCAATTGGCAATAGAACTGGTGTTGGCTCTATATATTTCTTAAAGTAGCCTAAACCTTTCTTGCTAAATCCCGCGTAAAAATACGCTAAGGAGGTTAACAATGCCAATGCGACGGTTGTATTGATGTCGTTGGTGGGGGCTGCTAGTTCACCAGAAGGCAATTTGATTAGCTTCCAGGGAATTAATGCTCCTGACCAATTTGATACGAAGATAAACAAGAATAGCGTACCAATAAATGGTACCCAGGGGCGATACTCTTTCTCTCCGAGTTGGTTTTTCGCTAGATCCCGAATAAATTCTAGGGCATATTCCATTAGATTTTGGATGCCACTAGGAATTTTTTGGACGTTTCTGGTGGCAGCTAGTGATGCTATTACTAGGATACCAATCACAAACCATGAGGTGAGAAATACTTGCCCATGTATTTTGAGACTGCCCAGTTGCCACAAGAAGTGATGACCTACTTCCAATTCGGCGAGGGGAAAAGCGTTAAAGGCGTTTAATACACTAAGCATGGGCGTTCTTCAAGGTTTTCCCCAAAAATCGAGGATGGGAGGATTGTCTGTAGTGAGCCTGAGCTTTAAGCTTCAGGAATGAATACAGTTTGCACCATATAGATGAGGAGGGTAACTTTATAGGTGAGAAATCCCAGGAATATAGGCAAAATATGTAGCTGGTGCCATTGACTCGCCAATATAATCGGTATCATGATCAAAGCAAAACGATTTTTGCTTAAACCTTTTTTTTCGCCACCTAGACTCTCAACATCTTTAGCCAGCATTTTTAAGTAAACCACACCTGTACACGCCCCAATGAGATAATTGAGGGCAATGTTTAAGGAATAAAAAATCCACACAGAGATAAAAATAATCCCCGTCAACACAAGTGTGATTACTAACAACTTCTGATAGAGTTGATAGAATTCTTCCATGGAAGAACCAGCCGGTTCTGTTTCATCAAAACCAGATTTCGTATCTTGTTGTGTTGTCTGAGTCGGTGCAATTGATTCGTCTGACAAGCTCACGAGACTTGAAACCAGTACAGCTAATATGAGATGACTGCACATTCAGTCAGTTGAATCATATCATGATCCGGTAACAATACTTTAGAAAAAACAATTAACTTATTTTTGTTAGTGGTCAGTTGTCAGTTGTCAGACCATTGCCTAGTTACTGATTTTTTTCATGAAGCGGGGGTGAGTAAGATTAGTTGTTGTTTGAGGAGGTGTCTTACTCCGTCTAACTCTAGCTCAACTTGGGCTAAAATGTTAGCCACGATGGCAGAACCATCAGATTTGTTCATGAACTCAAGTTCAATATTTCAATATTTCTATGAAAGCATCACATCCAGATATTATCGTGACTAGCCCGGATGGAGAATATTTGATGATTGTTGAAGTAAAACTAAATGATGTTAATATCCATCATAATAGTATCATTGATCAGCTTAAATACTCAATGATTGAATTTGGTTGCTCCCTTGGCTTACTTGTGGTAGGAGAGCGTGTTATTGTCCTCCAGGATTCTTTTGATGACTCTTATGGTTCATCAATTCGCGTAGTTGGTGAAGCAAAGCTTCCAAATTACTTTTTACCACCAGCAGATGGGCAATGGAAGGGAAATCCTTATCTTGAGTTTGAATCACAAGTTCAGCGATGGTTAGAGAAATTGAAACTACAACCTAGTACAGACAGTTTACCAGATGATTTGAGAGCTTTGTTGAGTGGACGGATAATCAATCTTCTGCGACTTGGTGAAGTCAGGGCTGGTGGACCAAGGTGGAGTAAAGTTGCAAAATGAAGCCTCAAGTGGTTTTTGTCGAGACAAACTGGGTAGTAGATATTGTTGCACCTGCACATTTACAGAGTCTACAAGCATCTCAATTGCTTTCACTTGCGGAAACTGGAGAGTTTGAGTTACATCTACCTGCTATCTGCTTAACAGAAGCGCGTGAAACTATACCCCGACGATTCACTCCACGCTCTCGTTCTGAAGACTTACGTAAATTTGTCAAATGGGCTAAAAAAGAAGGGAAACTGACTACAGAAGATGCTAATGCAGCGTTTCGAGTCTTTAATCAGTTTGATGGATTAGTTGCTAATGAACTAACGAAAGTTCCAGAAAGATTGATTGAATTAGCCAAACATCCAAATTTGAATGTTTTTCCTCTTTCGGAATCTATGCTAGAACGGCAAGTTGCTATTGGGGCAATGGATACTTCCCTAAAACCTTATGATATGGCTGTATTGGCTGCAATTCTTGTCAGGGCTGAGGATTTGCAACAACAAGGACATTCATGGGTGGGTTTTTGTGAACTAGATTCTGATCTTCAACCTTGGGATAAAAATGGTGTATTAAAACCTATTCTTAGTGATCTCTACAATGCTTCTCGAATCTGGGTGTATCGAGATTTTTTAGTGGAAGATGTAGATGAACTTCCCGAAGTTTGGTTCTCTTCTAATTAACTGGGTGTCAGTAAAATCATTTGTTGTTTCAAAAGATTTCTGACTCCATCTAAATCAAACTGAACCTTGGTTAAAATCTCTGCTACGGTAGATTTCCCATCACAGTTTTGCATAAATTCTAATTCGGCTGTTGATAAGTTAACTATTTGGTAATCATAGTTAAATAAACATTGACTGGGAAACCCATCTATGCAAGGGTTAAGTTCGGGAATTGCTGCTAATAATGTGTTATCTGCTGACCAGTTGGTTTTGGGTAGGGGGGGACGACTGAGGAAAAATTCGTAATGGGTTACTTCGGGATTCAGTAATTCTACGAGCCGATAACGTTGGCGTTCTGTGAGTTCTGCGGCTCGTTCAATTAACTCTGGGGCTTTTTCTAGAAGCTTTTCTAGTTGCCAAAATCCAGGATTGGAAAAACCTACAAAGTCTAATCCAGCAGAGTCTATTAATTCAAATAATGTATCAATGTTGTAATCAAATTCCTGGGGATGGACATACATATCCGCAAAACATTCATCTCGCTGGTTTTCCATTGCCCATCTTTCTTTTTCTCTCTTGACAAGACGGTTATTTTCTGGTAATGAGGCAAAGATTTTTCTCCCGACTTGGACACCATCACGATAGTCCCCGCGTTCCTTACCTTGGAGAAGGGCGATCGCTTTCTGCATGAGTTGTATTTCCCATCTTCCCAGTTCTCCATAAACAAAGATGTGCATTAGTCCACCTGGGGCGAGTTTTTTCGCTAATGCTTGAATACCGCGAATGGGATCTGGTAGATGATGAAGCACACCAACGCAGTTAATTAAATCAAATTGTCCTGATATTTGTTCTACATCATAAATACTCAGGTGATGAAATTCTACACGATCAGCACCGGAACTTTGACAGCGTTTTTTTGCTACTTCTAATGTACCAGCACTTAAATCTATTCCCACTACCTGTGCTTGGGGGTTGAGATGTACTAAATATTCTGTTCCGACTCCCGAACCACAACCAGCATCTAAGATGCGGATATCCTGTTTTTGTGGTTTTCTACCTGTGCAAAAGTTGTAAGCAGCTAACCAATTCCAGCGCCAATTATATCCTGGTGGTGGTTCATCGAGGATGGGTTCGGGAGGGAATGGGTAGGTGTCGTAGAGTTTCGCAACAGCAGCACTTACTTGGGAGTCGGACATGATGGAAGTTATGGGGATTAACGCAGCATTTTCGAGTTTACCGGATCGGGGGATTTTGGGGAAGGTGATTGAATTTTGGTGCAGGATGATTTTTTGGTTGCAAACTACTTCGCAATTTGCTAAGATATTTGCAGTTTTGCTTTACAAATTTAGTAAATTAATGACTTTTCAGCAATTTAGAGTTGTTGAAATTTGAGTGAGTTTTCCTTAGTTCAAACTTAACAAGCCAAAGAAACCTAATAAGCTAAAGAAACCTAAGAAGCCAAAGAAACTTAACAAGCCAAAGAAACCTAAGAACCCAAAGAAACCTAAGGAGAAAAATCATGTACACCGTTAAAATTTGGGAATTATTATGCGAATCATCAAAAAAAGTAGAATTAAGGAGTATTGGGAAAAATATCCTGATGCAGAAGCCAGTTTGATAACTTGGACTAAGTTCATAGAAAATCAAACTTGGAATAGTCCTACTGAATTAAGTGCTAGTTCAATTTTTAGACCTGATCCTGTGAAAAATTTAGTTGTTTTCAATATTGGAGGTAATAAATACCGTTTAATAACTTATATTGACTACACAAATCAAATTATATTTATACGTGATTTTCTTACCCATGCAGAATATGAGAAAAATAAATGGAAAAATGATGCTTGGTTTAATAGCTAATATTAAATGCAAAGGTTAATATTTAATGGTAAGGATTCAGGTGAGGTGATAAGATATCTGACTTCTTTGATTGATTGATTGATTGTATTCGGAAAGGATAAATCTATCTTAGAAGTCGGGGATCTGGAAACAAGTGCTATAGCTGAATACTTACATTTAATGAAAGCTAAGGTGGATTTATTTCCCATCTTAGTTTCTACAAAAAATAACCTATATTATGGTAATTAGATATGCTACAAAATGCGCCTGACTACAGCGAATTACTTAATTTTTTTCCCCCACGCACTATAAAAACTGAGGAAGAATTGACAAAAACTCAAGCAGTGGCAGATGCTTTAATTGATAAGGGAGATTTAACCGAAGATGAGCAAGATTATTTAAGCTTGCTTGGTATGTTGATTTATGATTATGAACAAAAACAAAATATTATCCCAGATATTTGGGGTGTAGATGTTTTGAAGGTTTTGATGACGGAAATGGATTTAAAACAAAGGGATTTAGTTTGTATTTTTAAGACTGAATCTATTGTATCTGATGTTCTCAACAAGAAACGTAAGTTAACAGTTGAACATATTCAAAAGTTGGGAGAATTTTTCAAAATTTCTCCCGTGGTTTTTCTGCCAAAAAATTCATAAATCTCTGATTTTCTTCTATTTATTTAACTGTAAACTGGTATTTATTATCCGGGTTATGGTAGGTGCTACATTATTCAAGTTTAGGCAGTTATGGGTATTGATTCCGTAATCACACTAATGTTAAGCTATATAGTAACAAGTGAAATCTAGACTAGATACTTTGCATCTTAACTTTGATTAACCAGGAGTATCAATAATGCCAGTAGGAATGCCCGAATTTGTGGAAAACCCGGAAAATCGTTGTCCGGTAATTCTTTTGCTTGACACCTCTGGCTCAATGTCAGGACAACCTATCCAGGAGTTAAATAGGGGTTTGGCGGCTTTCAAAGAAGATGTGATGAAAGATGCTCAAGCCTCTTTAAGTGTAGAAGTTGCTATTGTCACCTTTGGACCGGTGAAACTGACGCAAGATTTTGTCACTATAGACCATTTTACACCGCCTAAGCTAGAAACAGATGGTGTCACCCCAATGGGTGCAGCCATAGAATACGCTTTGGATTTATTAGAAACCCGCAAACAGTCTTATAAAGATAATGGTGTCCATTATTATCGTCCTTGGGTATTTTTAATTACCGATGGTGCGCCTACAGATTATTGGGAAGGTGCAGCGCAAAGGGTGAGAGAAGAAGACGCACAGCGCCGAATGTTGTTTTTTACCGTTGGTGTTCAGGGTGCAGATATGAATAAACTCCGACAAATTGCCCCTCCAGAACGTCCTCCAGTAACCCTGAATGGTTTAGATTTTCGCTCTTTATTTGTTTGGCTTTCCACTTCCATGAAACGGGTTTCTAGTGGCAAAGTAGGGGAAGCTGTGGCATTACCGCCGGTGGGATGGGGGCAAATTACAACATAATCTGAATAAAAACCAGATCCCCGACTTCTAATATTAAGTTGATAATTTATTGACATGATCAGGACTTACGCAAAATAGAACGAAAGTAGGGGTTACATTTTGCGTAAGTCCTAATGATTAAACAAGAAGTCGGGGATCTTAAATTAGATTTTGAGGATTTATTTATTGTGGGTTGGAAAGCTATAGCACGTTGTGCAACGGGAACGAGTCATCAAGAGCAAAAAATACCTTGTCAAGACTACGGAAATCGTCGCATTTTTAAAGATGTGATTGTGGGCGCGGTTGCTGATGGTGCTGGAAGTGCTAAATATTCTCATTTTGGTTCTAAATTGGCGGTAGAAACCGCGCTCAAATATCTTTCTAGAATTAGTGAGTATCTTCAGACGCGAAAACGATTTTGGGAAAAGTTTTCTCGACCACTTTCAGAACAAGAAGCGAAAAAACTTTTTACTAAAACCGTTAAAAATGTAATTACAGAGTTAACAAAACAAGCAGCTAGTAAGGATTATTCCGTTCATGATTTAGCTTGTACATTATTGGTTTTTATAGCGACTCCTGAATGGGTTGCAGCCATGCAAATTGGGGATGGATTTATGGTAGTGCGTTCCCAAGATCCAGAATATAAATTATTGTTTGAACCAGATAAGGGGGAATTTTTCAATGAAACAACTTTTGTCACTTCAGCTAATGCACTGGAGGAAATGCAGGTAAAGGTAATTTCAGGCAAACAAGAGTTTATTTGTGCTTCTACTGATGGATTAGAAAAAGTGGCAATTCGTTTGAGTAATTGGAAACCTCACGCGCCATTTTTTAAACCTTTGGAGGAATATTTGCGAGAAACAGATAAACCAGGAGGAAATGATGATAATTATATTATGGATTTTCTCGATTCTCCACGGTTAAATTCTCGCACTGATGATGATAAAACTTTGCTTTTGTGTTGTTTTGAAAAGGAGATTTAGTATACAAGAACCTCTCCCTAACCCTCTCCTAAAAGGAGAGGGAACAAGAGAAAATGAGTTTTCATACAGGGAGTTTTAAAGCCTCTCCCCTGCAAGGGGAGAGGTTTGGAGAGGGGTCAAAAATTGACTTTGCAACTTTTCAAATACCATTTGATTTAATTTAACCCATCTAATTAAAATTATATGACAGTTCTTACTTGTGCCAGTACAGGAAAATCAATTACGCTATTAGGTAAAGAGATTTTTAATAGTGGTGAAGCAAAAGTTTGGCGAACTAATGAAAATGGTTATTTAGCGAAAATATACCATTTTCCCACATCTGAACGGGTGCAAAAATTAGCAGTAATGATAGACCACCCACCCACAGAACCAAATTCCCATCTTCATCATGTTTCCTTTGCTTGGCCTAAGTCGGCATTGAAAAATGCTCAGGGTGATTGTGTGGGCTTTTTAATGCCAGAAATTAAGGATGGAAAAGAACTTATTAATGTTTATAATCCCCGTCTTCGTCAAGCTTTGAAACTTGAAATTGATTGGCGGTTTCTGCACACAACAGCGCTGAATATTGTTTCCATTATTGAAGCTCTGCACGTTGCTGGTTATGTGTTGGGAGATATTAAACCACAAAATATTTTAGTAAATAATCGGGCTTTACCTTCAATTATTGATACAGATTCTTTTCAGGTGATAAATCCGAAAAATGGTAAGGTTTATCGCTGTTTAGTTGGTTCACCAGGTTATACACCACCGGAATTAATGGGAAAAGATTTTGATATTATTGAGCAAACGGAAATACATGATAGATTCCGGTTAGGGGTAATTATCTATCAATTATTATTTGGTGGTAATAGTCCTTTTCAAGGAAAGTGGACTGGTGCAGGGGAAACTCCAGAACCTGATGAAATTATTCGTCGGGGTTTATGGCTGTATTCACCAAATAGTTTGATTGAACCTGTAGCGAGAACAATTCCCATGATAATTGTTCATCCAGCAATTCGGGAATGTTTTCTCAAATGCTTTAATGATGGTCATAATAACCCTAATTTACGCCCCACAGCTAGGCAGTGGTTGGAGGCTTTAAGAACAGGGAATAATAATTTAACTATTTGTGGCAGGGTAGATAGTCATTATTATAGTAGAACTTTTGGTAATTGTTATTGGTGCGATCGCTCTACAAATCTTGGTATTGATATTTTTCCTGGAGTTGTGAAAGCAAATTCATCTCCCATTGTTGAATCCACATTACAGCCGCAAATTATTAATAACGAGTTAATAGGAAAGCTACTGCAAACCCTCAGTGGTCATTCTAATTCAGTTATTTCAGTAGCATACAGCCCCGATGGTCAAACCCTGGCTAGTGGGAGTAAGGACAAGACTATCAAACTGTGGAATGTAAAAACAGGAAACCTACTGCAAACCCTC
>NZ_PGEM01000196.1:12715-19227 GCF_002934005.1 Cuspidothrix issatschenkoi CHARLIE-1 | reverse complement strand
AAAAGCTAAAGATATAGTAGATGTGATAGTAGGAAAGCCAGGACCAACTAGCGATATTTCTTTGTTTAGAGATCAACAAGAGAAATTTGATTCTCAACAAAAATTTCAAGGAGATAAAGCTTATATAGGTGGAGATAATATGACTACACCTAAGAAAAAGCCCAGAAATAAAGAATTAACAGATGAACAGAAAGAGGCAAATAAAAAACTGTCCAGTAAACGAATTTTTGTAGAGCATATCATAAGAATTATTAAAGTTTTTCGCATAGCATCAGAAAGATTTCGTCTTCATAAAGATACTTATGAAAAAGTAATACTTACGATTTGTGGATTGGTTAGATTACGAATTGATTCTCTAGTTTTACCGAACTCATGATATGTTTTAAAAGTATGCAGATTATGAAATAACCATCAGCATTTTTTACGGGCTATACTAACACTAACTATCTCTAGCCCTCATGATTACATCAAGTCTGGCTGACATGAGAACATCCTCAAAGCCAGACACAGACTGCTTTTTAAATTTTCGGACAGGTCTAATAAGAAACAACGGCTTGGTATATTCAACGCAATCATTCACAACAGCGGATGTCCGTATCCGTCTCAAGCATCTTTGTCCGTAAATAGAAAATTGACAGACCACTAGTCTTATCTCTAGCGGAAATATTTAAAGTTTTTTGGGCCAGTGTAACCTGTAATTTTTGCTAATTCATCGAGGTTTTGCACACCGCTATAACTTTTACCATTAATAATCCAAGTCGGGAAACCTTGAATATTGGCCGCTGTACATAATTCTGGTTTACCTTTGGGACTATTACCAGCGCACTCTACCCCAATATTATCACTAATGATTTTATAGGCTTCTTTACCAAAGAGTAGCTTCTGTTCATGGCAATGGGGACACCAATAGGCTACATACTCCTTAGCACCAGCTTTTACAAGATGTTGCGCTAGGGCTATTTCTGCTTCTCCAGAAGTAGTGGTTATTTCCCATCCAAACTCAGGGTTAGGCTGTTCTTGGGAGGTAAAAGCAGTAATCTGTCGTGGTTTATCGGTAGATCCGATGGTACCATCGTAATTAATGCCAGAATAAGCCCCTAGAGTACCAATGAGCGTTACCATAACGACAATCACGGCGATAAAAAATATTTGCCCGATATCTTCCCAGTCACGTCCTAGCAGGGTGAGGGTTAACATACTCAAAGCAAAGAAAGCCGAAGCGATACAGTACCAACATAGAGCCTTGAGTTGAAATGCCAGGATATACATTAAATATCCACTAAAAACTGTCATAGCGATCGCCCCAACTAAAAGCAACCACCAACTCAAGTTTTCTATTTGATTCCGGTTTTTGTCCCCTTCCACAGAGTTTAATGCCAAAGGAGCTAAAGCCAAGATAAACATACCGATATATGCCAACAAACCAAACAAAGCTAAGGGTTGGCCAAAAACTGTACCCCAAGGACTAGAAAGTACATCAGCACAACTTTTAACTTTTTCTGGTGTAGTGCAAAGTGGACTGCCCCCTGTGAGCTTTTCAAAAGTGAGATAACCTGTATTCAGGATACCTAATCCAGCGATCGCTCCAATCGCCGGACGTGACCATTTATAAATCCCAGGAGTAGAACGACGACGAATCATAATATTGGTAATGGGTAATGGGTAACTGGTGATTGGTAATTAGTAATTGGTAATTAGTTCAGAAATCGGCTAATCATCTAAATCAAGAACATCAAAAGCATCATAGTTTAGACAATAGAGGTCTGCGAGCGGCTTCCACAAATTGACTGACGCGAATGGGATCTATTGGTTGCTGAATTTGACCATGACGTTTGAGAGAACTAGAAACAATCACCCCATTTGCTGCTTGTAGGAGAGTGCTAACATTTTCCCAACTCGCGCCACTACCAATAAATACAGGAGTCCCATTCGCCGCAGCAGTAGCTAGTTCTAAATCTTCTTGGTCTGGAGGACTACCAGTAGCCCAGCCAGATAAAATTACCGCATCAGCCAAACCTCTTTGAATAGTGTCCTTGACAGCAACCGTCAGATTAGGAGAACTCAAAGGACGGGCGTGTTTAACTAAGACATCAGCAAAAATTTTCACATCAGATCCTAATTCCCGACGATAGCGTAATAATTGATGAGCTTCCCCTTCAATTAATCCTTGATCAGTTGCCATCACACCTGTGAGAACATTAATTCTTACAAACTGTGCCTTTACACAACTAGCAATAGCGATCGCACTTCTGCCGTCATTGCGTAACACATTTAACCCTACAGGCACAGTCACTAAATTTTGGATACGTTGGACAATCACAGTCATGGCACTCACAACTGCTGGATCAACTTGATTTTTGGCAAATGGGGCATCGAAAAAATTTTCCACAATAATCCCATCTATCCCTCCACTGGCAAGGGCTGTGGCTTCTTGTTCGGCGCGATCAATCACTGCTTTGAGGCTGCCTCCCCAACGGGCTGAAGTAGGAAGCGGTAGCAGATGTACTACGCCAATAATTGGTGTTCGGGTTTTAAATAACTGATGTAAGTCCACGTTTTTAATTTACTTGGCACAATTGAGAGTGCTTACCTATTTCCACTCTCCACAGGGGGGAGATTCATCAAGCATTAGCTAAAATCCCATAGAAAATCTACATTCTCTAGGATTGAGATTCCTTCCGCCTTTTTATACTAATAAAATAAGTTGCTTTAGGGAACAGAAAATAGGGAATAGGTGACAGTTGACGGTTGTAGGGACGAACGGCCGTTCGCCCCTACTGCTCCCCTGCCCCCTCCTTTTTCATCGTCAAATTACTGCCTCTTGCTGAAGATGGAAATTAGGTGTAAACCTTTCATAAGATATGTTAAGATAGGAATTGATTACAAGAGGAGTTTGCCACTTGTGAAGATGCCAGGCAGTTTCCCGGTATTTAACTCATAAATTCCGGGTCGTCATTACTGCTGAGTAGGCGTGGTCGCCATTGCGATTTCCCATCGAGGTAGCGGCTTCTCACAACAGACCTCTTGGTCGGCTTCCCGATGGGTAGATTAACAAAGCCCACGCTTCGGTAATATAAAACGCCTATAAGCGAATTGTTAAAAAATATTACGAGTGTCCAACTTACCCAAAGACACTCAAGATTGCCCTGGGAAACAAATTAGTAAAAGTATCATCCTACAGCCTCTATTTAGAAAGTAGATGATGGTTGTATGTTCCTGTTTACTGATAAAGTTGCTAGTTATGTAGCTTAATGCTGGTAGTTAGTAACGGGTAATTGGGTGGGAATTACAGCGGGAGTCAGGAGTAAAACCCTTTTGATCCTTGGTTTTTGTGGACAGTTTTGTACTTGATCTAGATACATTATTCTGTTTTTGTTTATTCCCCATCCAACAATTGAATGTTAATTAACAAGGAAAAAACGGAAAATTTAGTCAAAATATGGGTGAAAAGCCAACAATTGCAATTTCTCACCTGGGCTGCGAGAAAAATCGAATAGATACAGAACATATGCTAGGGCTGCTAGTAGATGCTGGCTATGGTGTAGACAGCAATGAAGAATTAGCAGATTACGTAATTGTTAACACCTGTAGTTTTATTGAAGCAGCAAGACAGGAATCAGTTAGAACCCTGGTAGAACTGGCAGAAGCAAATAAGAAAATCGTCATTACTGGCTGTATGGCACAACACTTTCAAGAACAATTACTCGAAGAGTTGCCAGAAGCCGTAGCCGTAGTAGGAACAGGAGATTATCACAAAATCGTTAATGTCATCGAGCGAGCCGAGCGGGGAGAGAGAGTTAAAGAAATTACTGCCGAACCCACTTATATTGCCGATGAGACCATACCACGCTATCGAACAACCACCGAAGGAGTAGCTTACCTGCGGGTGGCAGAAGGTTGTGATTATCGGTGTGCATTTTGCATTATCCCCCATTTGCGAGGAAACCAGCGATCGCGTACCATTGAATCAATAGTTGCCGAAGCCGAACAACTGGTAAGTCAAGGTGTCAAAGAAATAATTCTCATTTCCCAGATCACCACTAATTACGGCTTAGATATTTATGGAAGACCAAAGTTAGCCGAATTACTGCGAGCTTTAGGTAAAGTAGATATACCTTGGATTAGGATGCACTACGCCTATCCCACCGGACTGACACCGGATGTGATTGCGGCCATCCAAGAAACCCCCAACTGTTTGCCATATTTAGATTTGCCCTTACAGCATTCCCATCCAGATATTCTCCGCGCCATGAACCGTCCCTGGCAAGGACGGGTGAATGATGGGATTATGGAACGGATCAAAACCGCACTACCGTCAGCAGTGCTAAGAACAACGTTCATAGTTGGTTTTCCTGGAGAGACACAGGAGCATTTTCAGCATTTATTAGAGTTTACCGAACGACATAAATTTGATCATGTTGGTGTCTTTACCTTTTCAGCAGAAGAGGGAACTCCTGCCTACGATCTCCCCGATCAAGTTCCAGCAGAAGTGATGACGGCACGCCGTGATCAACTAATGGAATTACAACAACCAATCTCTTTCCAGAAAAATCAACAGGAAGTTGGCAAAATAGTTGATGTCCTGATTGAACAGGAAAATCCCGATTCAATTTTTTCAGGGGGCGAATTAATCGGCCGTTCTGGCAGATTTTCTCCTGAAGTAGATGGTCAAGTCTATGTTAAAGGACAGGCTAGGCTAGGAACCATCGTCAAAGTAGCGATTCAAAGCGCCGATGCCTATGACCTCTATGGTCAAGTTGTCAATAGTGATAGATTATCTTCCCCTCTCCTATCTACTGTTGTATAAGACTTAATTTACAAATAAGTATCGGGTTACAAGTCCAAAATTCACAATAAAATCTAGGAGCGTTAATGAGTTTATCATTTCAAGAATTAGGCCTTTCCCAAGAACGTGCTGAACTGTTAGAAAGTATGGGTTTTTCTGCCCCTACAAATATTCAAACCCAAGCTATTCCTCAACTATTAAATGGTCGGGATGTAGTCGGTCAATCCCAAACAGGAACAGGTAAAACCGCAGCTTTTTCTCTACCCATGTTAGAACGGTTAGATCCTAACCAAAAAGCTGTTCAAGCAATTGTTTTAACGCCTACCCGTGAGTTAGCAATTCAAGTTCATGCAGCTATTTCCCAATTTATTGGTAATAGTTACTTGAAAGCAGCGGCCATTTATGGTGGTCAATCAATTGATCGCCAAATTATGCAGTTGCGACGGGGAGCGCAAATTGTTGTTGGTACACCAGGAAGGGTCATAGACTTACTAGATCGTGGTAATTTGAAACTGGATCAAGTGAGATGGTTTGTATTAGATGAAGCTGATGAAATGTTAAGCATGGGCTTCATTGATGATGTGGAAAGAATTCTTTCTCAAGCACCAGAAGAAAGACAAACAGCATTATTTTCTGCAACTATGCCACCATCAATTCGGATGTTGGTGAACAAGTTTTTGAATTCACCGGTAACTGTTACCGTTGAACAACCCAAAGCCACACCGAATAAAATCAATCAAGTTGCTTACATCATTCCCCGTCATTGGACAAAAGCAAAAGCTTTACAGCCAATTTTGGAAATGGAAGATCCAGAAACAGCTTTGATCTTTGTTCGCACCCGTCGCACCGCCGCAGAATTAACCAGTCAATTGCAATCTGCTGGCCACAGTGTAGACGAATATCATGGTGATTTGTCCCAACAAGCCCGAGAACGTTTATTAACTCGCTTCCGTAACCGTCAAGTACGCTGGGTAGTAGCGACTGATATTGCAGCTAGAGGTTTAGATGTTGATCAACTTTCTCATGTGATCAACTTTGATTTACCTGATAGCGTCGAAACTTATGTTCACCGCATTGGGCGGACAGGTCGGGCAGGAAAGGAAGGAACTGCAATTTCCTTAGTTCAATCCTTTGAACGCCGCAAACAACAGGCATTTGAACGCCATAACCGTCAAACTTGGCAGATTCTGTCTATTCCTACTAAGGCACAGATTGAAGCGCAACATATTCAGAAGTTGAAAGGACAAGTAGCAGAAGCTTTAGCTGGTGAACGGTTAGCTTCCTTCTTGCCCATTATCAGCGAAATGATTGAACAATATGATGCTCATGCGATCGCTGCTGCTGCATTACAAATTGCTTACGATCAAACCCGTCCCGCTTGGTTATTATCTGGTGTAGACTTACCCGTTGACGAAAGCCCAACTCCCAAACCCAGAATTAACAAACGTGGTGATGGTTCAGACCGTGAACGCAGTTCTGGTGGTGGTCGCGGTGGCCGTTCTTCTTGGTCTAAAGAAGGCAAAGGCAACGATGACAGACGCATTAGCGGTAGTCCTAAACCCAAGTTAAAAATTGCCCACCGTGAACCTTCTGGTAACCCTAGTAATTAAAAATTAGGTTCACAAGATGGGATTTTCTACCAAAAGAATATCCCCATTCTGGGTATGAATGTAGGGGTTTAGCAGTGCTAAACCCCTACTTGCTTGAGATTTTCAGGTTTACAGAT
>NZ_PGEM01000196.1:0-12531 GCF_002934005.1 Cuspidothrix issatschenkoi CHARLIE-1 | reverse complement strand
ATAAACGGTTATAGCTTTATTCAGCGACCCCTAAGTAATATTACTATACTTGATCATTACTGGTATAGGTGATTTGCAAAATAATAGTTATAATCACTATGGTTGCATTACAGATAATTACAAGGTTAGGGAGAATTGCATAAAAGTAAATTTTTTTGCAAATTTCTTGTAATATTACAGTAGACAGTCTAGTTTGAAGATAAACTTAGATCATCTAGGGTGCTACTATGTCTCAAACTGCGTCAACTCCGGACAGTTTTACTAATGTTCCTGCATCACCATCTAAACAGCAGAAGGGTAAAAAACCAGTTCCTTTGTTGTTGGGTTTGTTAGTTGTCGGCGGTGGTATTGTGTATGCAGTGTGGCAGAACCAACCACAAGAAGCAGCAGATATACTGAAACTCAGTGGCAGAATTGAGGGTTACGAAACAGAAATTGGTGTAAAACGCTCAGGTAGAATTGAATCAATTGTTGTCCGAGAAGGTGCGGAAGTCAAAAAAGGACAAGAATTAATTAAATTAGACGATAGTAATGATCAACTGTTACAAGAACAATTAAGAGGATCTGAGGCACGGGTAACATCTGCACAATCAGATGAACAGCAAGCACTTGCAGATGTAGATACGGCGCAAAGTCAACTTGAACAGATTAATAGTCAAATTAGTGAAGCCAAACTGAATTTACAACAGTCCGAAGGGGATACCCAAGGAAGAATTCAACAGGCATTATCTAATGTGGCGGCGGCTAGAGCACAGTTATTGCAAGCACAAGCCCAAGTTAAGCAAGTACAGGCAGAAGTGAAATTAGCGAAAATTAACCGCGATCGCTATAACCAACTTATCAAAGAAGGTGCTATTAATCAACAACAATTTGACCAAGCACAAACCACATTAGATACAGCCATGGCTACCCTAGAAGCCCGCAAGGCAGCCGTGAATGCCGGAAAAGAACAATTAAACTCAATTCAAGGGGCATTAACCCAAGCTAAAACAACAGGTTTTAATCCTAATATTCGCAACGCGCAATTAGAGGCTTTAAATAGAAAAAAAGACCAAAGTTTTGCTCAACTCAAATCTACTCAGGCGAAAGTGCGATCGGCTCATGGTAGATTCAAAGATGCTTTAGCATCAAAACAGCAAATTCTCACCCAAATAGAAGACTCGAAAAAAGATTTAAATGTTATTAGTCCATTAGATGGAGTTGTTACTGCCCGCAGTGTTGAACCTGGTGCAATAGTGAATAATCAAACTAAAATTTTAACCATAGTTGATCCAAAAAATATATATCTGCGTGGTTTTATTCCTGAAGGTGATATTGGTAAAGTCAGAATAGGACAAACTGCTAATATTTTTATTGATTCTGCACTGCAAAAACCACTAAATGGTAAAGTAATTTCTATTGATCCTCAAGCTTCTTTTACTCCAGAAAATATTTATTTCCAAAAAGATCGGGTAAGACAAGTAATAGGAGTTCGTATTCAAGTGGAAAATCCTCAAGGCTGTTTTAATCCTGAAAATCCCTATCAGGAATCAAATTTACCCTGCGCTAAAATTGGTATGCCCGCAGATGCGGAAATTAAATTACACGCTAAAAATTAGGTTTTAAGAGAAACGAACCGCAGAGGATAAGGAAGAATGAGGGTTTAATATAATTTTTGCGTAATTCATGGGCAATTAATAATGACTAATTACCAACTACCAATCACCAATCACCAAATAGAGGCTATTCAGGTTAGTAATTTATATCAAAATTATGGTAAGTTAGCGGCAGTTAAGGGAATTAATTTTACTGTTAATAAGGGTGAAATGTTTGGGTTAATTGGTCCTGATGGTGCTGGTAAAACTAGCACTTTTCACATTTTAGGTGGGGTGATGGAAGCGACTGCGGGGGAAGTTTTGGTATTTGATCAACCTGCAAGAGATGGGCGTTTAATGACGGGATATTTAACACAACAATTTTCTTTATATTTAGATTTGAGTATTGATGAAAATTTGCGTTATGCGGGAGGTTTACGACAAGTTGAGGATGATTTGTTATGGGAACGCAGTCATAAATATCTCACATTAATGAGTTTAGAACGGTTTAGTTCACGCTTGGCGGGTGAATTATCGGGAGGAATGAAACAAAAGCTGGCTTTATGTTGTGCTTTGGTTTCCCAACCGGAAGTTTTATTATTAGATGAACCGACTACGGGAGTTGACCCAGTTTCTCGGCGAGAATTTTGGGATGTGTTAGCAGAATTATCTGCCGAAGGGATGACAATTGTAGTTGCTACGCCCTATCTAGATGAGGCAGAAAGATGTCATCGGGTGGCGTTAATGTATAGTGGTGAAATTCATGAAATTGGTACTCCAGCCTCATTACGTGCTAATTTAGGACTACATCGTTTAGAGGTAAAAACTACAAATTTGGAAACCAGCGAGAAAATTCTCTTGCAGAATTTACATACAAATATAGCTGATGTGCAAACTTTTGGCGATCGCTTGGATGTCTTAGTTAAAGATATTGCTATAGGTGAAAATCAAGTAAATGAATTACTAAAAGAATATCATCCCCATATTGAACATAATGAACCTACTTTAGAAAACGTTTTTGTTACCCGTTTGCGACAACAGGGTTCAACACCACAATTTTTACAATTTCCCCGTTATCGTGGCGGAAATAAAAGTCAAGAAATAGATGAGAATATTAATAGAGAAAAAAATTCTTCTCCATTACTAATTACCAATTATCAATCACCATCTGCTGAAATTGCTATTTATGCAAATAATCTCAATCGTGTCTTTGGTAAATTTCAGGCAGTTAAAAGTGTTAACATTGAAGTACGTTATGGAGAAATATTTGGACTTTTAGGTGCAAATGGCGCAGGAAAAACCACCACAATTAAAATGTTATGTGGCTTATTGGCAGCTACTGGTGGAGAAATTTATTTAGGTGGAGAAACAGGAAATTTACGAAGTGCAGAATTAAGAAAACGTATTGGTTATATGAGTCAAAAATTTACCCTTTATGACGATTTAACAATTCTGCAAAACCTAGAATTTTATAGCGGCGTTTACAGCGTCCCCCGTAAACTGAGAAGAGAAAAAATTGATTGGGTAATATCTACCTGTGGGTTAGAAGGACGAGAAAATATGCTAACAGGGCAATTACCAGGAGGATGGAAACAAAGAGTAGCTTTTGGTGCTTCAGTCATGCACGAACCGGATATTTTATTTTTAGATGAACCCACATCAGGAGTAGACCCTTTAGCGCGTCGGCAATTTTGGAAGCTAATTAATGATTTTGCGCGAAATGGTACAGCAGTTTTAGTTACAACCCATTATTTAGAAGAAGCAGAACAATGTAATAGAATGAGTTTTATGGTAGCAGGAGAAATAGCTGCGGAAGGTTCACCCAGTTATATCAAAGCTTCCCAACCTGGAAAACTAATAGAAATAATTGTGAATCAAAATCAAACAGCTTCCAAACTATTAAAACAACAATTTGATTCTTGGAGAGTTTCTATTTTTGCCAATAGTTTACATATAGTTCTTGACAAGCCAGAAACTGAAATTCCCCAAGTAATACAAATTTTAAAATCAGCCAACTTTACAGTTGAATCTCTTCGTCCTATTGCTTTTTCCTTAGAAGATGCCTTTATTGGGATAGTACAAAGAACCGAAAACAATTAAAAATTGAGATATAAATGATCCATCTCTACTTGAGTAGGAATTGCTATAATATCTATTACCTATGAAAAGAATTATTTCCCAATGTATTAAAGAACTATCTCAATTTAAACGTGATAAATTGACATTAGCATTAGCCTTTTTATTGCCCTTTATGACATTATTGATTTTTGGTTTTGCCACCAGATTAGAAAGTCAAAATATTCCCTTAGTAGTCCAAGATTTTGACCATACAAACTTGAGTAATAGCTATATTGAAAAATTGTATGCCACAAATCAATTTATTCCTAAAGAATGGTTAGGAGGAAACCCAGCGCGAGATGCTATTGATAGAGGTATTGCCAAAGTAGCGGTAATTATTCCTCCCCAATTTAGTCGAGATATTCAAGCTAATAAACCTACTACATTACAAGTTTTAATTGATGCTACAGATGTTAATAATGCCCGTGTAATTAGAGGCAGTATTCAAAGAGTTACTAACTTCTTTATGCAGGAAGAAAAACTTTTACCAAGTAATAAAACTATTACAGCTAGAATCCGTTTATGGTTTAATCCTGGTAGATTAGAATCTCTATATATTGTTCCTGGAGTATATGGAGTAATTTTATGGATTTTTCCCTCTTTACTCACAGCAATAGCAATGGTAAGAGAAAAAGAAAAAGGGACAATTTTACAAGTTTATGCTTCTAGTATTAGTGCTACAGAATTGTTATTAGGTAAAGGAATGGCTTATTTATTAATTGCCATTACAGAAGCATTAGTTGTGATAGGATTAGGAACAATCATTTTCAAATTAAGCTTGGCAAACAATCCCATTACTTTATTATTAGGAACTCTCATATTTTTGATAGATAGTGTCATGTTTGGTTTATTAGTAGGGGTACGTAGCAATAACCAAAATTCCGCCGTACAAATCATTTCTTTAGTTGGGTTTATTACCTCTTTATTATTGTCTGGTTTTATTTATCCTCTCAATAATATTCCTTTTCCCCTTTCACTTGTACCTAACGTAGTTCCTGCCCGTTATTATATTGATATTACTCGTGATGCTTTTCTGCGTGGTACAGGGTGGCCAGGAGTTTGGTTTGATTTCCTCATGCTGACAATTTTAGGTTTGATATTTTTTAATGTCTCTCGGCGAATTTTAAGTAAAATGCAAATTAGTCATTAGTCAGTTGTTCGTTGTTATTTATTCGACTATTCCCTACTTTATGAAATTTATTCTCCAATTATTTGATAATCCATTTTGGGCATTAGTGCGGAAAGAAATTAATCAAATTTTACGAAATAGACAATTAATTGTTTTGTTGATAGTTCCTCCAACGGTACAATTATTGCTGTATGGGTTTGCACTTAATCCTGATGTCCACAATTTGAAATTAGGTGTCATTGATTATGCTAATGTAGCTGATAGTCGAGAACTAATTTCGGCAATGACTTCCAATCGGATTTTTACCTTAGAATCAGTACCAACTAGCGAAAAAGATTTAAGTCAACAAGTAGAAGAAGGAAAATTAGATGTAGGTGTGATAATTCCCCCTGATTTTCCGCGTAAATTGGCACAAAAAACCGCAGAAATTCAAGTTTTTATTGATGGAGTAAATGCCAATACAGCCGGCATTGCTGCTAACTATATGAATCAAATTGTTCAGCAATATAATTTGAGTTTGGAATCAGGTAAACGAAGTCCTCCCCTATCATCTCAAGTAGTATTTTTGTATAATCCTGGACTTACAAGTAGTTGGTTTTTTGTACCAGGAGTCATGGGTTTAGTTTTAACATTAATTGGTACATTAGTTTCTGCTGTCACTGTTGTGCGAGAGAAAGATACAGGAACTTTGGAACAATTGTTAATGACTCCGGCGGCAAATTGGCAAATATTATTATCAAAAATTGTCCCTTTGGTTTTCTTACTTATGGGGGATGTCATGTTAGCTTTAACCTTGGGAATTGTGGTCTTTAATTTGCCATTTCGGGGCAGTTTTTTATTATTTATTTCCCTATCAAGTATGTATGTGTTTGTGGGAATTAGTTTAGGGATTATGTTAGCCACTGTTTGCCGTTCTCAACAACAAGTATTACTCACATCTTTCTTTATTAATTTACCAATGGTGCAGACATCTGGGGCAATTTCTCCTATTGAAGCTATGCCTCCTTTTTTCCAAGTTTTATCTTTACTAAATCCTTTACGTCATTACATCACAATTGTGCGAGGTATTTTACTTAAAGGAGTTGGTTTAGATGTGTTGTGGATTCATATTTTAGCATTACTTGGTTTTGCTGTGGTGTTGTTGAGTATTAGTGTGAGTAAGTTTCGTAATCAGTTGAGTTAAGATAAATTCAAAAAAAGATAATTACAAAATCCCTTTCCCTAGTACCCGACGCTTCAACGCTACTATAAAAATTTCTGAAGTAGTCTTTTAAGCTGGGGATAAATGCGGTACGGAGGATTTATCCCCCAGGAACTTATGTTATATTACTAATTAATCCTACTCAAAAAACCATTCACCTCTGTATGATTTATACATATCCCTAGAGGAAAAATTATACAACTTTTTTATTTATCAGCCTCATAGCGACAAAGTTAAATTTTCTCATCACCATAATGAATACATCCACCACATCCCCAACTCCCTTAGATTTTTACTATCAGCAAATCAAGACAATTATTTTAGCGCGTCAAAATCCTATTACTGGTTTATTACCAGCAAGTACCGCTATCACTGCTCATGGAGATTATACGGATGCGTGGGTGCGAGATAATGTTTATAGTATTTTGGCGGTTTGGGGTTTAGCTTTAGCCTATCGTAAATTAGATCATGATGATGGGCGAACTTATGAATTAGAACATAGCGTTGTTAAATTAATGCGTGGCTTGTTATTTTCCATGATGCGACAAGCCCATAAAGTCGAAAAATTCAAACATACACAATCTTTATTAGATGGACTTCACGCCAAATACAATACATCCACAGGTGATATTGTCGTTGGTGATGATGAATGGGGACATTTGCAACTTGACGCGACATCTATCTTTTTATTGATGTTGGCACAAATAACCGCCAGTGGCTTATCAATTATTTTTACCTTGGATGAAGTTAACTTTGTTCAAAACTTAGTTTATTATATTGGTCGGGCTTATCGGACACCGGATTTTGGGATTTGGGAACGGGGAAATAAAATTAATCATGGTAGTGCAGAATTAAACGCCAGTTCCTTGGGAATGGCCAAAGCAGCATTAGAATCCATGAATGGTTTGAATTTGTTTGGTGTTCATGGTAGTCAAGCATCAGTAATTCATGTTTTACCAGATGAAATCGCTAGAGCTAGAATTACTTTGGAATCATTATTGCCTAGAGAATCAGGTTCTAAGGAAGTTGATGCCGCATTATTAAGTATTATTAGTTATCCTGCTTTTGCTGTAAAAAATGAAGCATTGCGAGAACGGACTTTTAAAGAAATTATTCATAAATTGGAAGGTAAATATGGTTGTAAACGCTTTTTACGAGATGGACATCAAACCGTTTTAGAAGACACCGAACGCCTACATTATGAACCTGGAGAACTAAAAGAATTTGAGCATATTGAATGTGAATGGCCATTATTTTTCACTTATTTACTTCTTGATGCATTATTTCGCAATGAACCAGGACAAGTTCAAAAATATCAGGAACTTTTAAAATCATTATTGGTAGAAGAGAATGGGTTACTGCTATTGCCAGAACTCTATTATGTTCCCGAAGAAAATATAGAAGCTGAGAAATTAAATCCTCAATCTCAGTTAAGATTACCTAACGAAAATATTCCTTTAGTGTGGGCGCAAAGTTTATATTATCTTGGTCAGATGTTATCCGAAGGCTTAATTTCCCTGGGAGATATTGATCCTTTAGGCAGACATTTAAACGTCGGCAAAAAGCGCAGTGCCTTAGTGCAAATTGCTTTAGTGGCAGAAGATGAGGCATTACAATCTCAGTTAGAAGTATATGGAATTGAAACCCAAACTCCTACCCAAGTAGCACCAATTCAAATTAGAAAATCTGAAGAACTTTCCCGAATTTATACACAAATTGGCAGAAATGATCAATTAGGTTTAACAGGCCGTCCCCTGCGAAGACTGAGAAGTTTAACAATATCGAGATTTTTTAGAATTCGAGATCAAACAGTTGTCTTTTTACCATCATTCCTAGATTCCCAGCAATTTTATTTAACTCTTGATTATCACTTTTTAGTAGATCAAATTAGAGGTGAATTAGCTTATATCCAAAAATATTGGACTGATTTAGGTCGTCCGACATTAACTTTAATGATTACTCGGACGATGTTAGAAACTGGTGCAGAAGCATTATTAGAATTAATGCAAGAACTTAAAGATGGTATTTGTAATGGAGTGAAGGTAAAATTAGGAAAACTCAATCAATTAATGCTAACAGCAGCAATTCAAAGAATTGATTTTTTGTCAAATGTAGAATTATCTCCATCATCTGTCATAGATCGGGGAATTCGTTGTTATTATCTGACTTCTGATTTACGAAAAAGTTGGTGTTTGGGACATACTCAAGAATTCCAAATGGAATGCGAAACTAACTTAGATTTACTATTAAAACATTTACGCTCATCAGAAAATATTTATGAGCAAATTGAATTACTGCAAACGTTAACCCGGTTAAAGGGTTTAGAATTTGATACAGGATATGCAGGTCCAAGTCATGCTGTAACCGTCGCTGATTTACTCGATGAAGTCTATACTAAAGCTGGAGATTTAGGACTGTGGGCGGTGGTAAGACGGGCTGCCGGTTTACGCCAAATGCTGGATATTGGCTTATCAGATGCCATAACGAGTATCTTAGTTCAAGGCAAGCAAATAGCGGTGGGTAGGGCTTATAGTCAAGCTTCCTTGATGGTTGTTCCCATGTCTGGAAATGAAATTGCGGATAAAATTAATAACTTCTGTCGTGAGGATATCCGCGATCGCGTTTTAACCCAAGAAATATTAATTTATATCGGTGTTTTAATCAAATCTGAACCGGAATTATTTCGGGGATTTCTGACATTAAGAGTCGGTTATTTAATTCTGTTAATTACTAGCGAAATAGCCAGGGAATTCATTCTTACTCAAGATGAAGCTTATGAAAAATTAATGCAATTATCACCTTTTGAAGTGAAAATGCGGTTGCGTCAAGTGTTAACTGGATATAGTGGTGTGAGTAGTTTATTACGTCAACAGGAATCATTGCACGTTAAACAAAAGGAAAGTGATATTGCTTGGGTTGTGTTACCTCCCAGTAGTGACGAAATAGAAGTTCCTCCCAATGGTTGGCGGAGATTTCGTCAAGCAGAAGGTGCATTGAATCGTGTACCCAAGGACTTTTTTAAACAAGTTTGGCTATTAATGCAGCATTGCAAAGGTGTAGTCATTGGGGATAAATTAGAACGCCGGAATCGTTTAGAAAGTGAAATTATGCTTTCGGAAATGACCGCCGGAGAAAGAAATTTTGCTTTATTAGTGGAACATTTACTGAATAAAATTGAAGCCCCTGAATATCGCCAAGTCAATGTAGAAGCCCTGATGGAATTGGCTACAATTGTGGCTAATAACCCGAACTTGCAAATTGAAGAATATATAGTTTTAGATGTGTTAATCGGTCATGCAGTGCGGTTAGCGTGGTTAGAAAATCATCCCCATCGTCAAAATAATTATGATGAAGATAAAGCTCATGCCTGGCCATCTTTTTATAATAGCTCTCCTCAAGATTGCGCTAATTATATTTTGAAGGCGTTTAGGTTCTTGACGGAGTTTGTGAAAGATGTTTAAACGTTTGCTATTCTTGGTATAAATACTAATTATCAACTATGCTGCAACGAGTAATTATTAAGGGGTTCAAGTCTATTAAGACAATGGATATTGAATTGCATCCCTTAAACATTTTGATTGGAGCTAATGGAGCAGGTAAGAGCAATCTGATCTCCTTTTTCAAGATGTTAAATGAGATGATGGCCGAACGACTTCAAGAATATATCGGCATATCGGGTTATGCTCAATCCCTATTGCACTTTGGACCGAAGGTAACACTGCAAATAGAGGCACAACTAGAGTTTGAAGTCGAGAATGGAATGGATACCTACAACCTGCGTTTGTTCCATGCCGCAGGTGATACACTGATTTTTGGCGAAGAGACACTGAGTTTCTTGCAAAAGGGTTGGTTATCTCCAAGAACCGACTCATTGGGTGCAGGACATAAAGAGACAAAAATTAAGGAAGCAGCAGACAGTGGGATGCAAACAGCCAAAGCACTCAGATTCTTGCTCAACTATTCCCGTGTTTATCACTTTCATGATACATCTTCTACTGCCCTAGTTCGTCAATCTTGTAATGTTAGTAATGACCGATGGCTAATGCCTGATGCTGGAAATTTAGCTGCATTACTCCTCCGATTCCGCGATGATAATAACACAGCCTATCAGCGTATTATTAAAACCATCCGTTTAATTGCTCCCTTTTTTGATGATTTTGTGCTTGAACCTAGAGCGAATTATGTTATTCTCAACTGGCGAGAAAAAGGATCAGATCAAGTATTTGGTCCACACCAATTTTCGGACGGTACTTTGCGTGCTATTTGCCTAACTACTTTGCTTTTGCAGCCAGAAAATGAACTTCCAGAACTCATTATTGTTGATGAACCGGAACTTGGTCTTCATCCCTACGCGCTCAATGTTGTAGCTGGGATGTTTGGTAAAGCTTCCTATCATACACAAATTTTAATTAGTACCCAATCTACTTCTTTTTTAGATAACTTTAATCCTGAAGATGTAATTACAGTAGATAGAGTGGGTAAGGAATCGCAATTTAAGCGGTTAAATCCTGAAGAATTAGAATCTTGGTTAGAAGAATATAGTTTAGGAGAAATTTGGGAGAAAAATATCATTGGTGGAGGTCCACACTAATGATACGACTCTATTTATTTGCAGAAGGACAAACTGAACAAACATTTGCCGATAATGTCCTGAAACCACACCTTGCCAAATACGATGTTTTTCTAGAAAAAAATATTCTTATAGCTCATGCAAGAAAAAAAGGTAAAGCTCATCGTGGTGGTGGTCGAAAATATGAACCAATGAAGGATGATATTTTGCGTTTTCTTAAACAAGAGAAAGGAGCTAATGTGTTCTTTACAACGATGATTGATTTGTATGCGATCGCTCCTGAGTTTCCAGGATTAAATGAATCCGAAAAACTGCGACAAAATACTCTACAACGGGTAGATTTTTTAGAAAAAAGCTTTGCTAATGACATTGATGATAGGCGATTTATACCGTACATCCAATTGCATGAATATGAAGCTTATCTTTTTTCTAATCCAACTTGTTTTGAGTTTCTTTATGATAACTGCTTAGACAAGGTTTCAGTTCTCAAGGTTATTGCTGATAGTTATGAAACTCCTGAGTTAATTAATGACGGGACAGAAACAGCCCCTAGTAAACGTATTATTGCCCAATTTCCTGATTATGAAAGAGCAAAATCTACTGTTGGTTCATTATTAGCTGAATCCATTGGATTAGAAGTAATTCGGAGTAAATGTCCTCACTTTAATTCATGGCTATTAAGACTCGAATCATTAGGTAAATAAGCTGACAGGGTAATATACAATTATGGTTGAATGATAGGTCAAAACCGCGTTTTACTTCTCAGAAACCTCTAAATTTTGCAGCCAACCAACTAAATCATCTAAACTTGCAAAATCTAACAACACCTCAGTTAAATCTTCCAATTGTTCCAGAGATAACTTCTCAATCTGCATTTTTAGCTGACTAGGAATTTCCCCGAATTTTTTAGATAACAACCGCAGGATAAGAGTTACTTCTCCCTCCTGTTTACCTCTTTGTATCCCTTGTTGTATCCCTTGTTGTATCCCTTGTTGTATCCCTTGTTGTATCCCTTGTTGTATCCCTTGTTGCAGACCTATTTCCGTGGCTTCTTCTTTTAGTTCTTGATATAAGCGAGTTTGCTCAAAAGTTATACCTAACATTGCTTCTATCTCCACACGACTTAGACGAGTAAACCTATAAGACATAATCGTGGTAATTATTTCCATTATCGCACGACTGTCTGCTGGTGCTTGTAACTCCTGCTGACAACGGTTGACTAAATATCGCGCTGCTGCTGGTGCTTTGTCTTGGGTGAAAGTTGTTAACACTAACAAACTGACATCAAGGGGTAATTGTTCAATTTCTCCCAACTCATCCAAATATACTCGATGTACTTGTTCCGAACTCAAAAGTGCGCGATAGGGGTGAATATCCCCTTGTTCCGTACTCCGAGTTGGATAAATTAATACCGCTTGCCAATCTTGAAACCGCTCTCTATTTCTGTAAAAATAGAGAAATAATTCCCCAAATAACCGTTCATACAGTCGCTCATCTCTTTGAAATTGTACCTCACAGAAATAAACAATTCCTGGTGTTTCTGTTTCCGGTGGTAAAAACACCCCGTCTATTTCAAATTTTGGTTCTTTTACCGCTACCGAATCGAAGCGATAACTAGCTGCATTTGCTGGAGGATTTGCCAATAACTCAAACAGTAGGGTTGGGTATTTTTGAAATAAATAATAAAAAATAGAGTCACGCCGCATATAAAAGTAGAAATCACCTTTTCATATACATTACCAGGAATAGCGTCACTGTCTATTTTGTGATTTTCATGACGGCCGAGATGGGAGTTTTTAACGGATTACAAAAAACCTCTATAGGCCAGGGTACAGCATTGCTAAATCCTGACCTATAGCAATAAAGGATTAAACCACTTTGTTAACCATACCTCCAGTCGGTTTGGTAATTCTTAGATTGGCAAGTGCGATCGCCAAGC
>NZ_PGEM01000195.1 GCF_002934005.1 Cuspidothrix issatschenkoi CHARLIE-1 | reverse complement strand
ACTTACGGCGAATAGTTAATACATGAGATTACAAAATTTTTGAAATTGTTACCCTTAAAAATTGTTGTTATTGGTGGTGGGGCAGCAGGATTTTTTGGCGCGATTGCTTGCGCCCAAACGAATCCCCAAGCCCAAGTGACGTTAATTGAAGCCAGTCGTCAACCCTTGGCGAAAGTTTTAATTTCCGGTGGGGGACGTTGTAACGTTACTCATGCTTGTTTTGAACCCAAAAATTTAGTCCAAAATTACCCCAGGGGTGGTAAAGCTTTACTGGGTGCATTTACCCGTTTTCAACCCCTAGATACCATCAGTTGGTTTGCAGCAAATGGAGTAAATTTAAAGACTGAGGCTGATGGGCGAATGTTCCCAATTACAGATCGGGCAGAAACTATTGCAGAATGTTTAATTAGAGAAGCTTTTGCTGCCAAAATAGAACTCTGTATTGGTACACCTGTAAGTGCTGTAACTCGAAAAAATGAAGAGTTTGAAATTGTTCTCAAATCGGGAGAAACTAAACAATGTGACCGTTTACTTTTAGCTACAGGTAGCAGTTTAGCTGGTTATAAAATCGCTAGGGAATTGGGTCATGATATCCAATCTCCAGTACCTTCTCTGTTTACCTTTAATATTGCCGATCCCCAACTGCGAGAACTAGCAGGAATTAGTGTTAATTCTGTCAATGTCAGATTATCAGGGACAGGTAAAACCCCATTACAACAAACTGGACCATTGTTAATTACCCATTGGGGTGTGAGTGGTCCGGCAGTGCTGAAACTGTCTGCTTGGGGTGCAAGAATACTCCATGAAAACCGCTATCAACATAAATTAATAATTAATTGGTTGCCTCACTTGTCCCCAGAAGAAGTGAGACAAAAACTGTTAGAGGTAAAAACAGAATGGGGTAAAAAAGCGATCGCCTTACATCGTGGTGTAGACTTACCCCATCGTCTGTGGCAATACATTATTCAGCGTGGCAATATTACCATAGAGGAGCGATGGGCAGCCATATCTAATAAAACCCTAAATCAGCTAGTGCAAGAAATTACTCAAGGAGAATATTTAATTACAGGGAAAGGAGTATTTAAAGAAGAATTTGTCACCTGTGGTGGTGTCAACCTCAAGGAAGTTAACTTTAAAACCATGGAAAGTAAATTAGTACCTGGGTTGCATTTTGCTGGTGAGATATTAGATATTGATGGTGTCACCGGTGGTTTTAACTTCCAAAGTGCTTGGACAACAGCCTATTTAGCCGGTCAGGCCATGAGTGGAAAAAATTAGACATCTAAGGTACTCACCCAACCAATTTTGGATTTACGATTTTGGATTTACTCCACACTAAAGTATGGAGTTTCTCTGATTTTAGATTAGGGATTTTGGGATTAATTCCGCCCTGAAGGGGCAAGGGTTGTACCGAAAATTCCCAATCCAAAATCTAAAATCCAAAATTTTTCAGTCAACCGTCAACAGTCAACCGTTATGAAATTAAGTAAAATTATCAGCCATTTTGGTAATGCTGTCATCCAAACCAGTCTGAATATTCACCCAGATCAAGATTTAGAAATTACTGGAGTTGCTGCCATAGAGGAAGCTATAGCTGGTAATATCAGCTATGTAGAAGGGACAAAATTTGGCTCTTTAATTGCCTCTACTGCTGCTAGTGCTTTAATTTTACCTAATGATGAAAAGTTGCAACTTGAAGCCACAACTAGGGGTATTGCTTGGTTAGCAACCCCAGAACCAAGATTGTTATTTGCCAAAGCTATTTCTCTTTTTTATCAACCCTATCGTCCTACTCCAGCCATTCATCCCAGTGCGGTAATTGATTCGGATACAAAAATCGGTGAAGATGTTTATATTGGCGCTCATGTTGTCATTTCCCCAGGTGTGGAAATTGGTAATGGTGCAATTATTCATCCCAACGTCGTCATTTACCCGGCAGCGAAAATAGGCGATCGCACAACCTTACACGCCAATTGTACCATCCACGAACGTAGTCAAATCGGTGCAGATTGCATGATTCATAGTGGTGCTGTCATTGGTTCAGAAGGCTTTGGCTTTGTTCCGACCCGCACAGGTTGGTCAAAAATGGAACAATCAGGTTATACAGTTTTAGAAGATGGGGTAGAAGTTGGTTGTAACACCGCCATAGATCGTCCCGCAGTGGGAGAAACCAGAATTGGTAAAAATACTAAAATTGACAATTTAGTGCAGATAGGACATGGCAGTCAAATAGGCTCTGGTTGTGCCATAGCAGGTCAAGTAGGCATAGCTGGCGGCGTAAAAGTAGGAAATCGGGTAATTTTAGCTGGACAAGTGGGAATTGCCAACCAAGCTAAAATTGGAGATGGGGCAATCGCTTCTGCACAAACTGGCATTCACAACGATGTTGCACCGGGAGAAATTGTCTCCGGGACTCCTGCTGTTCCTCACAAGCTATACCTCAAAGTATCAGCAATTTACAACCGTTTACCAGAAATGTATCAAAATCTCAAACAATTACAGCGAAAATTGGGTAATGGGTAATAAGGAGCAGTTTTTTTTCTTCTTCCTTGTGAACTCCTGGGCGAACGGCCGTTCGCCCCTACTGAACTCCTCAATTCTTACAAATTTCTTTTGAAGGATAGCATTTAGATCATGAAAAAGCTGATTAATCGGCCAGAAAACTTTGTCCAGGAGAGTCTCCAAGGTATGATGTTAGCTCATAGGGATTTAATTAAAATCAACTATGAACCGACCTTTGTTTATCGCGCCGATGCACCAATACAGGGAAAAGTAGCAATTATTTCCGGTGGTGGTAGTGGTCACGAACCCATGCACAGTGGTTTTGTTGGTCTAGGAATGCTTGATGCAGCTTGTCCAGGAGAAATTTTCACCTCACCCTCCCCAGATCAAATATTAGCCGCCGCCACTCAGGTAGACGGTGGTGCTGGTATTCTTTATATCGTAAAAAATTATAGCGGCGATGTGATGAACTTTGAAATGGCCATAGAATTAGCCCATAGTCAAGGTATCCACGCTGTCAATATTTTAATTGATGATGATATTGCCGTTAAAGATAGTCTTTATACCCAAGGGCGGCGAGGTGTTGGAACAACCGTATTAGCAGAAAAAATCTGTGGCGCGGCCGCAGAACAAGGTTATAATTTACACCAATTAGCCGATTTGTGTAGAAAGGTCAATCTGCACGGTAAAAGCATGGGTATAGCCTTGAGTTCTTGTACAGTTCCCGAAAAAGGAACGCCTACTTTTACCTTAGGGGATCATGAAATAGAATTAGGTATTGGCATTCATGGAGAACCAGGAATAGAAAGAATTAGCCTGAAATCAGGTGATGAAATTACGGAAATTTTGGCCAATTCTATTATTAATGATACTAATTATAGTCGTAAAGTCAGAGAGTGGGATGATCAAATAGGCGCGTGGACAGACTTGGAACTATTAAATAAACCTCTGCAAAAAGGCGATCGCCTCCTGGCCTATGTTAACAGTATGGGTGGGACACCCATGGGCGAGCTTTATCTTGTCTATCGCAAACTGGCAGAAATCTGTGAATTGGCAGGACTGCAAATCGTGCGTAATCTAATTGGCCCCTACATGACATCATTAGATATGCAAGGTTGCTCCATCACACTGCTGAAATTAGATGATGAAATGCTGCGTCTGTGGGATGCACCAGTTAAAACAGCAAGTTTACGCTGGGGAGTTTAAAATGATCACTCAGGTGCAAATCATCGAATGGTTACAGGCTTACACTAATGTAATTGAGCATCATAAAGAAGAACTGACAGAATTAGATGCAGCCATCGGTGATGCTGACCACGGAATTAATATGGATCGTGGGTTTAAAAAGGTCAGAAATTTGATTGGTAGTTTGAAAGGTCAAGATATTAGCGGTATTTTGAAAACTATCAGCATGACCTTAATTTCTAGTATTGGTGGCGCAAGTGGTCCCTTGTATGGGACATGGTTTTTAAGAGCCAGTGCGATCGCTACTGACAAACAAGAATTAGCATCCCAAGACCTATTAAATTTACTTCAAGCCGGTTTAAATGGCGTGTTAGAGCGAGGAAAAGCCGAATTAGGAGATAAAACAATGGTAGATGTCCTATCTCCTGCTGTAGTTGCTTATAAACAAGCCTTAGATCAAGGATTAGATTTATTACCAGCCTTGCGGGTAGGTGTAGAAGCTGGGGAAAATGGTTTGCACGCCACCATCCCCATGTTAGCCAAAAAAGGCCGAGCTAGTTATTTAGGAGAAAGAAGCATAGGACATCAAGATCCCGGAGCTACTTCTGCTTATTGGCTATTGCGGAGTTTATTAGAAGTAGTAGAAGCTTCTGGGGGTTAGAGGTTTTTAGGGCAGGGATGCAGGGGAGAAATTTTCCTTTTGCCTTTTTCTTCTTAGTTCTTTATTTCTTCCGCCTGAACTCCTGTCACCCTGGCCTAGTACCTGTCACCTTTCCTACATACTAGCTGCACCTGTAGCAATTAAACGTCTGAATAAGGCTGCTGACCAGCCAGTTTCTCTAAGTACCGCAGAGGAAGAAACTTCTACATAAGCCTGTTCAATAAAAGCTAAATCAATCATACAAACTTTAGCCAAAGCGTCTTTTAATTCATCTGATTTACCATCGGCTTTGAGTTTTCTACCGACTTTATCAACGACAACGGCCATAGCAGGAACTACGTGCTGAGGTCCGATACCAATCTTTACATGAATTAATCCAATATGCCAACGACATTTTGCATAGTCATCACCCCAATTATCCATACCTGTGAACATCTGATTAAACCAGTCAATAAAGGTGGCGTGTAACCGATGAACCCGTCCTTCAGTGGCATTTAAAATACCATTCATTTCTTCATCACGTCCCAAGAAAGCATAAAAATGATCTGCCATTTCTTCGGCAACTGCTGTTCCCCAATCTGCATTTGCTTGCATTACTTTTTTATCTTCTGCGGTTAGACCAATACGGGTTTCCATGGTGGTCAAAAAAGCGCGAGGTTCAATAGCCATAATGAATCCTTAAAAATAGTTAAGTGTGGATGTAATTAATTTGTTGATACCCTGTAAAAGAGAGAGGATGGAAATTTCTCAGAAGTAAAATAGTACCACTGGAAGTGTCATCAACCAGTTTTACTTCGCAGAAAACCAACTAAATTTTTCAAAAATGATTGACTAATAGCAGGTTTATGGGCAGGTTCAGGAACTGGTGCAATTACAGGTATTTCGGGAATAGATTCTTCCATCATGGGGATAGAAGCAGCCGCAACCATAAAATGCTCTTCTGCCAAACCAACTACAATCAAACGGAAGGCAATTTGCAATACTGTCTCAACGGTGAGATTCAGTTGATTAGCAATTTTTTCTAGGGAAACTTCACCATTAGCAAATTCCCATACTTGCCATTCTTGAGCATTTAATTGTAACTTGGGCTGTTTTGTGCTTAAGCCTGATAGTCCAGATGTGGGATCTGGTAACTTTTCTGCTAAAGCACTCCAGTCTCGTAATGCTCGCAAACCGATTAAGATAACTTCGGTTGCAGACATACTCAAACCAGTCATTTCTCCTAATGGTAATGCGCTGATTGGTTCAAATCTAAATTGACCATCTTTGATTTGAAATAAAGCACAAACTGGACGAAGAACTTGGGAGTTAAATAGCAGTTTTAATTGTTCTGCTTGCACTAACCCTTGGGATTTTAAACATAGTCCCAAAGGGGAATTAATAAAACAAGAGGAAATGTGAGTTACTCTAGAAATTACTCGTTCACTTACCCATCCTCTTTGGGCAATCATTAAGGTTAAACCTTGTTCATCTAAACGATCAGATGCAGCTACAACTCGTCCTTGATGTAACCAAATATAATAGAGTTGTTTATTGCTAGGTTGATTTTTATCAGATGATAATTCAATATGCAGTACACCTGTTTTTTTGCCTTGATCTAAAAATTGCAGCAGTTCTGGCAAGGAAAAGTCTGCAAAGTTACCATTAATAGACATACAAACCTCCTGATTAATTAGAGCTTTTATTTAAAGCGAAAGTTTAAAATCCTATAACTCTAAACTGTACAGCTTTCCATCAAATGTTGTACTAAATGAATTACTGCTTCGGCAACGGAGTCTCTTTCATTGGGATTGACGGTGACCAAAGGAGGGCGATTTTGCTCATCTACATAACCAATTGCTAGATATATATCTTCTGCTGCCCAAGCTCCCGGACAATCTGTATGGGTGATACCAATTATCATGGGTACATTGACTCGTGCTTGCATAAAGTTAAGAATATTCCGGGCTTGGCGAAATTCTCTCGGTCTATGGGCTGCTACTAATAATATATAAGCGTGTGCTTTCTGAATCAGAATATCCCACATAAAATCAAAGCGAGTCTGTCCAGGTGTTCCGTATAGGTGTAACGCCATATCAGAACCAAATTGCAATCTACCAAAGTCAAAAGCTACAGTTGTTCTTTTCTTTAGCAATGCTGTTTCATCAGTTGCACGGGTATCTGTATCTACAACTTCAATTTCACTTACAGAACGAATAAAAGTAGATTTACCAGCCCCTACAGTTCCCGTGACAACCAAGCGCATAACTTCCATTTTTATCCCCTCCCATACAAAAATGCTAACAATTGCTTACATTTTTTCCTGTTTCACGCTGGCAAGGTTGGCACTATCTGATCTACAGGCTGACATCACCAATCTAGCCGCCTGATCTAAATAAATAAACAGATCAAAAATCAAGGGGGAATTTCCCCAAAATCAGCAATATTTATCCGTCAGGAAACTCTATTTAAGTTATCTGTAAAATGAATTTTCCAGAATTTTATTTACTGTAGAACTAGCTTTAATTCTTTGAGAGCATTCTTGATTTCTAACATTAATACCCCTTGTTTAGCACTTTTACTAGCTAAAACTAGGAAAACGGCATCTTGACCACAACCTGTTAATATGCTGAAACCGTTATCACCTTCTACGAAAATTCTTTCAATACTACCTCTAGCTAATTCCATTCCGATTCTTTCACCTAAAGATAACATAGATGGGGAGCATATCAACTTTGT
>NZ_PGEM01000194.1 GCF_002934005.1 Cuspidothrix issatschenkoi CHARLIE-1 | reverse complement strand
TTTGGCATAACAGGTACGGAAGAACCAACAAATACAAGAAGTTTTGAGTGCTGTTACTTTTCTTGACATATTTACATATTTTCCTGATCTCACATCCACCCACTTAACATACTCAATTAGTCATTAAAAACAATATCACCGACTTCTCTAAGAATTCGGTGATTTTCAACAATTAATATTCACAAATCAAATCATATACCACTAACTACTGGCAATCAAATGATTGGCATTGAGTATCTAAAAATCTTCCGGTTCAAACTGTGCCACTATGACAGCATTAAACCCAAAAGATAACACCAAAGGAATCGGACATTTAAACCAAAATGTGTAAATCACCGCTAAAATTGTCGTAGCGATCGCAGCACCAGCCCAATACATTTCTTGGTCAGTAAATCCATTTTCTTCTTTAATTACTCTCAATACATTGATTGGTATGGGTTCAGGCATGACTCCACCCGGCGGAAACGCCCAATAATTGCCTCGTCTCTCGACAAATAAATCTGTCCAGCCATTTTCCAAGCACCAGTCTTCAATCCATTGAATAGAGTAATGATTCATCATATAAATTCCAATTTTGCGTTGTGGTTTCACCCTTAGATAATTGTTACCAATAACATTGACTGTAATTGCTTTATCCTAGATATTTATGAAGAATTTTGTACATATTATCAATCTTGCCCCCGCAGTTATGACCATAGTTAACAGACTAGCAGTTGTTTGGCAGAGTGGAATACAAAAGATAATAAACTTTACTTGTAATAAAACTTCATAAATAATTGTAAATTATAGAATCTCAAAACCATTAATAAACCTTGACTAAAATGGGAAAAGCTATATGTGATGATTCCCTGTCAGGGACAGGGAAAAATCATTAGGAAACTGCTACTTTATCGAGATTCAAAGCCACAACTTCTTGTAACCGCGCCAGCACAAAGGACTTATCTAGATAAGATAACAAACCGCCAGCTTTTGGACCCCTTTCTTTATTGAGAAAAGATAGATATAAAGCCTTAAAAGCAATAGCTTGTTGAATACCTAACTCCTTAGTAGTTGAGAAAATTAAAGTTTGTAATTCCTCCCCATCCCAATGAGGAATATTTTGCAAATTTTCCATTAATTTTTGCAAATATCCCACTTGTTCAGCATTCAAATCATTAGCCTTCTCTGGAACTTGTTCTAAATAAAGAACTAGCTTTTCTTCCTCATCAGCATAATCTGCTAACCACTTAGTTGCGGCCGCAATTCTTTGATTAACAATCTCTTGGTCGTATGCACTTAAAGGTTGTAAACTGCGTTGTTTCACCTCATCTTGAATATTTAAACGAGGAACTTGTAACAAAGAAATTAACGTACTAAAATCAAAAGGTTGATACTTTTTAACTTCATCACCCACCTGGGCGTAAAATAAAGGCATTAATTCTTCGACCAATTCATCAGCATTCCCATACTTATTAATTAAAGTATCGTAATCTCTAAATAAACGGGTTGTAGTTTCATAATTGGGGGCAAAATTAATCACCGATCTAGGCTGAGTTCTTAACATTAAAAACCGCAATAATTCCGCCGGTAATAAATCAGCGATTTCCCTAGCACTAGAACCCACACCTTTAGAAGAACTCATCTTTGTACCATTAACAAGGATAAATTCATAAGGTGAATGGAAAGGAGGTTGTTTTTGTAAAACCTTGCGATAAATAGCATTAGCGACATCACGAGAACCACCTTTTTGAGAATGATCCTTACCTGCCATTTCAATAGTGATTCCCCATACATCCCATTTAGCTACCCATTCTACCTTCCAAGGTAATTTACCATTACCATTAAAGGGGGAAACCCAACCAGAATGGCCACAACCTTTGACATAATCAACGCCTTCAGGTTTACAAGTGTAAAATACTTCCGAACCGTTATAATCTGTAGTTACAGTAGTAGCGATTTTACCGCAATTTTCACAAACAACTTGAAAAGGATACCAATTATGAGGACGATCTGCCTTACTTGCTTCCTTATAAGCTTCCCGTACTAAATGGGCATTTTTCAGGAAAATATCAATATGATCATTAAGTCTTCCTGAACGATATAAATCACGTAAAAAATAGGTTTGTGGTTTAATTCCTAAGTATTCAAAAATTTCAAAAAACTCACCAATAAAATACTTAGCGTAATCTGGGGCATTATTACCAGGAGAGGGAACATTGCACAGGGGAAAACCCAAATAAGGCTGAAATTTTTCTTGATCTAAATATTTAGGAACAGTATCCAGCGCATCATAGTCATCCACACCATACAAAAACTTTACAGGCTTACCTGCGTGTTTTAAAGCACGGTAAATAACGTCATGAATAACCACACCACGCAAAGATCCGACGTGAATCCGTCCTGAAGGGGTCTTAGAATCATTAACTACTTGTTCGCCTACTGCATCAGCAGCAATTTTATCAGCCCAAAACATTTATATTTCATCATTTCACAATCTATCTATTTTAACTTTTGTCATGGAGAATAATCTTATTTTTGGCTAAGTTCAATTATATTGCCATCGGGATCTTTAACAAAAATGGCTTCCCGACCAGAAGCACTAGCTTCAAAAGTATAATTTTTAGCACTTAATTCATCTTTTACAACCTGCAAATTAACCACAGCAAAAGCAATATGGGGATTTTGCCCCCATTTTTCCTGCTGCTTATCGGTGGGTACAGTGGGCGCAACTATGAGATGAAGTTGATAATTACCAATTTGATACCAGACACCGGGATATTTTAAAGGCCGTTCTACTTTTTGTAGTCCTAATATTTGACCATAAAAATGTTCTGAACGTTCTAAATCACTGATGAGAATGGCGGTATGAAGACTCTCTAGAATCTGCATGTTTGATATTAGTGATGTTATTGACAAGCTTTTGGTTATAGATGTGTATCAGAGTTAATTAAGGAGCAAAAACAATTTTTTAACTACTAATACAATCAACATTATTATATCACAATTTTGGGTATTTATCTATGGTGTTACAGTTTGATTTTTAGATTTTTGAAGATATACGGGTTTTGGTGGGCAATGTCCTCTCTAGAATACCTGATACCATTTCTTTATGAAAAATCAAAAATGGTATGAATAGGGAAATGTGGGTTGGAACTGTCACCTCTTCCCTGGTAAAATATCCCAAATCTGTTTGCAAATAAATTATCATGTCTACTGAAACTACCACTGGTGCTGATGCTATTGATCAAGCGATCGCCCAAGGAATTGATTTTGATGGTTCTCCTATTCCCACAGCTAAGTTAGAATTATATACTCAAGTCATGGGATTAGAAGCCAATAGACAACGCAGTGGTGTATCTAATACCATGCGTTCTCGTATTGTCCGTATTGGTGCTAAACACATTCCCCAAGCTGAACTTGATCAAAAGTTAGTTGACGCTGGTTTTGCACCCTTAAAAGAAAAAGAAATTGCCTTTTTCTATGGTGGTAAATAAATATTAAATATTGTGGTGCGGGCATACTATGGCTAAGGCGACGCTACGCGAACGACAAGCTTAGTAAAAGTCTTGCCCGCTAAAATCATCTCAACTAAAACCAGTAAAACCTATGGGATCAAATCTCGATGAGTAAATGATTTGGCATTTGCACCTGTGTAGGTTTTCACAATATGTCCATCACCACACATTTGATATTTATAGGTGACTAAACCTTCTAAACCTACAGGTCCACGGGGTGGCATTTGTTGGGTACTAATTCCCACTTCTGCACCAAAACCATAACGGAAACCATCAGCAAAACGGGGAGAACAATTATGATAAACTCCGGCTGCATTTACTAAGCCTTGGAAAGTTTTTACTGCGGTGATATCTTCTGTGATAATTGCTTCTGTATGCCGAGAACCATAATTGCTAATATGAGATATGGCATCTTCTAAAGAATCAACAATTTTAATTGCTAAAATCAAATCACTGTATTCTGTTTCCCAGTCGCTTTCTGTTGCTAAGGCAATATTAGGTAAAATTTCTAAGGTGGGTTGATCACCTCGTAATTCGACATTTTGTGTTTGTAAAGCTGCGGCAATTTGAGGTAAAAATTCCCTAGCTATATTACTGTGAATTAATAAGGTTTCAATGGCATTACAAGCGGCTGGATATTGGGTTTTAGAATCAACAGTAATATTAATGGCTTTATCCAGATCAGCAGATTTATCTATATATAAATGACAAATTCCATCGGCATGACCAAGGACAGGAATGCGAGTATTATCTTGGACAAATTTCACAAAAGCATTAGAACCTCTAGGAATAATTAAATCTACATATTTATCTAAATGTAATAGTTCTATTATTTCTTCTCTAGTGGTTAACAATTGCACGGCATCAGGGTTAACTGCTGTGTGAGATAATCCTTGTTTAATGGCTTTAACGATGGCTGCACAAGAATTTAATGCCTCTTTTCCACCTTTGAGAATGACACCATTTCCAGATTTAATTGCTAAGGAAACAATTTGAATTGCAGCTTCGGGACGGGCTTCAAAAATGATGCCTAAAACACCTAAAGGACAGGTAATACGTTTGAGAATTAAACCAGTGTCAATTTCTCGATGAATTTGGACTTTACCGCTAGGATCATCGAGTTTACCAACATCTCGCACACCAGCGATCGCATCTCTTAATTTATGTTCATCTAACTGCAACCGTTTATAAAGGGGTTTAGCAATGCCTTCAGCTACAGCAACTTGACAATCAGTTAGATTTGCTTGAATAATATCATCTTTAGCTGATTCTAAAGCTTGAGCGATCACTTCAATCGCTTGATTTTTTTCCTCAGTTGAAAGCAAAGCTAGTTTACAAGCCGCTTGACGGCTTTGTTGAGCGATCGCAGTTAGAGGAGAAACAATATTGATAATAGTCATAGCAAGTAATAATTTTCAGAGATGGCGACGGTCTGTGTCTTTTTTCCATCCTATCAATATTAGTTAGCCGATAGACATAGGAGTGGAAATTATCCTAGGGACAATTCATGAATTGTCCCTACAAGGGTTTGGTGGTTATGCACATTTAATTACCACCAGATGTCTATTGTGTAATCTTAAATTAGTCTAATTCTTGTGAAGTTGGCATCCGCCATATATAAATTAAATGCGTCTTAGACCAGTATCTCCGTTGCAAACAAGGTGGAGAATTAGCTATTTAGGCCAATTCTGCACCTTATTTTTCTAAACTCAACCTTGTTGAACACGCTGCTCAAATTCTTCACAAGTTTTTTCGACTATAGCCAGGGCTGAGGGATATATATCATTATGCTCCTGTTTAAGCCAGCCTAAAAGACGAGTAACTTGGGCGTTTCGTAAATCTAAGTCGGTCTGGAAAATGATTGCAGTTGCCATAGCTTCAGCATATTGTTTTGGATGTCCTTGCTGCACAAAAACATCCACTAAAGCGACTAAAGCTGTCTGTGGCACAGTAGGAGGAGTTGCCTCTATGGACATAAATTGATGAAGGAAATAATTTTACTGAATTATCCTACTTCATTTCCATCAAGAGTTGTTAATAGTAGCATCACGTGAACTACCACACACTGA
>NZ_PGEM01000193.1 GCF_002934005.1 Cuspidothrix issatschenkoi CHARLIE-1 | reverse complement strand
ACCACGGACAAGAATTTGAGGATTTAACATGATTACGCCTGTTCTTCTTTTTATTATGTTTCCTTCTTCGAGTGTTTTAAGAGTCTCAGTTACTGTTGTAGGACTTACATTAACTTCTTTAGCCATTTCTCTTGTAGTAGCTATTAATTTATTATCAGACAATCTAAGGTTCTCTAATAGATAATTAACTACTTTGAGTTTACTACCCCCTACAACGTCTAACATCATCACTAGACCCTTTATATACGCTTTTACAAAGTTTCCTTGTGTTTGACGTCTATAAACCTTATCAACTTCAATTATTTCTCCTGTATCACTATCTATTAGCTTATGTTTACCTCTATAAACTTTGTCATAACTTTCCATTGTTCCACCTCCTGTTATCATAAGTTATCACAAATGTAACATAAAAATTGTAACAAAACAAACAATATAATTGTTACAAAATAGAATTTGTAACAGAAAACTGTAACATATGTTACAGAAAACTAATACAAACAAAATCCTTATAAAAACCGTCATATCAACGTTTATAAAGAATTTTAGTAGTTGAATCTTCTCCTCTAATAAAATGCAGGGCTAGGCTAAAGCCTAGCAGGGGGCTCTCAACGGTAAAGGACGGGGCTACGCCCCGCCGGCACTTCGTGCCGGTGCTACGCATCCTTGACCGTCGATTCTGCGCCCCCTGCACCCCCGGCGTTGCGCCGAAACCAAAGGTTTCGGCTTGACGCCTAGCCCTGCATTTATTGATGCGTCGATGCGCCTATGCCATGCGTAAGGCAAGGCAATCCATTGGATTGCCTTGACGGTTGCATGGGGTTACAAGGGGCGAAGGACCCGCCGTCAAGGGCGAAGCCGACGAAGTCGGTGAGCGAAGCGAACCCTTTACGGTGGGGAGCCCCTTGTTATGCTTTAGCATGGCATAGGCGCAGATGCATTATCTTTTCACTGGGGTTCAAAGGGGCAAGCCCCTTGCAAGCGAACAAGGACGAAATTCGAAGAATGTAGTCCGCAGTTACTGCTTGCAGTCGGTTTGTAAGATAGCAGTGTTTTAAACGCTGCTATCGTCAAAACGGGGGTTTGATTTTAGGTTTTAATGGATTTAATAAGGGACTAGCTTCAGCTAGTCCCTACATCTTTTTTATGTTATTATTCTTTGTGAAAACTTTCATATTCATCATAGGCGTGATCTTGTTCATCTGGTCGGTCGAATTCTTCAAATTCGATCAACATATGTCTGTGTTTCTTATCATCACCACGG
>NZ_PGEM01000192.1 GCF_002934005.1 Cuspidothrix issatschenkoi CHARLIE-1 | reverse complement strand
TTTCAATCTTTTTTTGGGGTGGATTTTTATTTGGTTGAAACCTGCTCATAATGCTGGGTTTAGTCCACAATGGGTTAGACATTGTTGACTTAAGGAAGAAGTAGATAGTGAATTTTCAGTCAGTAATAGCGATATTGCATCAGTTTTGGGGAGATCGTGGTTGCTTGATTGCCCAGCCCTATGATATGGAGAAGGGGGCGGGTACTAAGAATCCCCATACTTTTTTGAGGGCTTTGGGTCCTGAGCCTTGGTCTGTGGCTTATGTTGAGCCTTGTCGTCGTCCGACTGATGGACGTTATGGGGAAAATCCGAACCGGTTTCAGCATTACTATCAATATCAAGTGTTGATTAAACCTTCACCGGATGATATTCAGGAGATTTACCTTGATTCTTTAAGGGCTTTAGGGATTTGTCCTGAAGATCATGATATTCGTTTTGTGGAGGATAACTGGGAAGATGCAACGGTCGGTGCTTGGGGTACTGGCTGGGAAGTATGGTTAGATGGAATGGAAATTACCCAGTTTACTTATTTCCAGCAGTGTGGAGGTATTGATTGCCGTCCTGTATCTATTGAGATTACCTATGGTTTAGAGCGGTTGGTGATGTACCTTCAGCAAGTGGAGGCCATTACTAAGATTCAGTGGACGGATGATCTTACTTATGGGGATGTACATCTTCAGGGTGAGATTGAGCAGTGTACTTATAATTTTGAAGCGTCGAATCCTGAGATGTTGCTGACTTTGTTTGGTTTATATGAGCAAGAAGCTACTCAGTTAACGGAACGAGGGCTGGTTTTACCGAGTTTGGACTATGTAATTAAGTGTTCTCATGCTTTTAATTTGCTGGATGCCAGAGGTGTAATTTCTGTGACGGAACGGACTCGTTATATTACAAGGATTCGGCATTTGGCTAGAAAGGTGGCTCATCTATATGTTCAGCAACGGGAAAAGCTGGGATTTCCACTGCTGATGAATACTGTGGCTATAAGATAGAAATGGGAGTTGGCGTTACCAGTTTAAATTGGTAACGCACAAAATTTTAGGTGCTGTTGCTTTTTTTGCAAGAGTTATGCTATGCAAAAGGATTTTTATTCAGATTTTTCTCAATGCCTTTGATATAAGCATCCATGTCATGATCTTTGATGTTATCAAGACCGGGTTTTCCTAAATCTTCTATTGAGCCTTTAACTCTATCTTTAAATTCATTCCACCAACGGATATCTTTGTGGAGGTTTTTGGCGGCATCAAGATACAAAAATGAGCCTATGTGTTTATATCCCATGGCACTGAGGGGAACACGGGTCACAATGTCGTTATTGTGAACAAAGCGGAAACTGGATAGTTTGTATTTGGCATCGAATCTTTCCGCAAATTTGGTATCTCCAGTGCGGGGTTGTCCAAAGGTATATAAACCGTGTACTGGTTGATTAAGATCGTACATTTTAGCTACACCTAATGTAGCTAAAGCAGCGCCCAGACTATGACCTGCAAACCAGATTGTTTGATCTTGAGTTTGAAATTCTTGAATGGTTTTGATGGTATCACCCCAGGCATAATCAATGGCTGCCAAAAATCCACGATGGACTTTCCCTAACGGGTGCGCTGTGAATCTAAGTTTTATATCACTCATCAAATCTTGCATTTTGCTGGGTTCTGTGCCTCGAAAGGAAATAATAATCTTTTCATCATCTCCAGCAACGAAGCATTGAGTTTCGTTTTTATCAATAAAGCGAACATTGGGCATTTTCCACCCATTCTTGACGGTATGTTCTACATCCTTCGATGGTTTGTAGGCAAGTTTAGCAGCTTGCGCTAATAAGTAGGCATTTTTAGCACTGTATTTAGTGGCTTTAGGTTCAAAATTGATCTCTATCATTGCTTGATTGACTCTCTTTTAAAGTTGAAAAAACAGGCGTTACTGAAACTAAGTATGAATTTAGCAAATCAGCAACGCCAAAAAACAAAAACATAAATTCCAAGTCTTGTAGACATCTTTTAACAACAGAAAATTGTCTGCTGATACCATCTTGCTCTCTTTGGTGTTTTATGGGTAAGCAAAATTTAAGATGGTCTATTTGATAACTTTTTACTTTATGCTCATGTTAAAATCTCTGTGCATTGGCAAGTTTTTTTGTATTTGATTGATTGTCAATTTATTGACTACTGCCGATAGTATTACTTAATCTTTAAAAGAAATGAGATTTTTTTAAATTTTCTTAATAATTAGGGTTTAATGACGGAAAATGAATTTTTTATGTTGATCATAGATAGAGATCATAAAAATTTCTAGTATTATTAATCATTGGTTAAACTACTTACGTCTTCCATAGGTTAACAGGACTTACGCAACTGGCTACGTTGGTAGAGAAGATGGCAGAAAGATTGAGTCAACTGTTAGAACCCATTGCAGCCTGGTTTCGTTCTTTGGGTGTTCCTGAAGTGATTGTGCATTGGGGACATCCAGCGATGATGGGGATTGTGATTTTTGTGGTGGGAACTTTTGTGGGTGTGACGGGTTGGCGTGGTAAGTTGCTGGAGGGTAAGGATAAGGAGGCGGCAACTCAAAGCCGTAATGCTCATCGTCAATTAGCTCCTTGGTTGTTTGTATTTTTGGCGGGGGGATATACTGGTGGGATTTTGTCGCTGGTGATGCAGAAAAAACCTTTGTTGGAAAGTCCTCATTTTTGGACAGGTTCAGTGGTGTTGATACTGTTATTAATTAATGGTGTGATTTCTCTGAGTGGATTTTTTGGAGATAGGGCTGGGTTGCGTGCTGTTCATGCTTATCTAGCAGTAAACCAAAAAGTT
>NZ_PGEM01000191.1 GCF_002934005.1 Cuspidothrix issatschenkoi CHARLIE-1 | reverse complement strand
GAAAAAGGCGAAAAAGTAAATGCAGGTCAAGTAGTAAAAGCCATGATAATAAACGGGTTAGGATTTGTCTCCAAACCGTTATATATGTTTCCCGAATATTTTGAAACAATCGCTTGTGAACATCTAATAGGAACAGGAGTAAAACCAGAATATCTCAACGACGATAAGCTGGGAAGAGTCATGGATAAACTATTTATAAAAGGATTGGATACAATATTTTTTATCATCGCATTAAAAGCAGCTCAAACCCACATTCCGCACCCTTAGCTGTCACACAGGGAAATTACGGAAATAAGAAAGAGAACTGAGGCTAAAAAATCACATATTAGCGAAAAAATATATTGTCGAAAAAGAAAAACACCAAAAATGGGATCAAAACCCATTCTCAATAAGGAGCAATAAGAATGAACACCAACCAGAAGAGTCAATAGATAAATAAATGAACATATTCAAGATAGAGCGTATAAGTTAGACTAATAAATTGAAGTAAAAAACAAAATTATAGACATAGTAAAATAGAGCTATAAATCAAAAATATTAGCTCCTAAATCTAATATTAATTAAATTAATTTAATTTAGAGAAGAATTAAGTGGCTAATTGATAGTAATGAAGACAATCATCTGGTAAAAGATTCAGGATAAAATCCCTATCTGGAGTCCAATTAGAGACGTGTTGTTCATTGTTATATTCAACTAAATGAATACACTGGAAACATTGAAAAATCCAGCGCAAAGTAGGGCGGTTAGTTGCTTTGCCTAATTGATTTTTAATTGTTGATTTAGACTCTTTTAGAGCATTTCTAATTTGACGTTGAGCCAAAGTATAAACCAGTAGACATAAACCCATAATCATTCCCAAAGACTCTATTCTTTCAGGACTTTTGAGGAAAATACTGTCGGCAAAAAATAATGGGTCTTTGAGAAAACCAAACCCTCTTTCACATGACTGCTGGGCTTTATATTCACTGAGCATAGAATCATCACTAAGTTCCTTTGAATCTAAAACATTGGTGGCAATAATAAACCGCCCTGCACTCAGCAATTCTGTATTAATCTTACTTTCATCTTCGGAAACTGTAGCTGATATTTGGTAAGATATTTCTTGTGGAGAATCTTTAGTCTTAGATTTGACTTGAGTAACCAAAATTTCGTTAATTTGGTGATATTTGAACTGTTTTGATAATTTTGATAATGCCTTGATAGCATCTGCTTCACAAGCAAATTCTTCTTGTGATAATTTTTTCAATTCTTGCACAGCTTTTGATTCGGCTTTGGTAATTTTTTGGGTGAGCTTACGCAGGTCTGATTCTCTTCTTTCTTGACTTTGCACTACTAACCATCTTTGTTCTATTCCTGCATATTTTTCGGTTTTTGATACTAATTTATATCCTGGTATTTTACTATCAATAAATTCTGATTCTCGGATTGTTGATATTAATGATTTTGCTGCTTTTATGCTTAATGGTACTCGGCATAACCAGTCTAATTCTGACATCATTTTCAGGTTTGATTCTGTATATAAAGCTGAGTCTGCTACTATGAGACTATTAACTTCTAATTGTTTTTGATATTCTACTGCTATTTGACCAAAGCATGATGAATCTGCTTGGTTTCCCGATGCTAGTTTTAAAAATATTGGTATGTCTCCATCTCCTGTACATATCATTTCTATAATGAACTGTTTTAAGTCTGGTCTGTGGTCACGGGAATAACCGTAGGTGATGGTTATTTCTTTTGGTGATTTTACTGCTATTTCTTCTAATTCTTGGTTATCTCCTACTTTTTGACTCTCAAATATTACTTCTGGTAAGCTGGTGTTATATTGACCATGCACGTGCATTGATGATGAGTCTAGGTGTGATGTTGATAGTGATACTCCAAATTTTTGTGCTGCTTTTAATGCGATGATAAAAAATATTGTATCCAATCCTTTTATAAATAGTTTATCCATGACTCTTCCCAGCTTATCGTCGTTGAGATATTCTGGTTTTACTCCTGTTCCTATTAGATGTTCACAAGCGATTGTTTCAAAATATTCGGGAAACATATATAACGGTTTGGAGACAAATCCTAACCCGTTTATTATCATGGCTTTTACTACTTGACCTGCATTTACTTTTTCGCCTTTTTCGACTCCTATTAATTCATTTATTATTTCTACTATTCCTATCGCGTCTATTATTCCTGCTACTATCCCTAGATGGTCTATGTTCTGAATTTCTATGTCTTGAGGTTTTAATTTCACAACAGTTTCCTCTAATATTTCTGTTGTCATCAATTATTTCTTATTTGGTTATCAATTCATTTTTTTCTTTTATTTTTGTTACCAAGCTTCACTTTCTCACACCATGTTCCTTTTAATGCAACTT
>NZ_PGEM01000190.1 GCF_002934005.1 Cuspidothrix issatschenkoi CHARLIE-1 | reverse complement strand
GGGTGCGGAATGTGGGTTGTAGCCGCATTACACCTAGATATACATACTTGTAAAGTATTTTTAACAAAATGTTAAATTTTTATGTAATAACAAATTTAAATAAATTAATTCGGAAAATTCGCAAAATAACTTATTGAATTATTGATATATTGTGGGGTAAGCTACAAATTCTGTGATGTGCAACTTCTTCTTTTCTTGCTCATCCCATGACTAAATCTGTCTCAGATCCAAATTGCCTTCATGATCAATCTTTACCCGTTTGAGGTCAAGACATCAGGAAAAAAAGAGAATAGCCACAAACCAGCTTGATAACTGGAATGTAGCTTTTAGTCCAAACTTCCCAGACGGCTCATAAAGCCAGTTTAGTCAGGTATGGAAACTCAAGATGAAAAGATTTTGTATTCCTGGGACGAAAAATAACAGCGTCTAATACAGTACGTCTGAAAATATGGTAAGAAATTGGTTGCGGCAATTATCACTGCAACCTAACTCCTGCAGAATTAATACTGCCAGCATAGAGCCGTATCGCCCCTAAATATAAGGAAAACTTATAATCTCATTAAGAATCAAGAAAGAGTAGCAATGAGAAAAAGTTGCACATAACGTGATTTGATAGTAAAAAGAAAGACTTCTTGGAAGGAAAATATGTCTTACGCGCAAACTAAGACTCAGGCTAAGTCTGGGTATCAAGCTGGGGTTAAAGATTACAGACTAACTTATTACACACCTGATTACACACCTAAAGATACAGATTTATTAGCAGCTTTCCGGATGACCCCCCAACCCGGAGTTCCTCCTGAAGAAGCTGGTGCGGCTGTAGCTGCTGAGTCTTCTACTGGTACATGGACAACAGTATGGACAGACTTGCTCACCGATCTAGATCGCTACAAAGGTCGTTGTTATGACATCGAACCAGTCCCTGGTGAAGACAACCAATACATCTGTTACGTTGCTTATCCTTTAGACTTGTTTGAAGAAGGTTCTATCACCAACGTATTAACCTCCATCGTAGGTAACGTATTTGGTTTCAAAGCTTTACGGGCTTTGCGTTTGGAAGACATTCGTTTCCCTGTAGCTTACATCAAGACTTTCCAAGGACCTCCTCACGGTATCCAAGTTGAGCGCGACAAATTGAACAAGTATGGTCGTCCTCTGTTGGGTTGTACAATTAAGCCTAAATTAGGTCTTTCCGCTAAGAACTACGGACGTGCAGTTTACGAATGTTTACGTGGTGGTTTAGACTTCACCAAAGACGACGAAAACATCAACTCTGCTCCCTTCCAAAGATGGCGTGATCGCTTCTTGTTCGTAGCTGAAGCTATCAACAAAGCACAAGCAGAAACCGGCGAAATCAAAGGTCACTACCTCAACGTTACCGCCCCCACCTGCGAAGAGATGATCAAACGGGCTGAGTACGCTAAAGAACTCAAACAGCCCATCATCATGCACGACTACCTGACCGCAGGTTTCACCGCTAACACCACCTTGGCTCGTTGGTGTCGTGACAATGGTATTCTGTTGCATATTCACCGTGCTATGCACGCTGTAATTGACCGTCAGAAAAACCACGGTATCCACTTCCGCGTATTGGCTAAAGCTCTCCGCTTATCTGGTGGTGATCACATCCACACCGGTACAGTTGTTGGTAAGTTGGAAGGTGAACGCGGTATCACTATGGGCTTCGTTGACCTATTGCGTGAAAACTACGTTGAGCAAGACAAGTCTCGTGGTATTTACTTTACCCAAGACTGGGCTTCTCTACCTGGTGTAATGGCAGTTGCTTCCGGTGGTATCCACGTATGGCATATGCCCGCATTGGTGGAAATCTTCGGTGATGACTCCGTATTACAATTCGGTGGTGGTACTTTAGGACACCCTTGGGGTAATGCTCCTGGTGCTACAGCTAACCGCGTAGCTTTGGAAGCTTGTATCCAAGCTCGTAACGAAGGACGTAACATGGCTCGTGAAGGTAACGATATTATCCGCGAAGCTGCTAAGTGGTCTCCTGAGTTGGCTGTTGCTTGCGAACTATGGAAAGAAATTAAGTTCGAGTTTGAAGCAATGGATACCGTCTGATGATTTAAGATTTGCGATTTTGGATTCATAAACAATCCAAAATCTAACAATCTAGAGGGCTGGGTCAATCATGGATTTAAAGCAAATTGCGAAAGACACAGCCAAAACTCTCCAAAGCTACCTGACTTATCAGGCTCTAAGGACTGTATTGGCACAGCTAGGCGAAACAAATCCTCCTCTAGCACATTGGTTGCAAAACTTCTCGGCTGGAAAAATCCAAGACGGAGAAGCTTATATTGAGGAACTGTTTCTAGAGAAGTCGGATTTGGCTTTGCGGATTATGACTGTCAGGAAATACATAGCTGCGGAAGTGGCAGAGTTTTTACCAGAAATGGTCATAACTGGGATTCAGCAAGCCAATATGGAACAGCATCGCCAGCATCTCGAACGCATCACGCAACTAAATTTATCAAGTACCAGCCCAAAAACTGAAAGGCAAACAATATCTGATCCTAATTTAGATAATTTATCTAATTAGTCATTCAATTTTGGATTTACGATTTTGGATTTTGGATTGACTCGATCTCCATCCTAAAGTGTAGAAGCTTGAAAGTTTTAGATTTGGGATTTACGATTTTTCCCTCCTTCAGGACGGGGACTTGTAGCAAATTTTTTTAATCTAAAATCTAAAATCTAAAATTCCCGGTCAGTCAACCAAGTAATAAAAAATCTCCCCCACTTATCAAAAGCTATGCAAACTTTACCAAAAGAGCGTCGTTACGAAACCCTTTCTTATCTTCCCCCTCTGTCTGACGCGCAAATTGCCAAGCAAGTTCAATACATTTTGAACCAAGGCTACATCCCCGCAATTGAGTTCAATGAAACTTCTGAACCTACAGAACTTTACTGGACAATGTGGAAGTTACCTTTGTTCGGAGCTAAGTCTACTCAAGAAGTATTAGGCGAAGTTCAAGGTTGCCGTTCTCAGTATGGTAACTGCTACATCCGTGTTGTTGGTTTTGACAACATTAAGCAGTGTCAAGTTCTTAGCTTCATCGTTCACAAACCCAGCAGATACTAAAATCTGATTTGGTTTAATTAAGCTTATTTATACCCTGGTGAGAGATAGAGTTTTCTATCTCTCTTTTTTAGTTTTTAGTACAGAGTATAATTGTCGGTTGAGTAGCACATACAAAAGGCTAAAGGTGGTAATTATGCAACAAATTACTGTTAATAAAGCATCTCAACACTTGTCTGATTTAATTGAAGCACCACTTAATAGTGATGAAATTATCATCATGCAAGATAATCAACCTGTGGTTAAATTAATTCCTGTTCTGTTTTAATCTTTTTTAAGTCCATAAAATCAAATCTCCTGAAACAACATAATATTAAGTTGAAATTCCTGTTTATCTGTAGTTTAAAACTGTAAAAAAAAAGTATTTATACGGTTGCGGCTTATAGCTAGAATGTGTAAACATTTTTAGAAAAATTAAGACACTTATTTAAAAAAAATACTTATGGAAACTCGAAAAATAACTACAGGACAGGCCAAGTTAAAAATAACCCTTTGGAATGCAGAAGCAGAATCAACTTCGAGTAGTGATTTATACTTGTGGCTGCAGGAGATCGGTTTACCCGAAGAAGTCGTAACAAGATTACACGAGATGATTCGCAATACTATAAGAGTTGGTAAAAAAGTTGTTTCCATAGGGAAGGTTAATCAACAGTAAACTAAAAGCTAACAATTATTAACAATTACCCACATTTAGTTGGTTCACCCTCAAGTTATATTTTCTGTAATATGGGCATCTAGCCTACCTTCCGCACCTTAAACTGTCACACAACGAAAATTGGT
>NZ_PGEM01000189.1:498-1099 GCF_002934005.1 Cuspidothrix issatschenkoi CHARLIE-1 | reverse complement strand
CCCTATTAGAAATTCCCGTTTTATTAATTTTAGGAGTTCTTGCGGGTTTATTGGCGGCTTTATTTAGTCGGGGATTAATATTTAGTATTCAAGCTTATCGCCGTTTACATATTAGTTTACCTTTGCAGGTAGCTTTAGCTGGTTTAGCTTCTGGTTTAATTATGTCTTTGCTACCAGAATATTTTCGGGATAATACAGGTTTGCGGGAGTTTTTAATTGCCAGTGAACCGAATATACCGTTAGCAGCAATTGTGTTTATTGCCCAATTTGTCTTAACCTTAATTGCCTTTGGTTCAGGCGCACCTGGGGGATTATTTGCACCCAGTTTAATTTTAGGTTCTTGTTTAGGACATATTATTGGTGTTTGTGAATTGCAAATATTTGGAATTGGTTCACCGACTACCTACGCCTTAGCCGGAATGGGGGGATTTTTTAGCGCTGTTTCCAAAGTTCCTATCACTGCAATTGTGATTGTTTTTGAAATGACTACAGATTTTAATTTAGTTTTACCATTAATGGTGGTATCTGTGACATCTTATCTTGTATCTGAGAATATTTTTCCTGGTTCACTTTATGACAAACTTTTAAAATTAAATGGCAT
>NZ_PGEM01000189.1:0-447 GCF_002934005.1 Cuspidothrix issatschenkoi CHARLIE-1 | reverse complement strand
CATCGCGGCTTTCCTGTGGTTGAAAATAATAAATTAGTGGGATTGATTTCCCAAACAGATTTACAAAAAATTCGTAATCATATCTTACCAAATGAGATTTTTTTAAAAGAGGTTATGACACCTAAACCGGTGACAGTATCACCAGCAGATAGATTAAGTCATGTCCTCTATTTATTAGATAGATATCAAATTAGCCGTTTACCTGTGGTAGATGGACAAAAATTAATTGGCATTATTACCCGTGCCGATATAATTCGCGCTGAAGCAGATCATCTCAATGGAGAAAATGGGGTGACAGGTCCCCAAGCAGAACCTTCTTATTTAGTTTATCAAACTCGTTCTCCTAGTATTGGGAGAGGTAGATTATTAGTTACTATTGCTAACCCAGAAACCGCACCCGCATTATTAGAAATGGCTGCGGCAATTGCCCGCGATCGCCATTATGAA
>NZ_PGEM01000021.1 GCF_002934005.1 Cuspidothrix issatschenkoi CHARLIE-1 | reverse complement strand
AGTTTCCGTTCCCGCTTCAGAATTAGAATACACTTCCGCCGATGAAGGGGATGAACAACGGTTTAAGAAAATGCTGGATAGGGTGGGTAAACCTATCATGATGTCAGCAGAAGCGGAAACTTCAGAAATTATTAGAAGAAGACTATTTGAATGGGATGCTGGGGCTGTGAGTGCGGATGGTAGGATTATATTACCAAAAGATGCGATCGCCACTTGCAACGAATACGCTGACTGGGTACTAGATCATCGTCAACAACTACCTAGTTGGTTTCCCCTGGATAATCCCCGTGAAGCCTTTTATGCTACCTATCCTTTCCATCCCTCAGTATTATCAGTATTTGAGCGCAAATGGCAAGTGTTACCCCGCTTTCAACGCACCAGGGGAGTATTGCGTTTATTAGCTTTGTGGGTTTCTCATGCCTATAAAGAAGGATACCAAGGCGCACACCGTGACCCTTTAATTACTTTAGGAACAGCACCCCTAGATGACCCACAATTTCGCGCTGCTGTTTTTGGACAATTAGGCGAAGATAGATTAGAAGGTGCAGTCACAACAGATATTTGTGGTAAAAAAGATTCCCATGCAGTCCGTTTGGATATGGTAGCTGACGACCAAATTAAAAAAGCACGACTGCACCGCAAAGTCACAACCACCATATTCTTTGAATCTAACGGTGGTATTCTCCGTACCGAATCTACTATCCCAGAAATTCGGTTAGCAGTAGCAGAACCATCTTTAGATATTGGTAATGTAGAAACAGTTTTAGAGACATTGGCAACAGATTGCTATTATTTATCAATAGAAAAAAATAAATATCGTTTTAGTCTGTCACCCAACTTAAATAAAATTTTAGCAGACCGTCGCGCCAATATTCAATCAGAAAGGATTACAGAAAGAGTCAAAGCCGAAATTCAAAAAGTTTTTACTTCTCATCCAGGAATTCAATTAATTGAATTTCCAGAAGTATCCAGTAAAATTACTAATCAGCCTGTTTTGAATTTAGCAATATTATCACCAGAACATTCTATGCAAGATAGTCAGACTCTAAAAATGATTGAGTCCATGACTAAAGAATGTGGTACATCCAACCGCACATTTAAAAGTGGAATAATTTGGGCAATTGCTGATACCGATGCCAGGTTAAGAGAAGAAGCGAGAAAAGTTTTAGCATGGGAAGATATTAACGATGAGGAAAAAGAAAGATTAGATGAAAACCAAAAACGTCAGTTAGGAGAAAATCTGAAAAAATGTGAATCTAATTTAAAAGAAAGCGTCTGGAATGCTTATAAATTTGTAGCTTTATTAGGGAAAGATAACAAAATCCGTGTCATAGATTTTGGTCAAGTAAACTCTACTCAGGCAGATAAATTAGTGAATTTAATTATCAACCGTTTACGCCAAAGTGATGACGTTATTGATACTATTAACCCTCGCTTTTTAAGTAGAAATTGGCCACCAGCATTTACAGAATGGAGTACCAAAGCTGTCCGCGATACCTTTTTTGCTTCACCACTGTTTCCCAGACTGTTGAATAGTGATGCTGTCAAAGATGCTATATCTCGCGGTGTCAAAGATGGAACTTTAGCTTATGTTGGTAAAAGTAATAATGGCTATCAACCCTTCTATTTTCAATGTAATCTTTCCGTTAGAGATGTAGAAATTTCTGAGGATATGTTCATCATTACTAAAGAAACAGCAGAGGCTTATCAAACAGCTTTAGCTGCAAATATTTCTATTCCTGAAAAGCCATCAATACCACCAGAAACTGGGGGAACTACTACTGACAACCCAGATAATAATAAAAGTGGTTCTACACCGATTCCAAATACTGTGGGAGAGAAAGCTGCACCCTATGATAGTAATACGAAAAAATTACAAGATGAACCGGAGATTATAACCCCAGTTGCATTACCAAAATTATTAAAGTGGAGTGGTGTAATTACACCGCAAAAATGGATGAATTTTTACACGAAAGTTTTATCTAAATTTGCAACTATCAAGGATTTGAAATTAACATTAAAAGTGGAGGTTTTAGTAGAGGGAGAAATAGCTACCCAAAAGATTGAAGAAACTAAAGTTGCACTGGCTGAATTAGGACTAAATAATGATGTTAAGACTGATATAGATTGAGTGAACTACCACACACTGACCTTCGGTACAGTGTGGGCTTCCCAATTCATCGGGAACAGCCTCTATAACTTTGTAGTTCTATTGGTCTGACATTCCCTCCAAGGGCAGAAGTCCTGATTCCCAAGACCCAAATCTTTCTCTTGTGACACTTACCTACTAGCTTGGTTTTCGCTTACGGCATTGGTGGTCAAGATTCTACAACTTTATCACGAAATTTTGGGAATTCTTCATCCATCTCATAGATAATATTTACAAAAAACCTCAACAGTTCGGCTTCGCTCACAGCTTACACCTCGTATTAGTTGAGAACGATTTCGGTTTTTCCCGCCTTATATCCCACCACTGATTTGGAGTACCAAATTCAGTGGGGGACTTACGGCGAATAGTTAAAAGATTCGCTTAAAAAACTCATGGCAGATGAACAAAAACGTGATTCAGTCACCAAACTAAAAAAATCAGGTGTCAATGTCAGCGAGGATAAATCTCATTTACAACACTTTGCTACACCAGGATTTGCTCAAGCTCAAGTCATGGCTAAAGTTGGCAAAAGTCAACTGGATGCCTCAAGCATCAAAGCGATCGCTGATTCAGTGTTGGAACAAGCCCAAAAAACCAAAGATGGGGACTTTAGCAGCATTGAAGTTATTCTTCACAGTCAGATAGCTATGCTCTCCACCTTGTCAAGCCACTTCATGAACAAGGCGATCGCTTTTGCTGTATCTATAATAGTTATTTATTCAAGTAAATACAAGGGTAATATCAGTACACACTACAAAAAATTTATGTAGCATTGTACCAATTTTGCCCTACTTTTGTCCTAATGCTGAACGCCAGAACATACTTTTTATACACTTTCCCACTACTTTTAATCCCACGACTGGAGGGATGGAAACTGTCTTGAGGATAAAAACAAAATCTATCCTTAGTTCGTGGCAGGGGCTAACGTCTTAACCCATCCTGACAACACAGATCCGCGACCAAATTCACCACCAATGGGTTCATACTTCTGATCCTGCTTATTCCATCGTTCATATTCGTAAAACACAACCTCCCAACCATCAACACCTTCATACACCATTACAACATCAGCGATGATGGGGGATATTTTATTGTAGTCCGGTATGGACTGCGGTTCTAACTGGATGCGATCGCCTACTTTAAAATCTCCCAATTGCATCTTTATAGATGGAGGTGCAGTAGGGGCGTTAGGTATATTTGTACTATTTTCTAAATTTGTCACAGTTGTCACAACAGCAGCAACACCACCATCAGCAACAGGTGTGACAGCCGAAAGACTATCTATATAAAGGTTTGAGGGTTTGTCACAGTTGTCACGCTTGTCACAGGGCGATTTTTTAACTCTATATATATGATCATTATTTATTGGATCGCTAGATGAATGATCATTGTGAGAATTTTCAAATTTCTCACTAAGCAATATTTTGCCCTGTGACAACTGTGACAACTGTGACAAGTCCTGTAATTCAGTCATAGCAAGCTTTTCGGCTGTCACACTCGCAACATTTTCGGCTGATGCTGCTGTTGTGACAACTGTGACAAAATCCTCCTCAAACTTGATTTTAAGTGTTTTTTCCTCCATAAAGGTATAAATAGCTTCTAAACCACCATTAATACAGAATTTTGGATTAACCCTATAACCGCCATCAGAAGTAGACACAAAAGTACAATCCTCAAAATTGTGAGGACTATAACGCCCTTGATCCTGTATATTCACCTTCACAGGAGTTAGGTGAACAAAAGCAGCCTCCGTCCTAAACCGTTGATTTGATCCTTTTACTCGCTGCTGTTTAGAGTTTTTAAAGAAAAACTCATCAACAGCACCCTTCATTCTGATTTTGAAGGTATTGGCACTCATCGCCCTATACCCAAACTGGTAGCAATAAGCTTTGTAATAGAAGTACATCGTATTGGTGCTGATGGGATTTTCAGTATCAGTAGGACGTAAGCAGCTATCAATAAAGCCCTTGATACTGTCAGAGGTGATCTCATGCTCGAACTTAATATTTTGAAGATCCTTGTCAAAATTCATGTACTCATGAATAATGCGATCTCGTTCCTTCGCATCCAAACCCATAGCCCAGCTAATAGCCTCCGCCTTACAATCAGCTAATTTTTGCTCTAGGTAATAATCTTTGTCTTTTTGGTTTAGGGGGTTAGTTTTCAAGATCAACGCCCGCCGCGCCCAGCCACCTTGGGCGTTCTCCACTCGGATCGGGTTCACCGATCCAACGGCAAATCTAGTATTAAATTTTTTCTGATAACCGTCATCTGAATACAACCGTCGCGCCCCTGACTCGCCATTATCAACCAACTCATAAAAAGTTTCTAATTCCCCACTAAAATCGCTGCTAACATCAGGGAATAGGCAAATGTCACAATCCCTCAAGAATTGGTGCAGCTTATCAGGATTGGAGATAATAGAAAAATTTTTCAGCGACATTTTGTTATGGAATAAAGAACTAATAAACCTTAATAGTGTTCCCTTCCCAGATCCCGACTTCCCAACTACATATAGGAAAATCCCATAAGGTGCAGATGGGTTTAAAAAAGTAGCCAAAACAGCCCTGATAATATCCAATTTATTCTCACCATACGCCTTACAAATAAATTGTTTAAGCACTTCAGGACAATCCGATCCGGGGTTATAGTCAACATCTAGCTTTGAAGTTAGTAATAGATCCTTTTGATGATCTAATAATTCCCCCGACCTCAAATCCAAAACACAATTATTAAAACATCTAAAAAACCTGTTATTAAGTCCTGTATTTTCATTGTGGTTATGAGCCTTTAATACACCATAGGTACTATCTATTTTAGGTTTAGTCACAAACCTAAAGTCTTTTTGGTATTCGTCCTCCGCTACTTTTTTCCAGGCAAAGCACTTTTCAAGTGTTAGTGATATAGTATGCCTTACATCATCTTCGGTTTTTCGTTGCCAGTACCCTTGTCCTGTGTAATTATAAAAACTGCCATTATTAGTAACCCAATCATCTTGAAAAATAGAGTTCTTAACGGCATTTTCCACAGTGGTATACAGCACTTCTATTTGATCATCTTCTGTATTAACTGGCGGCGTTGATTTGACTTTTTTAGGCTTATCTAGGGTATTGTCAACTGCTAGGGTTAATAGCGGTTTATCATCATCAACAATTTTTTGATAAGCCTCCGGGTTATGTTCCCTTACCAGTTCTTTGAATTGATCAAGATTAATAAACTCAACACTAGATAAATCAGGTAACTCATCAATATCATCTGCCTCCTTGCTGACTTGATTCCACCAACAAAATCTAGTCGAAAAACCTTGACTCTCAAAAAATTTATACTCCCTAACCCATTTAAGGGGTATCCCGCCGCTATTCAAAATGTCTCCTGCGTCAACAGCAAGATTAATGATTGTTGATTTTTCCCTAACCAGTGGCAGAAACTTAGCAGCATGATTTTCTGAAGAATGCCAGTATCTCCCTCCGCCTAACACTGGGAGATTATATTTTAGGTGAACAATTACTGGTTTTAGTTCATTCCCCTCAGTAACAAAAAAGCCATGATCAAATCTATTGTTATCACTGACTAAAACTGCTAACGGCTGCTCACCATCAATATGGTACTGCGTGTATTTTGGACTAGATACACAGGTATATCTTTGATCATTTTTTTTCTCTGTCAGTCGCACCTTAAAAGCTATTACCTGATCAAGTTGTTTAATAGGGGACAGGATACCCGCGCCACGTATAGCTAGGTTTTTTTTATCGTGGCGATATCCAGGTAAATTATCAGGCCAATCATTCCCCACTAACCTCTGGTTAGGCATAACCGACCGAAAACCCCAATTATCTATCTGTTGATCCGTTAGTCCCCTAACATTTTTTAGGTGAGTGCGATCGCTCTCACTGAGATTTAAGGTAGAAATAATCTTTCTATTCCACAAATCCCTATCTTCCCTACTCATAGCTGGTTTAGTAGGTTTAGGGGATTGTTTAACCGTAGTTTGGGAAGATTTATTAACCTTTACAAAAGTATGTGAACAATGGCTGCTCTTGTTAGATGTTGACTTGCAGCGATAACCATTAACGATATCCCCTATTTTAGCGGTACTCCTCCCGCATAAAAGCGTATTACCACTATCTGATATAGCGCATTTATCCTCCCCATTACAAATTTTGCAGGGTTTGTCTTTTGTAACAGTTTTTAATGGATCATTTTCCAGAACGGTCGTAGGCTCGGTAATAGGTGCTGTTACCCCATCCCCTGACTCGACCACACCCCAATCAGCAGGGTTAGGGATATATACTGTTTCTCGAATAGTTTTCCCACTTCTGGGACGACCAATGAAAGGGTTACTTTTTGTAGATTTTTCAAAACTGGCTACCATCTTTTAATCTCCTGTATTTTTGAAAGTTGCAGGAAAAAAGATGATCTAAAAAAATTTCGCTTGTAGTATTCCTATTTCGTGTGCTACACTACTATTATATTTAATAAGAATTTAAATATAAAATGTAAAGTAGTGAGCGGTCTAGGAGTCGTGTTATCGAGTAGGTGGTACTACTCGCACAGGTAAAACGATTTTTTAGATCCTCTTTTTTTTCTGCGTTTACTTTTTCAGTGTATCACTAATTTTTGTGTATGCAAACAGCTAAAACACCTGTAAAATATAGGTTTCAATTGTCAATACTGAAGCCATAAAGCGTTTTGACTTAACCTGCATTATTCCTTGAAAAGCCTTATATCATAAGAGTTTCAGCCTTGTATCCACTTTTTTGTAATATACTATGCCACAAGTGTAGTATGTACTTTTTGCTACCTCAAAAAAGCTTAAAATTGCCAAAAGTCTAGTATTATAGTGATATTTAATATAATACTGAGTAACTAAGAAACCCCGCAAATCTTGATGTACTATAAGTGCTACAGTGTAGTATGCTAGTGGTATAATAACAGTATTGTTATGTTTACCAAGGTCATGAGTACCAAAATCAATCAAGAAAATATCTATCAATTCCTCCTTTCCCCCGACTTTAAAAACTGGTTTATGGAACGGTTCGAGGGTGGCAAACTCAACCGACCTTACCAGCAATTTATGTATTCATTTAGCCGCTTTTTAGAACTCAAAGGAACATCTGCAAAACATCATTTTAAAGGTCGAAGCAACCCTAACTATCCTCCTTCATTTTACGAATACAGTAATTTTCTAGTGAATAAAACTCACGTTTAATAGGGTTATTAGGGCGACTTTCAGTAGGCAGGGTAAGAGCATCTCAATTAGGCTTGACAGAAGGGTTGAGAGGAATCTAAAGTAGAGTCAAGAAAACAACAACTGAGAACTTGAATCATATAGTTATTATCCATAGAAGTACGCTTCATTTTTTGTCGAAGACTACGCTTGTAAGTGTGTTCACGATTGAGAGCATTGAGAGCAATGCGTCGTAAAAGAGCAAAATTGCGGGGGCTGTTCCAAGAGCGAATACGACAAGAATCCTCAGCAAAAGTACAATCAAGAATCCAGTGAGCTTGGTTTTCAATCCCCCAGTGTTTACGGATAGCCCGACCTAAAAGTTGAGCATCACTGGGTAAAGAAGAGAGATAAAAGTGAACCTCTCTAGTGGTTTGATTCCAAAGACGACGCTCCCGGACAACCATGACAACACTTTGAAGTCCAGCCCAGATTTTGGGTTGATAAAGTTCACCCAGAGCCGAAATAGGAACAGACCAAACTTGACGGATTTCCGTGCGGTGATGTCCTTTTTCAATGCGGTGGTCATAACTAACATCAATGCCTTGAAAAGAGAGTGCAGATGCTGCTTCAAACCATTGTTTTACCTGATTGTGGAGAGTCGGGTGGTTTGCCTTGAGTGCTAAAACATAATCGGCTTTTTTATCAATAATCTTTTTAGCAATTTCTGTTTGAGTCCCCATGGCATCAATAGTGATGATAGATGTAGCGACCTGCAATACTAATCGGTCAAACCTGCAATCAAGGGATTTTCAAACCAGGATTAAATGCAACTATAATTACACTTGAGCCAGAATTAATTGCAACTGAACCAGGATTAAATGCAACCAACCTGCAATCATCCGTTTCAACCAGGATTATTTGCAACTGACCGAAACTCCTATTAAATCGTTATTGAGCAGTTTACTCAAAAAACGCTCCAACTGCTCAACGCCACTATTTGAACTTCAGCCAGGATTAATTGCAACTGAGAGTAAAAGAAACGACCGTTTTTTTAACCCCGATTATTACCATCAAGCCGAACCAGAACCAGAATCAAGTTTAGTAAAGAAACTCGGTAATTATATCAAAGGCAACATATACTGTGAGGTAACGAGTTTATTTACTTGTTGGGGTTCAAAGTATGTTGATAGGCTATGCCCGAATTTCAACAGATGACCAAAATCTGAACCTGCAAATGGATGCTTTGCAGCTTGCTGGTTGCGAGAAAATTTACTCCGACCGCACAAGCGGTGCCAAAGCAGAACGACCTGGACTCTCCTTAGCATTGGAAGTAGCACGGACTGGTGATGTTCTGGTGGTATGGCGGCTAGACCGCTTAGGAAGGTCCCTCAAAGATTTGATTGAAATGATGGAAACCTTAGATAAGCGAGGAATTGGGCTTTCGAGCTTGCAAGAATCCATCACCACCACGAATAACAGTGGTAGATTGATTTTCCATTTATTCGCTGCATTGGCTGAATTTGAACGCCACCTCATCCGGGAACGCACGACGGCTGGACTTGTAGCAGCGCGAGGGCGTGGTCATAGGGGAGGTAGACCAAAAGCCCTAGATCCAACTAAACGTCAATTAGCAGTAAGACTTTATACCGAAAAACAATACACAATTATTGAAATATGTAAGTTGATGGGAATTTCCAAACCAACGCTCTACAACTATATTGCAGAGATAAAAACTGAACATGGTACATAAGCAAATCCCTGTAGAGGCACTTATTAATTTACGCCACCGCCTCGACGGATTGCCCAGCCGTTGTCAAGAACGGCGAATTCTCATCGAAGAGACAGCAGCATTATATGGAGTGTCAACAGATACACTATATCGCGCCTTGCGTAACTCATCACGCCCCAAATCCATAAATCGCTCAGATAGCGGGACTCCCAGAAAACTTTCACTTGCGGAAATGGAACGTTACTGCGAGGTCATCGCGGCCATGAAAATCCGTACTAGTAACAAAAAAGGGCGACATATCTCCACAGTGCGGGCGATTGAACTGTTGGAGAACTTTGGCATGGAAACACCCGATGGTTTTGTCCAACCAGATAAAGGTGCGTTAACTAGAAGCACTGTCAATTATTACTTAAAAACCTGGGGGTATGATCAAGAACGCATGACCAGGCAACCGCCTGCGGTGCGTTTTCAAGCGGAGTACAGCAACGAATGTTGGCATTTCGACCTCAGCCCATCTGATTTAAAACACGTAAAACAGCCATCATGGGTAGAACCAGGCAGAGGTAATCCATTACTGATGCTTTATAGTATTGTTGATGACCGTAGTGGTTTATGTTATCAAGAATACCACTGTGTTTATGGGGAGGATGTAGAAGCTGCATTACGGTTCTTATTTAATGCGATGACAGCGAAAACAACCGACGGGTTTGCCTTTCAGGGGATTCCAGAGATGATTTATACGGATAATGGACCCATTGCGAAAAGCCACGTATTTCAAAATGTGATGGATTGCCTGAGAATCAATCTTGTTACTCATATGCCTGCGGGTAAAGATGGTCGCCGGGTAACAGCCCGCTCCAAAGGCAAAGTAGAAAGACCTTTTCGGACAGTTAAAGAAGCCCACGAGACTCTGTATCACTTTCACGAACCGGAAAGCGACATTGAAGCTAACTTATGGTTACGCCAATATTTGTTGCATTACAACGACAAACCACACCGCATAGAGCCGCATTCCCGGATGGAAGATTGGTTGCGAAATATACCTAAGTCTGGCTTACGTTCGATGTGTAGTTGGGAGCGATTCTGTACTTTTGCCCGCGAGCCACAACGCCGGAAAGTGGGAACGGATGCTAGGGTATCGGTAGAGGGTGTGGCTTATGAGGTAGAACCTGACTTGGCAGGAGAAACTGTCGTGCTATGGTGGGGTTTGTTTGACAACGAACTGTACGTAGAGAAAGAAGACCGTCGCTACGGACCATTTTACCCAGTTGACGGTCCTATTCCCTTACACCGCTACCGTAAATTTAAGAAAACTAAAACCGAAGAACGGGCAGATAAAATTGCCAATTTAGCTAAAAAGTTGGGTTTGCCACGAACTGCCTTGGACAAAAACGCGGATTTACAATTTCTGGTGGATAAGTATAAGGAATTGGAGCCGACTGTTACACCTTTTAATGACCCTGACCCATACCAAGAATTTACTTATCCGACTGTATTGTTTGCTAAGAGAGCAATTTCTGAACAACTGGCTAAACCTTTGGCTAAATTGTCTCCTGAACAGTTGGCATTCATTGATGCGCTGCTGGCTGAGACTCTGAATAAAAAAGCGATTATTGAACGAGTGCGGCAATATTTCCGCTCAAATAAAGGAGAGGAACAAAATGCTCACTGAAGTCATGGAACACTTTCGGTTACTCAGGGAGTTCCGCAAGGCTGGCTACTACGAGACAGAACACCAAAAACAATTGTTTAAGGATATTAAAGTCGCAATCCATTCAGGAAAGCTGGTTGCCATTACGGGAATTATCGGGTGTGGCAAGACGACGACTTTACGACGTTTGTTTGAGGTTTTGGAGAAAGAAGGCAAGATTTTAGTCTCAAAATCGCTTTCTGTTGATAAAAACCGAGCGACGCTGCCAACACTGATTGCTGCCTTATTTTACGATTTATCAACAGATAAGGAAATTAAAATTCCTGCACTTGGGGAAAAACGAGAACGAGAACTGCGTGATCTGATTAGAAAAGGTAAGAAGCCTGTGGCGTTGTTTGTGGATGAGGCTCACGACTTACATTACAGTACCCTCACAGGACTAAAACGTTTAATTGAGGTAGTTGAAGACGGTGGTGGTACGCTCTCAGCAGTAAACCAAAAAGTTTTTCCAAAAGAGTAATTTTTACGGAGTAATGACGCTATTGTTACAGACGCAGCAGGTATTACCAACAAAAGAAGAGGGATATTTATGTGCTATATAATACTAAATACATAAGAAATAGTTATAACAATTTGCAGTGGGTCAAAATATGAAATGATGAACGTAGTGTGTAGCATATTGGCTGAAAAAATTGACTGTTTCATCTCTAACAAAAGCCACGCAGGGCAAGTCTACAGAAGAACTCGTTTTAACCGACACAGAAACTCTTGATGAGGTTATTCAATGTTTAGTAGAAAATTTTTCGATTGAAACGCAAGGAGCCTGTGACCAACAAACTTTATTCGAGATTCTGGTCAAAGCAGCCAGCACTGGAGATAGTATCGAAAACACAGCTAAATTGTTAAAAAATATTCCGACAGCTAATGATATTAGATACCATTTAAATAAAATTAACAATTTTGAGGAATTAGAAGCGCAAATAAATCAAGCATTAAAAAGTCGAATTCCTTTAGGATTAAAAAAGGGGTGTTTGAAAATAGCGATTGATTTAAATTTAATTTGCTATTATGGTAAACCAACATCATCAGAATTACCCTACATATATCGAAGTGAAGCTAAATCTGGTACTAATTCATTTTATGCCTATGCCAGTTTATACGTTATTAGTAATAATAAGCGTGTAACCCTGGCAATAAGAGGTGTTCGCCAATTAGATACTAGTGTGGCTTTAATTACTTATTTATTAGCCGAACTTGAATCCCTAAAAATAAATGTAAAAAAACTCTATTTGGATAGGGGATTTTTTAATACTCCTGTAATTAGATGGTTACAGGCATTAGATATTCCCTTTCTTATGCCTGCTATCAAGACTGGAAAAAAAGGAGGAATCAAACAATTTATCAAGGGTAAAAAAAGTTATAAAACTACCTATACCATTACAAGAGATAAAGATGATTTCGTCACATTTGATTTATGGATTGTCTGTAAATATAGAAAGGGAAAGCATAAAAAGCATGGAGTTCAATATTTTGTTTATGTTGCTTATAAGGTAAAAACAAATTTAAATTACATCTATCAAGATTATCGAAAAAGGTTTGGCATTGAAACTAGTTATCGTCTGAAAAATATTTGTCGAATTAAGACGAATAACAAAAATCCAGTCTTGAGATTACTATTCGTTGGAATATCCTTTCTTCTAGTTAACATCTGGGTGAATCTACTATGGCTCAAAATCAGTCGGAAAAGGAAAGGTAGTAGATTAATTTATCGCACACTTTTTACACTCAAACAGATGTTAGCCTTTTTATCTCAAGCCCTACAGAGGAAATATCAAATCGTTGAAAGCATTTATATTCCATCCGGTTAGCGTCAAGAAATTATTAACCAGCTAATCATAAGTAATTATTATCTATACTATGTCTGCTGATTAAGTATTGGGAATCAAAAAGTATTCTATACTGCACAGTATTTGGCGATCTCCCTTCAGGAAAAAACTTTTTGGTTTACTGCTCAGTGGTGTTGGCTGGTCATCCTAAGCTGAAAAATGATTTGCGCCGTCCAACTATGGAAGAAATTGGCTATCGGGCAACTGTCTTTTCTTTGGAGGGTATTGTTGGTAGCCAAAAAGAATATATTGAATGGTTGGTATCTAAATGTACTACTGAAGATACTCAAACAAGTGACATATTGGAACCGGATGCTATTGACTTACTTGCCACGCGGCTGAGGACACCATTGCAAATTGAGCAACATTTGACACTAGCTTTCGAGGCTGCATACCTCTTTGGAGAAAAAACTGTTACCACAGCGATTATTGAGTCGATTTTATCTAAGCAAATTGACGATTTGGAACCCACCTTAACCCGGCATGGCTACGATGTAAGAGGCTTGGCGGAACAGTTCAATGCCAAACCTGCGGAAATTAAATTGCTGTTTCGCGGACAACTTGACCCAGCGCGCTCTCGTGAATTACACGAGCAAATGCTGGCGGCGGGACTGCCACTTTGAGCAGATTGAAACTGCGATAAAAATGTCAGTATTTATAGTTGCAAATAATCCTGGTTGAAACGGATGATTGCAGGTTGGTTGCATTTAATCCTGGTTCAGTTGCAATTAATTCTGGTTCAAATGAAATTATAGTTGCAAATAATCCTGGTTTGAAAATCCCTTGATTGCAGGTTTGACTGATTAGTATTGCAGGTCGCTACAGATAGAGCCTTTGATATCTAGTAATTCTAATAATGCGGGGATAGCTGTAATCTCATTCGATTTGTCTTCTACCTTCATCTGTGCCAAGACCAAATTCTGTTCACTTGCCCAGGCACTAACAACGTGCAATGCTGATTTACCTTGATTTCGGTCGTAAGAACCCCTGATGGTCTTTCCATCTATGGGAATTATCTCTCCCCCCATGTTTGTGACTAGGGTTTCTATCCATCTGCTGAAACAACGATTTAATTCTTCTGGTTTGATGAACTCAAATACCCTTCGGAATGTGTCATCTGAGGGGATGCCATTTGCTAGTTCTAAAAACTCTTCCAACCACTCCTGCTTACTGATGCCATAGTTCTCTATATCTTCCCATCCTTGCGCTCCTCCTATTACTGCCAGAATTGCAATCACCAGGATATCTGTCAGTTTATGTTTTTTTGTTCGTTCTACTCTTGGATCTTTGATGTCTCCAAAATTCTCTACTAAACTCTGTTGAATTGCTTCTATTGATGCCACCTTTGCAGGTTGTGCCTGACGACGATTTCTCTTTTTGGTATCACTTGATTTAGTTTCAAATCCTGCTGACATAAACTTCCTTTCCTGGTTTCTATGGGCGAGTCTATTGTTTTGTTCTCACTTCTTTTGCCCTCATGTCAAGTGTTTTTTTTATTTCCCTTCTTTATGCTTATTTTTGCTCTTTTGTCAAGTCACTCCTGATACCAAATTAGATGAGCTTACCCTGTTTCAGTAGGCTTACCTAACCATTCATTTCCGTAATCCAAAATTTTGGCTACGCTTTGTTGATTGCTATCTATTGCTCTTTTACCAGCTTCAAATAATTCTTCACTATTCCATACATCAAAAACAATTGTACGTTTGATAGAACTATTACCATAAAAGTAATTTACTTTTACAAAAATGCTAAAATACTTAGAGTCCATGTTTTCATTATTCTCCTTTGTTTCTATTATATTCCATGACTGTATATCCCATGACTGAACATCAAAATCAGGAGCATCTAAAACCTCTTTAGAAAAACAGTTTAATTTTTTCATCTCGTTAACATTATTTTCTTTCCATGCTTTTAAATATTTATTGGTACTTCTTTCGGGTGTATCTGCAAGAAAAACTTTAAATAAACTAAACCCTATTATTCCAACTAAACACAGAAAAAAAATACCTAATGTAATTTGAATTTTTGAGAATTTATAATTATCTAAGAACTTCATTTTTAACCTCCTGAAACAATACGCTAATATAATTCAGCAATTAACATCTCGATTAATTTTCAGGGGTAGGTACTACTCCCTATCGCTTTTTATAACAGAAATTAAGCTGATTTTGGACAGCAATTCTCATTTTGAAACGAGTTTCCGCCATTTCAGCAAACCCCGAATTTGTTAAGAATTGTAAAACCCTATGAATGTAAGGGTTTAAATGTCATGAAACCTTAAAATGAGAATTGCTGCTAGACCGGGGCGCACCTATCCATCTAGTTAGTTAAAGTTTAGGACACGCTTCCGTTGCTACTACCAGCCGCTATTTACACGCTAAACCATTAGATTGTAGTAGTCTATATTTAGGTTGATTAATTGGTAATGGTTTGGGACAATGACAGAAATGCCTAAACGATTAACTCATATTAGTGCTTTCTTTCTGCATTACATTGACGATGCACTAAACGGGCATTTTCTGGAACAGTTTTTCCACCTCTCCAGTAATGCTTTTCATGATCTAATACGGCATCATTAATAAGACTAACCTTCTGTCCACAAATCTGGCAAGTAGAATTTTGATTAAATAGTTCTTCCTTTAATTTTCGAGAAAAACATCTTTGTGAGTCATTAGGAGAAGAAGTTTTCATTACCTCAGCAAGTCTTTGTTTCCAAACAGTAAAGGAGTAATCAATACGCTGGATATCTCCAGTATGTAAGGAAACACAGTTCACCCATTTGTCATCTGTTGATATCATATCAAGATATTCTTCAAAAATTAAATCAGCACCCCGTGTTATAGCACTCAATTCATAATCAACAAAAGAGACAGTTATAACCTGAAAAATTGAAGCATTAATTTGATTCGCCCAACTGCCTCTTTCTGTTCTCAATCTAAATGCCTGATTACCAAACACAGTGTAGGATGCCTTTATTGATTTTTTAAAGGCATCTCTAAAGTCCAATAATTTATCTTCTGAAGGGTTACGATAAGTATCTAGAAATTCATTAAGAAAGTTTTTCATCCCTCTTTTAGCATTTCTGTAATTTACTTGAAAGAAAGCCAAAAATCTTAAAACCAAGCCTCTGTCTTTCATTCTTTTATCTAAATTTTTTTGATTAAGACAGTCAAGAAATTCTTGGTTTCTTGACAACTCTTTAATTAAATTATTTAGACTACCACTATACAAACAATTCCTGATTTCCATCTCATTTAAAACAACACCTCCCGTATTAAGACGTTCAAAAATCATGAATTTTAATATTTTATTTGTTTCTTTTGGTAGCTCAAATGCTCTCATTGTAGAGTCTTCTAGATGGTTTTGATAACCTTGGGGAAGATCACCGAATTTATACCCGTTAAATTCACCAAGAACCTCTAAGCCTCTTAGTGAATATTGATTATCAAAGAAATTAAAAACTGAAGTAAGTCTTTGTAATCCATCAATTACTTCTCTATTACCAGACTCATTAAACGCAATATATATAACAGGCACAGGTAGTCCAATCAAGAATGATTCAATTAATTTTGAGGCTTTTTTTACATCCCATACATATTCTCGCTGCCATTCTGGATTAATAATTAATCGCTTTTGCCTATACCATCTGTGATATTCTATAAGGCTACGATCACTTTTTTCTAAAGAAACACTCTGTGGTTCTAAAAAACTATCACCTTCATCAGCCCCCCCTAATTCGACAGTCTGTATACCATTACTAAATTCAACACCAGCGGCCGCCAACACCTTTTCCCATTCTTCTACAGTGATTTGATAATTAGTAGATTGAGGTTGACGAATTACTAACAAATTCTTTAGAAACTCATCATTTTTTAATGATTCTCTTGAGATTGGTGAATCTAAAAGTTTATGAGTAAATTGAATCATAGCAAAATGTTTATTCTTATCTAAAAAAGTCTTCTCATCTTTTATCCAGTAATCAATATCTGGTGGATTAATTATTGTTTTTGGAGTATCTATAAGTTTAGCTATTGCATAGATTCCAGCTTTTTTACCAGAAATCCAAAGTAAAACTCCATCACCTATAGACATCTGATTACCAAAACGACTTACCATCCAAAGCATTTGATCTAAATCTTGTATAGCGTCAATAATTCGATAGAATTGGGGATTACCTTGAAACAACCAATAAGCCATCTGTTTTGTACTCTCTAATACGTCATAGCTATTTATAATACAAAAAGATTCGTTATACATAGCTATTGTGATACTTATCTTAAAATTATAAGAAGTATCCTTACTACTAATCAAAATCGCTACTCTACAAGGAAGATACGGTTTAGAGTCACGTCAAGCGGTATATGACAGAATCAACGGACTGGACATTGATTGGTGTTACCCCAAGGGCAGGTAAGGATGAAATGACCTTTGTATGGGGTAGCTTCACCTTCACCAAAGCGGGGAAGCTGGGTAATCAAATGGGATGGTTGGTTAGTAAGACTTTGGGTTAGTCTTTTGATTTAATACCTAAAATTTTTCTCTTTTTTACGCTTGTGTCTATAAATCCGCAAAGATATCATGCTGTTCTTGAAAAAGCCTCTCTGTGTGGGATAAACCTAAATCTTTTGCCAATAAATCAATACCGTCAATAATTTTGGGGATCTGTGCTTTATCAACTTGTAGTCCAACAAAAAATTTTTCTCTGTAACCTGGTCTTGACTGAAAGCGTTTAATCGCTTTTTTTAAAGGTCGCATCACTTCATAAGCGATTTCAGCCTTATCAATTGATACTTGAGGGATTGGAGATTGCAACCTGAGAACTGCTAGATCAATTAAATCTCTCGCCTCAACACTATCATCCATGTAGCGGTCAGAATTTGACAGCAGTTTAGAGGTAAAACAGTCATTGATACTTAAACAGGGAACAGGCGACCATTCAGGATATCTTGGTGGGTCTAGTTGAAAACGAGTTTCCGCAATAATTTCTGTTTTTATAGGGGTATTATCTACACAAACAACCATTCTTATCCCATATTGGTCAGTCGTAGCACGTCCAATTTGGATTTTACTCAAATCACGAAATAATGCTTCATGACCACCCTCAAAGACCACTGTACGGAGGTATTTATAACCTTGTGTACCAACGGAAGCAAGAAAATCAATATCCTTACTCCATCGGTATTCTTGAAAATCAAGTGCAAGGAGAGTTCCACCACCGAAGTAAGCAGAAACCTCTTTTAGTACCTCAGAATCTAAACACTCAAGAATCGTGAGAATTTTATTGTGGTGTTCTAACCTGAAGGTCATAAGGCAACTTGTACCCAGGATTTATACCTTATAGCAAGGTTTTTTAGGAAATCAAGTTCTTCACCCTCAAGATTATTAAATAAGTCGTGATATCGCCAACCACGCTCATAGCGACTTAGCATTTCTTCTGGAGTAAACCGATAGACATCTGCTGTTTGCCAACAGATTGACTCCAAAAAAGGTAGTTTTTTGGGGACATTCATTGGGTCAGTTGTTGGTGCTGCGGTTGCCATAACTCTATTAACTGTCTTACCTTTGTTTCCTGATTCTAATTTTAACTGGAGTTTATCAATCTGAAATTTAATTTCACCCCAACACTAAAACCGTAAATAAAAATTATGCTTTTAAATATACATATATTTAATCATATCTAATCATGTTTAATTTCTACCCGTGCATTTTCAGTTGTATTCAGGTCGTAAAATGGAGTTTTAACGATTTATGTTTGCAATTCGCTACACCTAATCAATCCACAACGACACAAACTGGAACTCTTGACCGCTAAATAACCCCCGGTCACTAAGTTTTAAGTCTGGTATCACCAACAACGCCATAAATGAAAGTGTCATGAATGGTGCAGTCAGTTTTGACCCTAATCTTTTTGCCCCAGCATCAAGTTCTGCATATTTTTTGGCAACCTCATAACCATCGGCATCACTCATCAACCCAGCCACAGCTAAAGGTAATACCTCAACTTTGTTACCTTCGACTACTGCAATACCACCTTGATGTTGAATGATGGCATTTACCGCAGTACAGATTTCCGCGTCGCTTGTCCCCACTGCCACAATATTATGGGAATCATGCGCCACACTTGATGCGATCGCCCCCCGTTGCAATCCAAAATTCTGCACTAATGCCACCGACGGCGGTTTGTCTTGATATCTATTTACTACTGTTATTTTCAGGATATCTTGCTCCAAGTCAGCTATAACCTCACCGTTTTCAATGCACGCTGGTACACTTTTTTCACCTGTAATTAATTGTCCATCCGTAACCGTGATCACTCTTACCTTTGAACCCCTGGCGGTAATTGTAAAGTCTCCCGGTGATTTTGGGCTGGTGAGAAAATTATTAATGGGTTTGAGAGGAACAAACGGTAACAAAGTTGACCCTGTTTTTGCTGTTAATATTCCCTGACAATAGGTAGCCAACACCTGAAAATCTTGTAAATTATTGACAACAATTAAATCCGCACTATCCCCAACTTGTAGTAATCCCACATCCAAATTGTAATGTTTGACAGGGTTCACACAGGCAACTTGCAACACATTCATGACATCGTGACCTAATGCTACAGCCCGTTTCACCAGTTGATTTATGTGTCCAGTAACTAAATCATCAGGGTGTTTATCATCGCTACAAAACATACACCGTTCTGGGTGGACATCAATTAAACTGTGCAGGGCATCAAAGTTTTTAGCGGCTGAACCCTCCCGGATCTGAATCTTCATTCCCAGTGCTAATTTCTCTACAGCTTCATTTAGTGTGGAACATTCATGATCAGTGGTAATTTGAGCATTTGCATATTTACGTAATCCTGTACCAGATAACCCCGGTGCGTGGCCATCAATGCGTAGTCCCAAACCTTGCGCTAGATGAATTTTGTCCATCATTTCTACATCATCTGCCAAAACACCAGGAACATTCATAACCTCACTTAGATAGGAAATACCATGTTTAAACAGTTGACGGAAATCGTTTACCGTCAGTTTTGCCCCAGCAGTTTCAAACTCGGTGGCAGGGACACAAGCAGGAAAACCAAAAGCTATTTTAAAGGGAGTCTGGGCGGCATTGTCTAGCATAAATTCCACACCCTCTAACCCCATTACATTGGCGATTTCGTGAGGGTCACAGACAGAGGCTACCGTACCATGCACCGTCGCTAATCGGGCGAACTCAGTCGGCACCAGCATTGAACTTTCGATATGAACATGAGCATCCACAAAACCAGGAAGAATGTACTGTGAATATTGCCCACTGGGATTTGGGATTATAGATTGAATGCATCCATCTTGAATGTGAATAGTACCCGGAAAAATACGACGGTAGAGAACGTCTACTATATTGCCGACAATAGTAAAATTTTTCATAATTTTATCCTTAAAAAATAACTAAAGGTAGAGTTTTTCTGACAAAAAAATGCAATAATAAAGTAAGGATTTTGTGAATAAATTACCCCTGATTTTTCCTGACCCTCAAGTATTACCATAGCCTTTAAACCAAGAACTGAAGCGAAATTGTGACTAAAATTATTGCTATTTTTAATCAAGCCGGTGGGGTAATGAAAACCACCCTGACGATGAATTTGGGTTATCATCTTTCCCTCAAACATAAAGTTTTACTGGTAGATACTGACCCCCAGGCATCCCTAACAACTTTTATGGGACTTGAACCCCACGAACTCGAAGATATTATCGCTAGTGCAATCTTGAATCCAGAAACTAAATTACCAATTCACAATTTACACGGGATGGATTTAGCCCCGGCTAATATTACCCTCAGTGCTGTCGAATTACAGTTATCTAGTGTGATGGCCAGGGAAACAAGACTCAAACAGGTTTTAGAACCAATCGCTAATAACTATGATTTTATTTTGATTGACTGTCCCCCCTCATTGGGTATTCTCAGTATTCTCGGACTCTGTGCTGCTACTCATGTTTTAGTACCAGTGCAAACCCATTACAAGGCATTTAAGGGAACGGAGTTATTATTTGATACCATCAAACAGGTAAAGCAACATATTAATAAGAAATTGGCGATCGCCGGATTTGTGCCAACCTTGTACGTGAACGCCAACCAAGACAAAGTGATATTAGAGGGATTAGAGCAACAATTGTCATCATTGGCCAAAGTTTATCCCAAGATACCCCGTGCCACAGCCTTTGCGGATGCAGTGATGAATAGTCAACCCTTGGCTGTATATGACCCCAAACACCCAGCGATAACAGTTTTGAAGAAAATTGCACAGGGTATGGAGAAACTGTAATGGTCAAGAAATTAGGAATTCCGAAAATGCGTGGTGTGGAAGATTTACTGACCATGGATGTAGAATTACCAACTACCACTGTTAATATTGATAAAATTCGTTTACCTGTTAAACAACCCCGACGGTATTTTGACCCTGAGAAACTAAATCAACTGGTGCAGTCAGTTAAAGAACACGGGATTTTACAACCTTTATTAGTGCGTGCTGTTAACGATGAATTTGAGTTAGTTGCTGGGGAACGCCGACTCCGGGCGGCCAAAGAAGCGGGGTTAACAGAAGTACCGATTATCAGTAAGGAATTATCGGATATTCAAACCCTGCAAATCGCCTTAGTGGAAAACCTGCAACGGGAAGATTTAAACCCAGTTGAAGAAACCGAAGGAATTTTAGAATTACTCCGTATTGAACTTGATGTAAATTCAGGTGAGGTTATTTCTATTCTCAATCAGGTTGCCAACGCCAAAAAACGTAACTTAGACCTGACGGAAAACGTTTCACGTCAACTGGAAATTATAGAATCGGTGTTACAGAATGTCGGGAGATTCACTGCTGAAAGTTTCCGCACCAGTCGTTTACCATTGTTGAATTTACCTGATGATGTCCTGGAAACCTTACGGCAGGGTCAACTAGAATATACTAAAGCTAGGGCGATCGCTAAACTCAAAGATGACGGTGAACGTAGGGAACTACTGGATAAAGTTCTTAATGAAAATCTATCATTAAGTGAGATTAAGCAGTTAGTAAAGGAATTAACCCCAGGTAAAATCACAGTCAAAGAAACACTGAATGCTAAATATTCTGAGATTGGTAAAAGATTGAAGAATGCCCAGGTGTGGGAAGATGCTAAAAAAACTAGGAAGCTAGAGAAATTGTTGGGGGATTTAGAGAAATTGTTGGAGTAGAAAGCAAAAAACTTGTAGTTAGGTTATTAGTAATTAGGACTTACGCACGAAGTAATCAAAAACCTGATTCTTTCGTAGGGGTAATTCATGTAGCTTGCTTCCCGAAGGGTATTACCCCTACTTTCGAGGTATTTTGCGTAAGTCCTGGTAATTACAGAAAATATTATGCACAGATATAGCAATCCTAAACGAAATATGAACATCTCTTAGTTTCCTACCTCTGTTTCTCTCTACATTAGTGGTATAGTTCACCGCACCAACACACCCTATAATCCTTTTTGGCTCGATGGTTTGCAGTATTTCTTCTCCCGATTTCTTACTCAAATCTAGCTTTTGCGTCATGTGTCACATTCTATTATATTGCTTGTCCCTCGCTGACTTTATTTTTTCTCCTACCCTATGAAAATGCTATACTTTAGTGATAGTAAAATCCTTATATCAACTTTCAATAGTTATCATGGGATACCCAAAATATTGGAAACAATTAGCTAAATCCATCAAAGAAAATTCCGGTTGGCGCTGTCAGAAATGCGATCGCTCATTACCCCCCGATAAAAACCCCCAACGTCGTACCCACCTACAAGTACACCATTGGAATCGTGACCCCTCAGATAATAGACCCGAAAATTTAGCCCCTCTGTGTCCAAAATGTCACCTTAGTTATCATCGTGGTGGTAAGGGCAATATTTCTGTGGGGCAGTTGTCGTTGTTTGATTTGTCGGGGTTTGAAAATCGCTAAATTTTCTTGGGGGAAATTTTGATTAGAGGTATTGTTACCTTTCTTAAAGACTTGAGGAGGCGATACCCTTGTATTCTACCTACCACCCACACAACAATGTATTGACATTGTGTACACAATTATCTATAGTAGGGATAATCAAATAATAAAATTTGGGAAACTAAAATGGTAGCTTCCTTTGAAATGGATAGTCCTGGACGCAATCAGGTTATCAATATTAGAGTTCAAGAAAAACAGCGTAATTTAATTGATTATGCGGCATCAATTCTTGGGAAAACTCGTTCTGAATTTATGCTAGATGTCGCTTGTAGAGAAGCAGAAAAAGTAATTTGTGACCAAACTTTTTTTGCTTTAGATGAAAAAAAATATCAAGAATTTATTGATATTTTAAATACACCACCTAAAGTAGATGAGGAACTACATAAGTTTTTGACTGCTAAATCACCTTGGGATTCAGAATGACACAGGCGAAAATTATAGAAACTCCTCAACCAATTAATTCCAGCCATGATATATCACAATTCAAATCAAGGTCAGAAACTTTAAATAGTTGGTTGAGGGAAAAAGCTTTAAAGAATGAGGGTGATACTGCTAGAACTTATGTAGTAATTTGTGAAAACAAAGTAATTGGTTATTACTGTTTGGCAAGTTCTGGTGTATATCACTCAGTAGCTATTAGAAAAGTCAAGCAAAATGCACCAGATCCAGTACCTTGTATGATCATTGGTAGGTTAGCTGTTGATGAACAATGGGAAGGTAAAGGTATAGGCTCTGGTTTACTAAGAGATGCAATTTTTCGGGTTTTACAAGCATCCAAAATTGTCAGAATACGATGTATTTTAGTTCACGCTAAAGATGAAGAAGCTAAACAATTTTATCTAAAATATAAATTTAAACCCTCACCTATAGAACCTTTAACATTAATGTTGCCTTTACAAGATATTGTTGCCAACCTTTAATAACAGCCAGCCTAGTCCTGCCCAACTGGGAGCATATCAACTTTGTTAGAACAAAAGAACTAAACAGGCTCTAAAGCTTGGCATTGAGATAAGCACAGCGATGCTTGAGGACTTGAGAGACATTCGATTCATTCCATTGTGCGCCAGGGATTTTTAATCGGCGATCTATCTGTTTGATAGTAGACTCGACGGCACCAGAACCAATAGAACAAATACCCTCGGTTTGATAATAAGGATTGTAAAACATATTTTTGATGTAGGGCGACTGTAGACATAGGATTTATTCATCTTAATTCGTCGCCCTTGCCCCTGTTAAGGGGTAGCTTTAATCCTACTTCATGCCATCATTTACCAAGGTATTTACTACCCAATTATTAACTAGAGTATATATATAGTATTCTGCCTCATTACCAACGAACATATTCCGGTAAATGGTTTTCAAATCAACCAGCTTATTCTTGAGAATTGCCTCCATAACACCTAAAATTTCATCAGGGTGACAAGGTGCAGATATATTTGAATTTTCATCAGGTCTATATTTATGAAATAACTTGACCATCAATGGTTTAGAATAACCTGTAGCAGTGTGAATTAATTGATTTCTTTGTTCAATCCAAAAATCTAGTTGTTGTAAACTCTTCATAATCAACTGCCACTCTTCTATTTCTTGGGGATTATTCCGATATTCAACCAAAGCTTGCACAAAGTAACGCTTAATGAAGCGATTAGTCAATGATTCTCTATCTCTAATTTTAGAACCAAACTTGGGATTGAAACTACTTTGTAAAGATACTACCTTATTCCAAACTGAAGGTCTACTAAGCTGGATTTGTTTGATATCAATCGTAAAGCTACTTTTAATTTGTGCTTCGTATTCAGGTCCAGATAAATTTTTTGGAAAATCCTTCCCTGACTTAGATACCCAATAACTTGCCTTACCTTCCCATTTCAAAATCAACCCATGTAATACTTCTTCACCAAAAGATGCAAGATGCGCCAAAAAACTAGCAACTTGATCCAATTGCCAATAAATGCGATTTTGGGTGTAGATACTCAACAAACGATGCTGATAAACTCCATATTTATCTGCTGCTTCTTGAAGTTTAGGAAAAATATCTGTACTCAGTTCGAGGAAAGTTGTATCAATTTTTGGTTTTGCGAGGTCTTTAGCAGTTTGAAAATCTAGGTTAAAGCAAGCACGAGCAAAATCTAAAACTTGCAGTACAACTTTAATCACATCATTACTTCTTTCTATATCTTCCTTACCAACTATCCCTTGTTGAATCAAAAAATTAAGGTAATTTTGCCAGTTCTTTAAAATTTGTACCGCACCATCATAATCCCAGCGTTCTACTAGAATTTTAATCGTTTGGTATTTTTGAGTTCGCATATAACGCCAGGAAGATTCTATTTCACAATCAGAAGGAATGCCTTGAAACACACCTTGATGGGAAAGTTTTGGATTCACAAACAATATTTTTCTAACAGCAGATACAGAAATACCTTGCAGTTGCAAGGCTATTTTCATCTGGGGTGTTCCCCCTTTGGCACTAATCAAAAGCATTTCCTCATCTGCTTGTGATTGAGTTATAAGTTGGGTATTAGCTTTAATTTCTTGACTAATGCGATTATATATAAGTTGGTGATTTTGAGTAATTTCTCCTGGCGTTTCTTCTAATTCTTTGCTAGAAAATCTCAGCTTATCAATGTCGCTGTTAATTACTTTTACCCAAATCACATCTCCTAATTTAAAAATGCTTCTTAACTCCTGTGGACTAATTACCAATTCCGAAATATTATTAATATTGATATATCCCCGTAAACCTCCGTTTACTTCTATAAATAACCCTTGGTTTTGAACATCAAATGCGGCTATTTTACCAGATAGTATTTCATCTAATTTAGGATAGCGTTGCTGTTGTTGCTGTTTTTCTTTTTCCAAATTTAGTTCACTAAAAAAGTTATAGTAGTATTGAAATAAATCATCTGGAATATATACTCTATATTTTAAAGGGATTGGTTTATCTATTAATTTAAAATTAGGCTGCTGTTTTTCAAACCAGAGTTTTAGAATCTCATACATGAACACAGTATCTTTTTCATGTCCTTTAACCATGTTTTCTGATTTTTGGTTAGTAACAAATATATAACCTTTATTAACGCTTAAAGCTAAGGCTTGTTTAATAACTCCCAAAATCCGGGGCGCATGAATGCGTGAATGCCAATAGGTAAAATTTTCTTGATATTTTTCTAATAACTTCTCTGTCAGTTCTCTAGTTGTGGGAGCTTTATCTAGCTCAAATCCTAATTCTGTATATAAACCGGAAGATTGGAAATATTGTTGAGGATTTTTCCAAATGGCTAATTCTTCTGGTGTTAATTCATCAGTATCTTGATTAGGTTCCGATGGAAGTGGGTCAATGGGTACATAAAGTTCTTGACCATTAACGTTAATTTTAATGGCTAAATCTGATGTACCAATGTTAGCAATGAGGATACCCATATTTTTCTCCAAGATGTGAAGTTGATACAGAAAAAGGAAGGAGTTACAGGAGTAACAGAAGTTCAGCTAGAGCTAAGTACAAAGTTTGTATTTCTGTTTCCTGTGTTATATCTCCTACCTTGTGTGAAGTCGTTTGATGAGATGTATCTTAGGAGACGCACATGAACGCGTCTAGCTATTTGGCGCGAACAACAAAAAGTCTAGTCTCTGTCTTGGGTTTACCTTTGCGGTAGAGGCCAAATTTGTTTGCATTCTGTAACCGGAAGTTCTGGTTTTGTCAGTAACTCAAAATAGCGTTTTCGATGGTTGTTATTTGCACCAAAGATAGTAACCACATCAAAACGGTTGTTAATTCGAGCTATCCAAATAGGCGATCGCTCATTTATTGAACCACATAGTTCTTTATTATACTCATTACCTGTTTTGGTAGCTTCTTGATGCAACAATGCTAAAGCCGGAGGTTTATCATTTTGTATATCTCCTCGAACGCAGAGAATACGACAGTTAGTATCAACAGCTTCAGGCCAATTTCCGGTGACAGTTGCTTGTCTTGGTCTTCGGGGGTTACAATTTTGCTTACTGAATGTTGATAAATTGGTGTAAAAAGCATTCAGATGTTTCTGGAAATCTGCTTGTAAACCTGCCAAAGACGTTGAATATTCCCATTCCTGGTCATTACCTGTAAATTTCAAAGTTGAACCACGCCAATAAGGTTTTGGTCGTTCTTGTCTATTTCTGCGTGAATAACAAGGTCTTCTTGCACCTTGTCCAACACCACCAAGATGGAACATTAACCAAGTCAAACTTTGAATTAAATTAATTGTTGCATCTCGTTGTTCTTCTGATAATTGCCGAATCAGATAAGATAGCCGTAAAATTAATACACCTTTTGCCAAACCAAAATCATCACCAGCATCAACAGCATTATCTCTAATAATCCCCCCCTTGGGAATTTCTATTTGTAGAAGTCCCATTTTTGCTTCTGGTTCAATACCACCAAAAAGAATCAATTCCTGTTCTTTAACTACATTTGCTGGTAATACTCCCAACGCCAAAGTCCGAAACCAATAGCGTAACATCGAACGAAAACTCGGCGGACGAACTTCTGGTTTTGCAATTCCTGGTGGTATCCATCCATTTCCATTATTATTTTCTCGCCATTGCTTAAATTCCTGTCTTCCGTGTATCAATTGTCCTTGCAATTCAAACCCCATTCTGAGAATAGTTTTACGTTTTTTAGGTTTTTCCTGTTGTTCATTGGGGTTAACTTCTTCTAGCACCCCATACCCACTATTAACCCTAGAACCAATACCTTGAGTTAGCCCTTGCAATAACCATTTCTTCACTCGCTTAAGTAGTTCTAAATATCTATCATCTGTTACTCGCAAGCCGATTACAAAAGTTGGTTTCCGTAAAGATAAGAAAATATTAGGATTAGTCTTATATTGGGGGATATTATTATCCCAAGTCCAGATAGAATTAGCCATATCTGGAACTAAACCTTCAACTTCATCATCAGAATTAACTTTTCTAAACGGCAAAGGGTAAGCATCAAGAAAAATTACCTTACCCATAGAAGCAGTAGGTTCTAAATCTCCAAAAATATTTCTAATATCTTCTAAAGTTGTATTAGAATCACGTTCTGCCATTTCCCTGGCTACACCCTTGAGAGTTGTACTAGGTATATAAGGCATACCCAAAGCATCAAAAGCAGGGAGTAACATTGATTCTGGTCCCCTCATTCCCCCTACACGAATTCGCCAAGGTGCTTTGACTGAAAAAGATTCTGTGGCTAATTGCCGTGTGCGTGTTGTTAATATTTCCAATCTAGAACTGTAATCACTATTTTGTTCGATTTTAGCTAACAATTCCAGAATTTCACCATTATTCACTAAACCAATTTGGGAATTGTTATTAGGATTTTCGCGGCGAATTCTTAACCAACGTAAATATTCAACAAAACTAGCAGATGAATCTAGTTGAAGATTTTGATGTAATCTATGGTTTAACCAAAAATTATGAGGAATAGGAGGCATAGTTTTATTAATTCCAATAATGTTTGAAAATCAGATAGATAAGTTGTGTTAGAGGTTGTCTTCAAAGTTTTCAGCGAATATAATAGAGCCTACGACTCCCGTTAGAAATCGCCAGGGCTAGTATGAATTTACTCGATATTCGCTAGGGTTTTTTGGGATATAATGCTTCAGCCCAAAATGAAAACTCTTGTGCGACTTTTAAAGCAAAACTTGTTAACCCTAAATATTCGGAAGCAGTCATATTAGAATGAGTCAGTTTTTCTATTCTTGATGTTTCTGCTAAAGGGTTAGGTGTTTCTTCTGCAAAGGCTAATTCTCCTAATGTTCTAAAAAAACATTCAACAACCGCTTGTTTCTGTCTTTCATTACTTAAAGCAGGAATTTCACCTGTTAACCGTAATAGTCCCCAAGTAGCAACAAATGTATATAATTCAACTGCTTGGCTTTTTTGTTTATCGTGGTCTTCTGTTTTTGATGTTTTATCTTTGACTGTTTTTAAGTTGTTATAAACTTTAGTAGAAATTGTTCTGGGGTCATAGTTTGTCATATTTATCTATTTCCTAATTACAATCAGTAAATTTGTTGTTAGTTTGATTTTGGATTTCTTTGGGTTAATCTTTTGCTGTAGTTGGTGTTGGGTTTCCTTATATCAACCCAACCTACATCTTTTTAATCGCCAATATTTAACCAAAATTCAATTCTGTACTCCATAATTCAACTAAACCTCTACCTAAGCTTTCTTGTCCTCCAAATTGCCAATTTTTTTGAGTAGTAAAGATATTTTTTAAATTATTACAAACAGTTTCACTTGTACCATTAGCAGCAGTCGTACTACCCCAAGGGAAATACATTAATGTTTCTGGGGGAATTGCTTCTTCATAGCGAAAACCTGCATTATCAGCTAAGACTTTACCTTCACCCAAATTTACCCGCACTTGTCGCCATAAGCTAGTTTGAATTAGTGTTTGGCAGTCTGCATCAGATAGCACTAATACTTTATCTAGTATTTCAGTAACTTTGTTATTTTGGGGAATGTATTTTTTCCATTCTTCTTTTGTCCAAATCGTTAATTCTGAAGGTTTAAAAATAGCATCTTTGAGGTACAGTTTAACTCTACCCAGACTGCAACTACCAATTTCTGGTAAAGATAATTGCTGATTTTCTGATAAAAATTGGTTATATAATCTCAACCAACGCCGCAATAAAAATGGTGATGTTACCCAAACAATACCATGACTTAGAGAGGGAACAGGAAACCATACAATTGCACTATCTCCTATCCACAAAGACCCTTGAGTGAGATTTTCATCACCGTTTTGTTGTACATCTTCTAAGGTATTACCCCATAATGATTTACGTTGATCTTCTGGAGTGCTGGCACGTAATTTACCTCTAATTCCACTAGCACTCATATAAGGTAAATCAGAATGAGATTCACGGGCAATACCTACAATATTACCTTCTTGGCTAGTTCCTCCCGTATGCAAGGGAGACAGTAAATACAAATAGGAAATGTGTGTTGTCATAATTATCTATTCCAAAGTAAAGTACCGTAACTTAAGCTATATAAAGTCTGCAACCATTTTTCTTTTACTTCCGCTTGGGGTAATAGTTGCTGCAAGGATTTTTTCTCAGTTTCACTTAACTTTTCATAACTATCTTTAAATCTGTACACTGTTCCCGGTGCAACATAAGCCCGTTGTGGTAACATTGGGGTCTTTGCATAAGGTGATTTACCACCCCAAAGTAATGGCCTGTCGCTCACACAACCTGCTAAAATTTCTTGCCAGTAATGGGGATATACCCCATAAATCATTTTTTCGGGTTGGGTTTGTGCCAGTCCAGGGGTGAGTAAATAGGCTTTGTCGCTTGTATTTGTAGGTTCTCTGAAAGATTCTAGTGGTTGTAAAACAGACTTTTGGAAATCATCAAAGTTGTTCTTTTTATTGTTCTTATCGGCATTATTAAATAAATCCTCTAGAGGATAAACTAAAGCCCGGTGTCCTTCTCCTCCTAACCGCACTGTTGATGATGGTAATTTTGTATTGACAGCCGCAATCAATTGCCAATGTTTGTGTAACCTAACAGCTACTTCTGTAAAGTAACCATTTTCTGATTTAACTTGGCGTTGATTTGCTGCCATTTGAATATGGGATAATACTTGTTTCTGCCAAGGGTCTGAGTGGAAGTCTTTTCCGTTGCGTTTATAAGTTAAATTTTCTCCTTTGAGATATTTAATTAAAGCCTGGGCTTTTATCCAAGGGTTTGGGGGTCCATTAATATATTCTTCTAATTGAGTATTTTGTGATTCTGGATTATTTGCTGTGGCTGAAAGTACAGGTGTCACCATTGGCGAAATACCATGATCTGGAAAATATTCAGGGTCAAATCCCAGATGTTGCCATTTTGGATCTTGGCGGTTTAATGGTTCTAAACAGGTGAGACGTTGCCATTTTTTTGCTGTTTTACCTTTGCTGGTAGTTTCTTCCTCATCTGGTTGTTTAATGCTGACACTGAGTAAGTCTTTAGGTGTGGGTAGGAAAATTTCTGGTGTTCTCCCTGGTTCATGATGCAGTAAAAATGCACCAAAAAATTCTAGTTCTTGGGCTTTTTCTGCTAGGGAACGCAAGGCTTGAAAAACTGTGGTTGGTACGGGAGGAAAGATACTTTTAGCCCAAGCACCTTCTCCAGGTGAAAAGGGTTTGGCTTCTCGAAATAAGAGGATATCGAGGGGTTCAATTACATACCATTGCATATTTTTTGTATGTTGATAATTTCAGTTTTTTGTAGGGGTTTAGCAATGCTAAACCCTTGCTATTTTTATTCGACTTCAAAGAAGCCAAAGTTTTTTATGGCTTGGGGCTGGTATAAGGTTGTCACGTTTCCATTTTTATTCGACTTCAAAGAAGCCAAAGTTTAGGACGTTGAGATCATGTCTAAGATTTTTTTGCAGTTTCCATTTTTATTCGACTTCAAAGAAGCCAAAGTTTGGTTAAACTCGCCAAAGCGCAAAATTGGAGTATTGTTTCCATTTTTATTCGACTTCAAAGAAGCCAAAGTGCATAATATACCACAGTATGCGTTTATGTCCGCAATGTTTCCATTTTTATTCGACTTCAAAGAAGCCAAAGGGGCTTTCGACTCTTGTCTGCACGCGCTGAACGTCAGTTTCCATTTTTATTCGACTTCAAAGAAGCCAAAGTAACATACAAGCAGCCTCGTCTAAACAGACTGCTTGTAGTTTCCATTTTTATTCGACTTCAAAGAAGCCAAAGGCTACAGCTTGAAAGCCTTACCCTGAGACAATCCTACAACACTTTTTCGTGGGATGCAAATTTTACCCTAAATAAATGAGAATTTATTTCAATAATCTCCATAACAACACACCTCAAACCCTTACTAGGAGAGTGATTTGTGGGATAGAACGAAAGAATCAGGGTTTCAGCCATTGTGTCTATCCCACGAATGGTATCAACATGATACAGTTTGCCAATTATACGGGTACTTAATCATAATTCCCATATCTGTGCAAAAATCCCTAAACCCTCTTTCCCCCTGCACCCTGCACCTTGCCCCCTGCCAAGAAACCTCCTGTTGTCGCCGTGACACCAAAAAGGCACTAAAACGTAACAAATTCGCTAAATCTTCCGGTTTTGTACCCAAAACTTCCTCCTCACCTAACTCTGTAGCTGTTTCCTTCGCCCCACAAGCCCATTGTTCCCAAGCATCCAACCACGCAAGTAAGGTAGTTTCCACCTCCTCAGCAAGTTGTTGATCCCGACTTGCAAGTATTACCTGGGCGGCTTTGCGAAACAGACGACTATCTTTAGTCACCTCTGCATGACGTGGTAACTCTTCACTTAACCGATACAACACCGGACTAAAATCAACCTCTTGATATGCTTGCAAAAAATCCCACCATAACGGCAATAAATGACCTTTCATTAAAGCTTCCAAGGTATTACCAGAACCGTAAATTACCCGAAAACACAAACCATCTTTATTGGGATAAATAGTTTCATATCCTGGAGAGTCCTGCCTTTTTTCTCTGACACCTGACAACTTTTTCGCCCGTTCTTTTTCCGCATCCCAAATACTTTCTAACACCGTTGGTAAAGGTACACTTTTATGGGCAATAACAACACCTAAACTCATAGTCGCATCTTTACCCATTGTAAATAAAGGTCGTCCCGGAATTTCTACAGGTCGTGTTTTTTCATCTTGCCAAAACCAATATCCCCCTTGACTAATAAACTTATTTTCTGGGTCATCTCCACCACACCAAGCCGCCCGCAAAGACCGTAAAAACCCCGGTAAATCTGCTAAAGGTAAGGCAACCATCACATCATCACCACCACTATAAATGACTTTACCACAATGTCTTTGCTCGGCAAGATAGGGTACTAATCGGTTAGAAAAATCCAATAAAGCCCGATTTAATCCGACGTGGGTAGCTGGTCCCATGCGCTTTTTAGTATTTAGTAAATTATCCCATTTTTCCTGTTCTATGTTTCGAGTATCTACCAAATTAGCAACAATATAATCACTATAATTTTTCAAACTGCTGCCATTTACATAGCTGCCCATACCATCGCCATCACCTAATACTAATACCCACCAGTCAGCCGGACTACCATCACCAAAATGCTTTCTTTGGACAGTATCAACAACAGTCCGTAAAGCAGATGTTTTTGTGGCATCAAGATTCATGTCATCGGCTAACCATTTACTAGAAAACATCACCCCATTTAAACCTTTTTTATAATTGGGTAATGCTTTCACAGCAGCATCAGCACGACGGACTTGAAATGGACGATTAGTACGAACACAAAAATCATGATGTTTTGATTCTAATTCTGAATTATGCTCTATTTGTTGTCGCAAATCAGCCCAAAAATATTGTATCTTTTGGGGATGATGGGCAGCAAAATTAGCCGCAGCAATAGAACAGAGATTAGGAAAACGAATTAACCCTTCATAATCATCATCTGGGTTTAATTTAATTCCTAAATTTTCCGCCACACCTCCATGTTTCCAAGCCAGACGCTTAGTTAATTCAATCGCATTGAGTTTTTCAGAACCGTTGAAGACACCAGGATAAACAACAGCCATCACCTGCCAAAATAACCGCAGTGACTCCAGAGGTAAACCCAGTCCATTCTGAAAGTTTTGATAGAGAAAACGGGGATGTAAGGCTGTATATTGACCAGATAAAGTAGAACGTTCACCAGATGCTATAGGTATTTGCCAAGAACGAGTATTTTTAATAGCTTGAATGGCTTTACCTAATCTGCCTTGAAAACTACCCCACCAAGTACCAACATTCAGGAAATTATAAGCATTTAATTCGGCTGCGGTTGGTATGCTTTTTTGATTGTTAGGATTTTCAGGGTCATTATTTGCCTGAGTTATGCGAATATCTGCTATTTGATTTTGTAATTCTATCCATTCTTTTTGACTATCAGAATTAATTTGTATTTGTAAATCTTGTTCAGGATTTCCTAAAGGTACAGCTACAAAGTAAGTTTCCCAGGTATGATTAATTTGGGCATCCCATAAACCATTCCATTCCCAACATCCTGGTTGACGTAGTTTTATTAATTCTGTTTCGAGTTCTTCTCTGGGTATTTTTTTTGCTTTTTCTACGGATTCTTCCTTGTTTTTATCCTTAACTTTTGCTTCGGAATTTTCTCCTAATAAATCTTTGGCGATTTCTTTCACAACTTCTTTAAACTTGTCATTATCTGCTATTTTATCTCGAAACCTACTTTTTACATCTTCTCGCACTTTTCGCGCCATTTCTTGCCAATGTTTTTTTAATGTTGCTTCTAAATCTTTACCGAGTTTAATTGCTTCATCTTTACTTCCTACCAAAACAGTAATGACATTAGGAAAACCCGCAGTACATAAACTTTGGGGTGGGTTATCCTGATTCCAAAATTTGCTGATGGGATCTGTTCCTTCATATTTATGAAAATCAGCTTGAAAATCAGGATGATGTTTTAACAACAAAGCATCAATAATTTCCTGACTCCAAAGAGAAGGAGTAATGACTGCATCGGGTCCATAAAGTTTAGCAACTTCCCAACAAATAATTGCACTCAAATAATGTAAGATATATGAACCACCCCAAAAGTCAAGAAATTTCCGGGAAGCTTTAATAAATTCTTGGATAGGGGAAAAGGTAAAGATTAATAAATAAGGATGGGTTTCTGCTTCCCCTTCTTGCCAAGTTTGGGGATACATTGCCCCTACTAAAGCTGCAACTGTACTATTGTAACTATGGTGAGAACAGTCTGGTAATATAGAATGAGCAGGGGTTAAAAGTCCTATGTTATGTGATACAAGTAATTGAGGATAAAACCGCCAACACCACCAATATAGTTTAGCTATTTTCTCATCTTGGTCTATATCTGTTTGTTGGGAAATACGTTGCCACACAGTTTGAATTTCTGTTACTATGGACTCTAATGACAAGTTTTGAGGATAATTAATTATTTGTTCTTGTCCACTGAGAGGATGTCTTAATTCTATTGTATCGCTGTTATTTTCAACTGCCTTTAAATTCACCCGGTCAGAAGAACTGCTAATAGCTGCGGCTATATGTCCTTGAGTTTCCCACCATTGAGATAATGCGTCAATATCTGCTTGAAAAACTTCGAGATGTTGACAGATAAATTTTTTATTTGGAGAATTTTCAGTAATTGTACGTAACAAAGCGTAAAGTTTGCGTTGATGAAAGTTCATATTTTTCCTGGTATTTTTTGCTTGTAGTGGGTAATAGAGGGCTTTATCTGCCGATTTTGATGATTTTTGTACTTTGGTTGGTTAGCCTTGTATGTGGTTTTTAACAATCTGTATAATTAAGTATAAGTTTCACCATAACATAAAAGTATCTAAGCCGTGTTAATTTGACGCGAACAACAAAATGAAAAATTGTAACGATTAGTAATAGATTTGTTGTAAGTAGTCGTGCAAAATAAATTTTATATTTTGGAGAGGGAACAGGGAACAGGGAACAGACAAGGAATACAGAGATTTTTCTTTTTTCCAAAAATGTTAAATTAATTTTGCTCAGGTACTTAATTGGTAATTTTAGGTAATGAAAATTTGGGAATCTTCAAGGTATTTTTTCGTGATTCGCATTAAGTATTATTAAGGATTAGTAATTTAGCCTAGTATATATTTATTGATTTTTAACCATTACTTTTATGTCTCCAATTTGTCATTGTCTTATCGGTCTTCCTGGTTCTGGAAAGTCAACTTTTGCTCGTCAGTGGGTGGAATATGATTCTAATTGTGTAATAATCTCTACAGATGCAATTCGGGCTGAGTTGTTTGGTGATGAAAGTATACAAGGTGATTGGAATTTAATTGAACAGGAGATATTGAATAGAGTTAAAGTTGCTGTTGCTTCTGGTCGTTCCGTAATTTATGATGCTACAAATTTCAAGCGATCGCAACGCATGGATATATTACAAAAGTTTGCAGGTGTAGGTGCAGAAACTTGGATGGGTTGGTATCTAAAAACGCCCTTGGAGGAATGTTACCGCAGAAATGAACAGCGACAACGGCAAGTTGATAAAGATATCATTGAGAGTTTTGATAAGCAGTTAAGAAACTTTGAACCTATTGAGGCTGAGGGTTTTGGTAAAGTAAATGTCGTGGCAATGGTAAATGGCAAACATGACTTTTCTCTAGTTGAAAAACAGATTAAAAGTTTACCTCGTTCTATTGTTAATCGTCGTAATTGTAGCCAGAAGAAAACTTTACACCAGTATTCTGGTTTAATTGATTTTGAACGATTGATGTATTTGATTTCGTTAATTATTAAATTCCCTGGTTTGGGTTTACTCCATGAAATTAATCCTGATCTTTTACAAAAGGAGTTAGTTGGTAATATTCAACCTATAACAGATTCTTTAGATGAAATATCTGCATTAATGTCCCGTAAATATCATTCTATTTATGCTCAACCCGAAGCTTTAGCTAATGATTTGCAGTGGTTAGAAAAAAATGGGATTCTTAATGAACAAGGGTTAGCATCAGAAATTTTGGTTGGTGACTATACAGGAGATATTAATAAATTTGAGGCACATACCTATTCTGATAGTGATGCGTTTTTACGATTAATGACAATTATTCGCTGTTTGGTGCATTCCCCTTGTTTTCGCTATGAGGAAGAGGAAGATAAAAAAGTTCAAGAGATATTTTTTGAAAGCTTGAAAAAATATATTGTTGGTTTTAGTCAAGACACACTGCGTAAAGATATTCAAAGAGTTTTACACCCCTATAAAATATTACCTAATGATACTATGAAACGTGCTTATTTTCTTGGCAATGCAATTTTAAATAAACATGAACTCGTACAGGTTTATAAAGTTCTTCGTTCTCATGCTAAAGATTTAGATGATCCTATTTCTTTATCTATTTATGAAGGGATTGAGAAAAAGTTAGAATTAAGTCAAATATTGCGTCCTAAGAAGACTAAAAAATCGGATTCTCAAGAGTCTGGTGAATCAGAGTCTCAGGATTCTACTCACCCCGATTCTGAGGACTGTACTGATGATTACCGAGTGAGAGCGATCGCTAATAGTCCTGGTATTGATCTAGAAAAATTATCAGACAAAGCAGCTTACAAGAAACTAGATCAACTTACCGAAGCTATTTTATCAGGTCAATTATTAGAACTTGTCCGATTTGCACACACAGGCCGTCATCTTAATGATCCCCATCTTAACCAACTATTCCAAGTCTGGCCTCTACAAATTGTATTTTCTAAAATAGGCTGGTATTTAGGCTACGAAACCAAAGGTGGAACTGCTGATAAATTATTTAGGTTTGAGCGATTAGATCGCTTTTCTATTAATCAGATTTTACCAGAAAAACGCGACATAAAAGAACAGAAAGCCGCTTTATCCAAATTAGAGAAATTATATCAATCCAGCTATAGCTTATTTTTAGGTAATAAAGTTGATGAACAGCAGAAATATTTAAACCCTAAACAACGTTCTTCTGTAGAAATCAAAGTAGAAATATGGTGTCAAGAAAGCATTTTTAATTTTCTGAGTGAAAGAACCAAGCGATTACCTAATAATCAAATTAAATTCTCAATGCGATCAGGAAAAATAAGTGAAGAAGGGGAGACGATATTTGTTTTACGACCAACAGGTGATCCTAAGTATCCTTATCGTTGCCAACTGACTTTACCCTGTTGGACTATTGAGGATATAGACCTCAGACGTTGGATTATTGGTTTTGGAGATAAAGTTAAGGTTGTGCAACCATTGGAGATTCGGGAACAAATTAAGTTAATGGGGGATGGGATTAGTAAGCTATATCAGTAGTTTTGGCAGTTGTAAAAGTTTAGATGTGATGAGGATTCAAACTGGTTTTGGCATTAGCGATAGCGAAGCGCAGACATCCGCTACCTCAACCTATATTTGAATCCTCCTGTGTTTTAATCCAATGGGTATCACTCACCCTCTTACCTACCAAAGTTTCATAAATTGCTCTTGTCTGTTCCATAGTTTATGCAGCTACTTTGCATATAGTCGCTGCAAAGTAGCTGCATACCGCGTATAAGGTAGCCGCATCTTGCATATTTGGGGTGCGTTTTGATGCACTAGTTAAATTTATGCGTTATCGCGTAGTAGCCAGAAGTCTTGTCAATCCCCACCTAATCACGCCACACGGGACTTTTCAGGATTGCAGTGGGTTTGCATTGACTTGGTTATAGTGTTAGTATAGCAGCAAAATAGAATCATACAACATCATTAATGAATCGTTTTCGCTGTTTTTACATTAAATGATGAATCAGTTAGTAGGATATTGGTGTAAAGGAGATTCAATATAGATGCAAATGAGTAAACGTTTTAGCGTCACTTTGCCGGATACTGTATTTGAAGATTTAGAAAAAATTGCCAATGAACAAGGTAGAACAACTGCCAATCTTGCAGCATTCCTTGTAGAGTCTGGTATCCGTGAACTGAAAAAACTTGAACTGAAAAACCCAACTAATTAAATATTGCGGTTTCTACGGAGTGCTTCGCGATCGCCTACTAATCCCAAAGCGACGCAACCACAACCACCGAACCTTGAAAATTGAATAAGCCATTTTAGTAGAAACCGGATCGCCTACAACAGTAAACATGACAGATGACATCAAACGTTCCAAGGGTAAGTTTGACGCTGTAAAGGAGTCAAGATACTGGCTACCAGCCGCATCTGAGGAACGCTGTAAAAAGATAGGGAAAAAACGGGGACTCCGATTAATCGAAGTCATTGATACTGAGGCAGAAGTTTTACCAATAATTTGTATTTTCGAGGGATACCCAAATGAGTGAAGCAACGCTTTCTATATCTATCACTGAATTAATCCCCATGCTGACTGCTATAGCAGAACGTAACTGGGAAAAATTTAAGGAAGTTGAGAAACAATTTGTTACAAAACACGGTGTAGAGGCATGGGAAGAATTTTTTGCTTTTAGGCTCAAGCCAGCACTAGATAAAGATTCTGACCGATGGTTACTAATTCAGTGGTGCAGTCAGGGTATTAAATCAATCAAAACTGTGGCTTAGTTTAGGCGATCGCTACCTAGTCTCCTATCACCCCATCCTCTTGTAGTTTGTTACAGGAGGTGAGGGCAATCACTACCCTATCCTGGGGCAGTGGGAATAACAAATCTGTACCAGATTAAAAATAAAAAATGGGGGGTGCGATAACTGCTATGTTCGATTCGAGCTTGAAATTTTCTATCATATTTTTCATGTAAACACCTAAAAGCTACAAAAATACTTGTATCAAAAGCAGCTATTGTTTTGCCCTGGTTACAGCCTTTAAACCACACAAGCTTGTTTGTTAAATGATGGGTTTTGGTATAAGTAAAAAATATCACTACAGGGTAAAATGATATTTTTGGTGGCTCAAAGAAACTGACTATTTCTACGTTCAAACTGTAAAGAAATTAATCTTTCTAAATAGATTCTTGTGTGCTACAGTAAGATGTTTCAGCAAAAATCTATGAAAAAGATGTAACTGATCTATTGCCTACATAATGAATTAAATTGTGGTTGAAACAAAAATACTAAACACAATAAAGCAGCTAAAACTCCAATAATGTAAGAGCGTTGGGTTTTTGAATATGACAAGAAGTGGCTGACAAGTGGCTTCATCCTTGAATAATCAATGGGTGTACATTTATCTTTTCTATTAATGTGGTTTTAAAATGTACAATCTTAATTTGTTATGAAGGGTTTTGATGGATAAATTTTCACTTTTTCAAGAAAATAGCGATCGCAACCATGATTATTTTGCTAGTATAAGATCACTTTATTAAACAGCTAAAATGACACCAGAAAAACCCAAAATTTTGGTAAGAACTCGATTAACTCCAACTGATGAACTCAAGTTCAGAGAACTAGCCAAAGCCAACGGCACGACTACGTATCAACTGGTACGTAAGTTTATCTATGATTACTTAAATCAAAACTCCCAAGCTGCATAGGCAACCAGGGAGTTTTAATTCTTGTCTAAAAATTCACCCAGTCTTTTTTTACTTAGCTACGTCCTGAGAAAACTATCTAAGTAAAGAGACTGGATACCAATCAGGTAACTACCATGACGACGTTCTCATGGCAGTTTAATATTTTAATATTAAACCGCTTTACGCAAAATTGCGATCTCTTTTTTCAGGGAATGTTGAAAAGACTTACAAGAGTCTTTTATCAAGAATTTTCATATACCACGATTGTAACACAAAGTAGTATAGTCAATCAAGTTTATTTGATATGTGCTGACCTCGACAAATTACAGGAGGTGCAGCCATGAAAAAGTTAGAACTAAGTGGGAAAGCAGCACTACTCGCACAACTTAAATTACAAGGCTTTTACCCCGATGATGAGATATGGGCAAAAGTTAGACAACCTGACGGGAAATATAACGTTTACTGTGGAACAGTCACCACAGATAATATTGATTTGTGGTTTTGCCAAAGGAAAAAGGATTCAAGCAACCAACCTATACAAGATCCCAAAGGTGGGAGTGAATGGGTTAAGACTAAGCATTTTCAAGATGGTTACAACCTTTTAAGACATAAATCAGATCAAGGGGATGAAATATTTTATCTTCCCAATCACCCCCAAGGGGGAATAGGTGCGGGTCACTGTTCACGGTTTAATAAAATATTTGCTGAATGTGACGATCGCACCATACCAGAACAATGGGAACTATTACAGGAAATATCAAACCAGTTGGGAATAACACCCGGCTCTGTAATTTATTCCGGTGGAAAGTCTCTACACTTTTATTACCATCTCAATGAAAATATTACCCGTGAAGAATGGCAACTACTACAACGTAAGCTGATCATCATCTTCAAATCGGACAAAGCAATTCAAAACCCTAACCGTGAAATGCGTTTAGCTGGTTTTGCACGTAAATCTAAGGGAACAGAACAAACCCTAGATTTTACTTCTGACTATACCTACTCACTAAATGAAATCACTACAGCCTTAGATAAAACTGAACAATTTCCCTATGGCTTATCTGATACTCGCTGGAGTGATTGGAGAACTCACGGAGATCACGTTTTAACACTACCGGAAAATGAGTTACCAACTAACGTACAACGTGCTAAACAATCAGAGAAAAAACGGGTAACAGGGTTAGCAGGTAGCAGTAACTTAGTTGATTTAATCAAGGAAACATCAGAACGACTTGGACCAGATGCTTTTAACTGGCCAGGGCATAACTGGCAAACTAGAGGCAACAGATCAAGGGGATGTTGCCCTTGGCATGAAAGTACAACCGGAACTTCTGGCTGGGTAGCACCTAAGAAAAATGGTACAGGATATGGTTATGCGTGTCCTACCTGTACAGACAATCACCAAATTAATGCTTTTACTTATTGGTTGGGCTTGAGAAATGGTAGTTTAGAGAATTATCCTACTGGTAAAAATTGGGTAATCTTAGCTAAAGAATTTCTAGCTGATTTTGGAGTAATTGTACCTGAGTTTGAGAAAAACTCTCTTGATTATAGTGAACCTGAACTAGAACTGTATAAAGAATATGTAGAGCGAGAAAAGGAACAGGAAAAAGTTGACGATTATCTGAGCTTTAAACAGTTAGTTGGCAGAATTGTGAAGCCTATTAAAAAACTGTTTCAAGGATTTGGTTCTCCAAAACAACCAGTAGAAGATACCACCAAAGAACCAATAAAGCAACCAGAACCAACAGTTAATTACTATCCAGGAATATTTAAAACTCCTGAATTAATCAAGGGTAAAACCTTAATCCTTCCCACTGAAGAAAGCGAGATAACAGCAGCGATTTATGAGGCTATTTACACCGATAACAAAGATATTCTATGGCTTGATGATCCAGGTATGGGCAAATCTTATCTAGCTGGTTTATTAGAACCAGATGGAACAATCATCAAGCAACTAATTTATTTAGCTGCTGACCATGCAAATCCAACCACCAAAACCATAGAAGCTAATTTTCATCCTGTTACCCGTCGTCATAACGGATTACATATTGATGATAGCCGTCAGACTTCGCTAGGCAATCCTTACCAACTAAGACCGCAAAAAAGACAATCAATAGATATTCCTGGGAATTGTCCAAAGAATGACTTATTTAGCAAAATTGAAAGTAAGAATATTAATGTAGAGGGAACTGATAAAATATGTGAAAACTGCATATTATTTCAAACCCATAACTGTACATTCAAAGAAGACAGAAGCAATGATTTAAAGCAGGTGAAAATCAGAACACACCCTGATAGTACGCCTATTCCTTCAAAATACGACTACTCAAAGGTAGGGTTAATCTGGGATGAAACCAATACATTATTCACAACCAATAAATCAATTACCTTCCCCAAGGATGATATTGACAAAACGGTTAGCTTGCTGTACCAAAAAGACCGGATTTTATTGGAAGAATTAACACCACTATTTGACATCCTCTATCAGCTTGTAAAGGGTGATTTTAACAAGGAATACAAGCACGGTTTATATGGTTTCTCTGACTCTACTTTGAGAGAAATATTGCCCAAGTATACCCACATCAATCTACTAGGATTAATCATGAAGGTGGGAGAAGCTACCCAACAGGATCTAAGTTTCTTGGAAGATGTAGACGGTTTAGACCGTAAGGATACCAGGGGGGATAATGCGGCTAAATATGCTAGTAAGATTTTGAGAAGAGAGTCTTACAAGGATATTGCACGAGAATTAGATAATTTAGGCATTGAATGGTTATTTGATTTTCTCCAAGCTTGGGGGATAGATAACTGTGGGGTGTTGTCTTACCAGTGGGGTAAATTAACCATTACCAAGCGTGATGTTAAGCATCTTAGGTTAGCTGATAACGCTAAATTTAACCTTTACCTTGATGCAACTATTAGCAGGGAAACTTTAGCTTTAAAACGTGGTATTGACCCGGAGCAGATATTGGTAATGAGACGGGCTAAACCTGATTACTCAAATCTGACAGTAAAACATATTACCGGACTAGGGAACATAAACGGCGATCGCTCCCCCGAAAAACAGAAAAGATTGGTAGCGGTAAAACAAGAAATTGCTGAACAATACCCAGATCATGCTGCTATTGAATGGAAACAGCACGCTACAGATAATGAAGGATACCATTTTAGGGATGGTAGAGGACAAAACCGATTTGAGACTAAAACCACATTGGCCATATATGGTGTACCAGTTCAGAACTTGGGTAGCTTGGCCAATGAGTTCCAACTGCTAACAGGTATTGACCCGCAAATAAACCAGGAACACTACCATCCTAAGTTTGTGGAATACCTACAGGAACATACCCAAGGGGAAATTATACAAGAAGTGGCACGATTAAGAAGTCACAGGAAACCTGAGCAGCAGCATACTGTTTACTTCTGTGGAGATTTTAAGCAAGGGAGTCTTGACTTTATACAGGAATACTTTACAGGCTGCACATTAGAGAAGATAGAAGCTTTAAATCTAACTCCTGACGCTGGTAGCAAGTCGGAACGGTTACGCTATGCAATTCTTCAGTCCGTTAAAGAAGTTCATGCAACAGGAAGAAAAATAACCCAACGGGCGATCGCATCCATTGTAGGTATCACCCAAGGGAGGTTAAGTCAGGTTGCATCTGAAGATTTTGGGGGATGGTCGAAGCTGAAAAAAATATTAGTTTTCCTATTAGATAGCTTATATAGCAAAACTAATAATTTTTCGGGTCCGTTGAGTGAGGATCAGCAATGGTTAGCTGATATCTATTTACCATTGTTGGCAGAAGATCCGGTTTCTCCTGAAGATTTGGCTATAACCCTTGATGCAGTAGGGGATGAACAAGAAATCAAGCTGGTTTTATCAAGAGTGCCATTTCATACGAAGTTGTTACTGATTATCAAACTCCTTACTCACGTACCAGATGAGTTTGTCAGTTTAATAACTCCACTAATACCTAAAGAACTAATACTCACGTCCTGAAGTTCAAAATTTAACCCAAATTTTTAGCTATCAATCTGCGATAGCGAAGCGCTCGGTAGGAATCGCCTCGCCGTAACCCTCCACAGAAATTACCCAATCAACACCAAATAAATTTTCTTCTCTGGAAAAGGTAAAAGTACAATATTACTTGTGAGAATATAACTAGCTAGAAGGTTACTTCCGATAAGTAAATGAATGAATCCACGGAAATTGGTGAAATAACTGCTGTTAATTCCCTAGCTTTGACTGCACCCACACCCCTAACTGAACACCCCGCCGCCGTTTACCTCTCTAGTCTATCCCCTGGTTCTCGTTCGGCTATGGGGCAAGCTCTCAATGCGATCGCTCGTATCCTCACCAGTAATCAATGTGATGCCCTCACATTAAATTGGGCTGAACTGCGTTATAAACATACAGCACTATTACGGTGTATACTAATGGAAAGATATGCACCAGCCACAGCTAATAAAATGCTGAGTGCGTTAAGGAGAGTCTTGAAAGAAGCATTACGTCTGGAATTAATGGATGCTAGGGATTTTACTAGGGCGGTAGACATCCCGAATATTAAGCTGTCTAAGGAATTGAAGGGGCGTTGCTTATCTGAAGCTGAAATTAATGCCCTGATGCAAGTATGTTTTCAAGATCCTACTCCCATTGGTTACAGGGATGCGGCCTTGATAGCAATTTTGCGGGGCGCTGGGTTACGCCGGGGGGAAGCTGTAAATTTAATGTTGAGTGACTTGCATTCTGGTAGTGTGAAAGTCCGCAGTGGTAAGGGTGGCAAAGACCGCACTGTTTATTTACCAGATGGCGTATTACCAATTATTGAAGATTGGTTAGAAATTAGAGGAAGAGAATCTGGGGCTTTAATCTGTCATATTAATAAAGCCGGGGCAGTGACTTTGCGACAACTCACACCCCAAGCGGTATTATTTATTTTAGAAAAACGGGGTACAGAAGCTGGTGTCACTAACTTTTCTGCCCATGATTTTAGGAGAACTTTTATCTCTGAGTTGTTAGATTCTACTGATATCGTCACCGTCCAGAAATTAGCCGGTCATGCTTCACCTGAACTCACTTCCAGATATGACCGCCGGGGTGAGGAAGTTAAACAACGGGCTGTACAGGCAATTAATGTTCCCAAACGTCGTTAAATATTATCTATGAGATGGATGAAGAATCCCCAAAATTTTGTGATAAAATTGTAGAATCTTGACCACCAATGCCGTAAGCGAAAACCAAGCTAATAGGTAAGTGTCACAAGAGAAAGATTTGGGTCTTGGGAATCAGGACTTCTGCCCTTGGAGGGAATGTCAGACCAATAGAACTACAAAGTTATAGAGGCTGTTCCCGATGAATTGGGAAGCCCACACTGTACCGAAGGTCAGTGTGTGGTAGTTCACCTGACCTGCCCAATAAAAAAACCATAGAACAACTTGGTAAACAATGGCAACCTTATCGCACCGTTGCTTGTTGGTATCTGTGGCAAAGCTTGGGAAATTGTTAGAAGAAAATTTGGTTTACAATATTCGATATCAACTACAGATATCATGACTACTAACAAGACCCCTCCCAGTGAGATGATTCGCGTGCCGACTGTACTAATTCCTGTAGTACGTCACCTAGCAAAAATCCACCGCGATGGTCACACAACAGCGTTATTGCAAGGATTACAGGATTTGATAGCGCAGTTCGATAGCAGCGTAAAACTAGAAGCAATTAACGAAATACAGCAAGTGGAGGAGAAACTGGGAGAACTGGAAACGCACCTTTGTCAACAAGATCAACAGGTGGCCACTAAATTGGAAGTGCTTGGTAAACAGTTGGAAAAGATTGAAAAAGCAATAGTTTCTGCTAGATATAGCGGTGGTAACTCCAGACAAAGGTATTCCGGGTATCCCTATCAGTATCAGCAACCAGTAGAAATAAAATCTTTTGCTCCTGAGAACTTAGCGCAACGATTGGGAGTAACACAGCAGAGTTTAATGAATGAGTGGGAAACCAAGAGCGAAAAAGAATTTATCAGTTGGTCTAGGAATCGAGATCCGATGAGTTTGGGGTGGAAATTTCAGGTTAGTGATGGGTTGTACTATCCAGTCAAACAGTAGAATTAAAAGGATTTTACCTGAATTCATCGGTTAATTTGACATAAATTTGGTATTAAAAACAATCAGGACTTACGCAAAAAGAACCGAAAATAGGGGTAATACCCTTCGGGAAGCAAGCTACATGAATTACCCCTACGCAAGAATAAGGTGTTCAGCCACATCTTACGTAAGTCCTAACAATGAAACCCTTTATTTATATGGGTTATGGGGTAAATAAACTCATATTTGGCATAACAGGTACGGAAGAACCGTTTTTTGACCCCACAGTAGTTAATGAAAGTGGGGTTTTTACTTAATCTAAGACTCTGGTTTATTTTCTAACCATTGTTCTAAATCAGTGACAGTGGAGAAATCTAGGAGTGTTTCACCGAGTAATTCTAATTCGTCAATTGTCAATGTCCGAATTGTGTTAATGAATGATAATTCAATTTCACCAATTCGCCGATTTAGTTGGCGGATAATTAGTTGTTGCTCTCGTTGGATTCCCTGCTGTATTCCTTTTAATTCACCCCGTTCCATTGCTAATTCTTCTGTTGGACTAATGAAAGGCATTTTTCTTTCCTCCTCTAATTGTTTAATTTTAGCGACTAATCCTTGTTGCAATTCTTTGGGCAATGACATCATTTTATCAATGATTTTAAACAGGTTAACAATTTGTTCTTTTGTTAATCCCCTATCATAAAGTCCCCTAATTAATGTCCATTTCCATTGCTCACGTTCTGATAAATTCCCCGTGGTGGCTTTAGTTTTTAAATGCGCCATTACTATGATAGCAAAGGGATTATCATTTGATTCTAGTTCATTCCACTTTGATTCATAATCCAGAAGTTTAGCAATAAGGATAAAAAACTATCAAAATATTCGTTTAATGCTTCTTTCCAGGATTCATCGTAATTTGCAGTAATTTCATTTTTATTCATAAAATGCTATACTAATAATTGTTATTACAACTTCGCTTTCTTTACTTTAATTTGTTGGTATCTATTTAATATTTTCACCTGAAAAAGTAACTTTTTCATCAATACTTTATGTTTTAACTAAAGTAAAAAAATATTTTTAAATACCGAGAATTTTTGATTAATTTAGATCCTAAAACGGCAATGTTTACTAAAATTGATTCAGTTACCATTGTTAATCATGTTACTTTATTGGTATTCTACACAGAAGCCCATTGTTGGCAATTCCGCTTAATTACTGCTGGTGGTGAGGTATTTGGTGAACGTAAGCTTTATTACACTCCAGAAGCAGCAGAAAAAGCGGGGCGGGAATGGATTTATTTATCAGGGTAGTTGATTTTTGGAGTTCATTCTTAGAGGATAAGGCATTAATTAATTTTTGAATGCTGATAAACTTTATTTAGTAAGATATAGGTAAATAATTAAGTGAAATTATGAACAAGCAAATCAACAAAATAGTTTTTCTGGTCGCTGCAACTTCAATAATGAGTTTATCATTATCACAGGTAAGTATTGCCGCACCGAAAGGGTTTAAGACTCCCAGTGGCAATATTTTTTGTGAGCTAATTGAAGGTAGTGATGCCAATACCAACAGTTTACGGTGTGAAATTGCTAGTTCACTCAAGCCTAAACCTCCTCAACCTTACCTTGGATATTGTGAATTTGACTGGGGACGTGGTTTTTTATTGCCTGGTCAAAGTAAACCGGAAATTCTTTGTATCAGTGATACCGTTGCTGATCCCAATAAGTCTGTTCTTGGGTATGGTCAAACTTGGAAAAATGGCGAGTTTAAGTGCATTTCACAAAAAACTGGGCTGACTTGCACTAACTCTAATAACATTGGTTTCTTCCTGAGTCGGGAAAAATGGCGGGTGTTGGGTATCCCAAAATAAAGCTGTTTCATTGCGCTTTGTATTGCGGTAGGCAATTTCCTCCAAGAATCACCTGTTCATCAATATCTAACTTTAGGTAGATGACAATGGTTTTTATAACTATTTACAGTATTATTCCTGTCTATATTTGCATACTTCAAATTAACGCCGACTAAAAGCACCAAAAATATAAATCTTAATTTCCTCTACCCTGAGTGAGAAAACAAGGGGTTTAGCGACCGTCCAGGTGAGGGGAAAAATTCTAATGCAAACATACGGTTTTTACTGAGAAAATATAGCAGTAGTCAGGAGTCAGAAGTCAGGAGTCAGGAGTCAGAAGTAAAACCCTCTTGTAGTAAGAGTTTCATGATTAACTGATGTCCTAACTATTCTGTCTACAGCTATATTTCAATTTGTATAAACTTAGAAATAAAAAGCAACAAAAAAACACCAAATTTCCCTGAATTTAGCCGTTTTCGCTATTGCTTTTATTTTTAAATGTGCTTATTATGTCAAAAGACATAATACTTGTTACATCACGCAGTGAACCAGATATTAAAAAGACTTCGCCAATTGCCATGCAACTTATTGGGCAGCAGCTTGGGGAAGTGGGGGAACAGGGTCAAGAGTTATTGGTAAAATATTTCTCTATTCCCTAGTATTCGACAATTAAATGAGTTAGAGAGGCATATTCTAAAGTGATGGTGACAGTGTGAAACTAGACCAACTGAAAGCAAATGTAATTGTTCGTGGTTCAATCTTTCCCGAACCTGTACAGGTATTGGTAGTTGTACCAATGGGTGATTCCATAAAACTCATTGGAACTGGAATTAATACCAATCATACTTATCAATCAATTCTCAATGCTCAACAGTTGGAACAGTTAGAATCCTCACCTGAAAAAGAACCCTTTGACGGTAACGCCCAGTATTTTCGGTTCGGTGTGGAAGCTTTGCGTTTGGGGTTGGCTTATGAATATGATCCTTATTTCGCATTGGCGATCGCTCGTGTAGACCCCCTACCCCACCAATTAGAAGCAGTTTATGAATATTTTTTAAAACAGCCCCGTATTCGGTTTTTACTAGCTGATGATCCTGGTGCTGGGAAAACCATCATGGCAGGATTATTAATTAAAGAACTAAAAATTAGAGGATTAGTTAAACGCACCCTGATTATTACCCCTGCTAATCTAACATTTCAATGGCAACGAGAACTCAAAGACAAATTTCGAGAAGAATTTGAAGTTGTACGTGGGGATGTCCTTCGGGCTAATTATGGTTCTAATCCCTGGCAAGAAAAAAATCAAGTTATCACTTCCGTATCTTGGGTTTCGCGCATTGAAGACGCAAAAGATAGTTTATTAAGAAGTAACTGGGACTTAATTATTGTAGATGAAGCACATAAAATGAGTGCTTATAGTTCTGATAATAAAACTTTGGCTTATAAACTCGGTGAAGAACTTTCTAAAATTACCGACCACTATTTATTAATGACAGCTACGCCCCATAAAGGCGACCCAAAAAACTTTTGTTTATTTTTAGAATTATTAGATAGAGATGTTTATGGTGATGTCAGCAGTTTAGAGGAAGCAATGAAACGGAATAACGCTCCTTTTTATCTGCGTCGAACTAAAGAAGCTCTAGTTACCTTCCCTGAAGAAACAGGAAATGTCAAAAAATTATTCACTAATCGTAAAGTAGAAACTATTGAATTTCAAATTGATGCAGAAGAATTGGAATTTTATAATGCCCTCACTGATTATGTAAAAGACCAATCAATTAAAGCCTCCAGTGATGATACAGCCAGAGGTAGAGCTTTAGGTTTTACAATGGCGATGTTACAGCGTCGCTTTGCTTCTAGTATTTACGCTGTCCGCCGGAGTTTAGAACGGATGCGCGATAAACGTCAAAGGATTTTAGAAGACCCAGAAAGCTATCGTCAAGAGCAAATTAATAAGAAGCTACCAGAAAATTTTGATGAATTAACCGAAATAGAACAACAAAAAATTATCGGTGATTTAGAAGGTGTAGTTGCTTCTGTCGATCCGATTGCTTTGAAAAGAGAAATCTTGCAACTTAATGAATTAATTAGTCAAGCACTGATATTAGAAAAGAGAGAAATTGAATCTAAATTAGTCAAGCTCAAAGAAGTAATTATCCAAGAGGGAATATTTGCAGATCCGAAGATGAAAATGCTCATCTTTAGTGAGCATAAAGATACCTTAGATTATTTGGTAGGAAAATTAAAAGAATGGGGATTAACTGTTACCCAAATTCATGGAGGAATGAAAATAGGTGATAGAGATACCCCCCATACTCGGATTTATTCAGAACGAGAATTTAGAGAAGATTGTCAAGTTTTAGTAGCCACAGAAGCAGCAGGAGAAGGTATTAATTTACAATTCTGCTGGTTCATGATTAATTATGATATTCCCTGGAATCCCGTCCGGTTAGAACAGCGCATGGGACGGATTCACCGCTATGGACAGGATAAGGATTGTTTGATTTTTAACTTTGTAGCGATTAATACTAGCGAAGGTAAAGTTTTATGGAACCTGTTTGAACGGATTCGCGCTATTGAGATGGATTTAGATCCAGAGAGAACGGGTAAAGTATTTAACGTCCTTGGTGATATTTTCCCTGCTAATCAGTTAGAACGGATGATGCGGGATATGTATGCTCATAACCTTACTGAGTCCGTAATTCTCAATCGGATTGTAGAACAGGTAGATACAGAACGTTTCCGTAAAATTAGCGATTCAGCCTTAGAAGGACTTGCTAAACGGGAATTAAATTTATCACAAATTATTGGTAAATCTGCTGAAGCTAAGGAACGGAGATTAGTACCTGAAGTTATCCATGATTTCTTTGTGCAAGCAGCACACATAGCGGGGATTCATCCCAAGGAAACAGCCAAGGGTAAGAAAATATATAGAATTGGGCGTGTTCCTCGGACTTTATGGGGAACGGGAGATAGGTTAGAAAATCGCTTTGGCAAGTTGGGACGAGAGTATAAAAAGATTACCTTTGATAAAAATATCTTGACAGATGATCCGACCTTGGAATGGGTAACTCCAGGACATCCCTTATTTGAATGTGTGCGGGATGAAGTTTCTGCACAGGTACAGGAAGATTTGTGTCGGGGCGCGATATTCTTCGATTTGCATAGAAAATCACCAGCTAGATTAGACATATTTTCATCTGCTATTACTGATGGACGGGGTAGAAAACTCCATGAACGTTTATATGTAGTGCAAACAGAGTTAGATGGAACAATGACTGTCCGCCAACCAACTTTATTTTTAGATTTACTCCCTGCTAAAAGTGTAGAGTCCACTATTCAGCATCATACATCAACCCTGTCGGGAGATAGGCAGGGGAAAGCTGGGGACAATGGGAATTTAGTTAGTTATTTACCAGATGATAGTAATTTACCCAGTCGAGAACAGGTAGAACAAGCCTTAATTGAACAGGAATTAAATAGCTTTTTAACAGAAATTCGCACTCAACGACAAAGGGAGGTAGAAACAATTTCTAACCATATAGAAATTAGTCTGAATGTAATTATTGATAAAGTCCAGATTCAGTTTATAGAGTTGTTGCAACTGAAAGAATCTGGTTCTAAAGAACAGGGTTTAGATGGTCGCATTAAACAATTAGAAGACCGATTATTTGAATTAAATGGGAGGTTAGAACAACGACGGGAAGAATTGCAGCAAGAAGCCAGTTGTGCAATTACCGACATTCATCATTATGGCCGTGCTTGGGTATTACCACATCCTGAAAGAAGTTCTCCAGAAATTGCGCCAATGGTATCTAATGATGAAATTGAAAAAACAGCAATTCAGACAGTTATAGAACATGAAAAAGCTAGAGGTTGGCAAGTTGTCAGTGTGGAGAAGGAGAATCGCGGGTTTGATTTGATATCGCGTCAAATTGATTCTGGCGACCCTCTGAAAGCTAGTGCTGTGAGATTTATTGAAGTTAAAGGAAGGGCAAATGTTGGTGAGGTAGCGTTAACGACAAATGAATATAAAACGGCGGAAAGATTAAAGAGGGATTACTGGTTATATGTAGTATTTAATTGTGCTTCATCTCCAGAAGTTCACACTATTCAAGACCCTGTGCGCTTGGGTTGGGAAGCGTTAATTAAGATTGAGCATTATCACGTTGATGCTAACACTATTTTAAACCATGATGACAAGGTATGAGGCAGAGAAATTATGTCAACTTTAAATATAGCCAATGAACCTCATTTATTTTTAATGTCAAGTCATCAATCTCATATCACTAATAAACTAATTCCCAAAATTATACGAAAAAATAATTTGCAAATAATTAATTGGGAACTCGGCAGTTATATGTATGGACAAGCTAGACTTTTTAAGTCATCTTGTTTAGATTCAGACAATATTAATTTGAGTCAAGAATTTGCTACGACCCTGGAAATAGTTTCTGGATCTATTGTTATTGCAACCTACAATAACGAATCATATAGAAGCAGGAATTTAATTAACCAATCAATATTCTGTTTAAATTTTCTTGGTTATGACTGGTTATTTAGTCATATTGATAAAAACAGTTCCAATGTACGTTTAATCCCTAATAACCAAAAACTTTTAGAAGTTTATAATCAATCTACAGAAATTTTTGAATTTGTTCGTAAACATATTATTAATTATTATTTATCTAGCCCTAAAAAAAGTTTAATAGAAGCTTGTCGTTATGCCTTTAGTCAATTATTGGATCTTTGCCAAAATACTGAATTAAACTTTATTCTATCCAATGGATTTTTAACTTTTATTTTTATAAATAGCAAAAATTTTTATTTAGCGAATTTAGAAGAAGATAACCAAGATGTAAGTATTGTTTCAAGTTTAAATTTGGAGAATGAAGATAATGTAGAATTGAAAGTTTTAGCAAATAAGCAAGCAAAGATGATAGTCTTTAATGGACATACTCTGATATTTAATGGAGATTTAACAAAATGAGATTCCCCAGAGAAGTAGCTAAATCATGGTTAAGTAAAGCTGAACTAGAAACCGACAGTTTTGACTGTTTTGTTTCCTTATGGTTTGGATTTAATGCTATTTATAATGAATTTTTCTTTGGAAACGAACGACAAGCTATTGGTGATTTAGTTTATTCAAATCAATATACATTAAGTTCTCAAAAATTTGTCAAAATTTTTAATCATCATTCCGTATCTTTCTTTAAAACAAGAATCATTCGTGATTGTCGTGGAATTGGTAAAGATACATCTGAATATGCTGCAATTATAGGAAATACTTATTATTCACCTAATCGTCGTTTAAAAGCATTATTAATGATTCTTTATCAGGTTAGATGTAATCTTTTTCATGGTAATAAAATTTATGACAGGGATTCAGATAGACAGGTTATTAGTAATGCTGCGGCAGCATTAATGGTAATTTTACAAGCTTATATTAATTTATAGAAAGGTAAATATGAAAACAGCTAATAATTACCCTAAACGCCTAATTGAAGTTGACCTACCCATTAAACGCATTTCTGCCCACGCACGACGGGAGAAATCCATCAGACATGGGCATATTTCTACATTACATATTTGGTGGGCAAGACGACCTTTAGCCGCTTGTCGGGCTGTAATATGTGCGGCTTTATGGCCTGACCCTGTTGATAAAAATTGCCCCCAGTCTTTTCGGGATTTAGCTACAGAATATATTAATAATTTTGCGAAAAAAGCAGCAACAGATAAAGAATTATCTAAACATTGTTCTACAGAAATTTGGAGTAAATGGCAGGTTTTAGCTAAACCAGAAAATCAATTAGATAGTAATAATATTCAACATTGGAATATATTAAGAAATAGCCTACTAGATTTTATTGCTGATTTTGCTAATTGGGATAATTCCACCCAACCTGATTATTTAGAAACCAGTCGCAATTTAACTCAAGCAGCCCATGAAGCATTAGGAGGAATACCAGGAACAAAACCCTTAGTAGTTGACCCTTTTGCTGGTGGTGGCGCTATTCCGTTGGAAGCGTTGCGGGTGGGTGCAGATGCCTTTGCTTCTGATATTAACCCGGTGGCGGTGTTATTAAATAAAGTGGTTTTGGAATATATTCCCAAGTACGGACAAACCTTAGCGGATGAAGTGCGAAAATGGGGACAGTGGGTAAAAGAAGAAGCAGAAAAAGAATTAGCCCAATTTTATCCGAAAGATGCTGATGGAAGTACACCAATAGCTTATTTATGGGCGCGGACTATTATTTGTGAAGGTCCAGGATGTGGTGCAGAAGTTCCGTTAATGCGGTCTTTATATTTGTGTAAAAAAAGTAATCGGAATATTGGTTTAAGGATAATTCCTAAACCGGAAGATAAGCGGGTAGATTTTGAAATTATTGAAAAGCAAAAGAGTAAATGGGTAGTTGCTGATAACCCAGAAATAGAAATAAAAAATCCTAGTTTTGATGGCACTGTTAAAAGAGGTTCTGCCACTTGTCCCTGTTGTGGTTATACTACTCCTGTGGCTTCGGTGAGAACACAGTTTAAAGCTCGTCAAGGTGGGGCTAATGATGCGCGGTTATTTTGTGTAGTGACGACTAAACCAAAAACTCAAGGAAGATTTTATCGTTTACCAAATGAACAAGATTTAGAATCTGTTAAAAAAGCAAGTATTGAGTTAGAAAATAAAGTTAATCAACATATTGGAGATTTAAGTTTAATTCCTGATGAACCTACACCACCTCAAGGGAGAAGCTTTCGCTTAGAATCTTACGGAATAGATAAATTTGGAGATTTATTTACTTATCGTCAAGCTTTGGCTTTAACTACTTTGGTGAAATTGGTTAAAGATGTGGGAGAAAAATTAGTAGATAGTAAAGATAAAGGTTTAGCTGATGCCGTACAAACTTGTTTAAGTTTAGCAACTGATAGACAAGCCAATACATTAACATCTTTATCGAAATGGAACAACGCAAGAGAACAAGCAGATGGATTATTTGCTCGACAAGCAATACCAATGCTTTGGGATTTTGCAGAAGCTAATTCATTTTCTGGTGCAACAGGTAGTTTAGATGGTGCTTTAGAATGGGTTTTAGATGTATGTGAAACTAATTGTACTACCGATAATGAAATAATAGGACAAGCCCAACAGTCAAGTGCAACAAACCACCCATTACCTGATAATTTTATTCAAGCATTAATTACAGATCCTCCATATTATGACAGTATTGAATATTCTGATTTGTCCGACTTTTTTTATGTATGGTTAAAGCGCACATTACCTAAAACTATTGGTATTCCTTTCAATGATAAATTAACACCTAAAGAAGAAGAGTGTATTGTTGATCCAAATAGAGGAAAAGATAAAACCTATTTTGAGCGCCAAATGCAAAAAGCAATGGCGGAAGGATGCCGTATTTTATCCCCAGAAGGAATAGGTTTAATTGTATTTGCCCATAAATCTACATCTGGATGGGAAGCACAACTACAAGCAATGGTAGATGCAGGTTGGATAATTACAGGTTCATGGGCAATTGACACTGAAAGAGGTAACAGACTGATTGCTATGAACTCAGCCGCCCTAGCCTCATCTGTCCATATAGTCTGCCGTCCCCGCACTCCCGACTCCGCACTCATTGGCGACTGGCGCGACGTACTCCAAGAACTGCCCCAACGCATACATGAATGGATGCCCAGACTAGCATCAGAAGGCGTAGTTGGTGCAGATGCCATCTTTGCTTGCTTGGGACCCGCTTTAGAAATCTTCTCCCGCTACTCTAGTGTAGAAAAAGCCTCCGGCGAACTTGTCACCCTCAAAGAATACCTAGAATACGTATGGGCAGCAGTCTCCAAAGAGGCATTGAGTATGATTTTCGACCATGCCGATACTACCAGCTTTGAAGAAGATGCCCGCCTCACCGCCATGTGGTTGTGGACACTTTCCACAGGTAGCACCGACAACAACACCAGCGAACCAGAACCCGACGACGAAGACGACGAAGAAACCAGCAGCAAAACCACCAAAACCAGTGGTTACCTCCTGGAATATGACGCAGCCCGGAAAATAGCCCAAGGACTAGGCGCACATTTAGAACAACTTACCCGCTTAGTAGAAGTCAAAGGCAGCACCGCCAAACTCTTACCAGTATCAGAACGTACCCAATATTTATTTGGTAAAGAAGAAGCCCAAACACCCAGCAAAACCAAAGGTAAAAAAGGCAAAAACAAAGAACCTGAACAACTCAACTTATTCGCAGTGCTAGGTATCCCTGAAACAGAAGAAGATACAGACTGGGGTGAAAAAACAGTCCCGCAACTAGGTAATACCACATTAGACCGCATTCACCAAAGCATGATTTTATTTGCAGCCGGACGCAGCGAAGCCCTAAAACGCTTTTTAGTAGATGAAGGAGCAGGAAACGACCAACGCTTTTGGGGACTTGCACAGGCATTATCGGCATTATACCCCACCGGCACAGATGAAAAACGCTGGGTAGATGGGGTATTAGCCAGAAAGAAAGGACTAGGATTTTAACCGTAGATACGAGTTCCGAAAACTAAAATTAAATTATCTTCTACCCCAATAAAACTATGGTTATTCCAGAACTTGAACAACAACTCCTGCAACTTTCCCCCAACGATAAACTTTACATAATTCAATTACTAGCACAAAGCCTAACTATGGAAAATAAAAATTACCAAACACTTCCAGAACAACCAAGTAAACTTTCAGAATTTTTCCGTCAATCTCCCTTAGCTGAAGTAGCTGAAGAATTAGACCTGAGTAGAGATACCAGTTTACCCCGTGATAGTTTTATCCCATGATTCATTTCCCCAACTGATTCCCATGACTTATCTTCTTGATACTTGCTTGATTTCCGAAACCATTACTAAACAACCAAATCAACAAGTTTTAAACTGGCTAGATGCCCAACTTGCAGAAACACTTTACTTGAGCGTAATTACAATTGGTGAAATTGCTAAAGGGATCTATAAACTTCCTATATCTAAACGGAAAGAATCTCTTACCAAATGGTTAAATGAAAGCCTACCCCATCGCTTTGAAAATAGAATTTTAGGTTTAGATATTGCCACAATGGTTTTATGGGGAAACCTAGTGGCAGAATTAGAACAAAATGGACGACCTTTACCTGCTATGGATTCTCTCATTGCTGCCACCGCCTTAAAAAATTCTCTTACCCTTGTTACCCGTAATGAAAAAGATTTTATTGGTACTAAAGTTGTAATTATTAATCCTTGGAATTAATCCCGATAAATTTTTAGTAAATTTAGGTTCTACCGTACTTGTTATGCTAAATTACCAGTCTGAAAGAGGGATCAGGGAACAGGGTAAAGAGGCGATTTTTGTAAAAATATCCAATATCTGTAGCTTATGTCTTATGTATATTAAGCCTTCCGCAGTTTTTTGAGATTGATTTTGCATACTATGTACTGAAGAACCTAAATTTATAAACTGATATTAGAAAATATATCTCTCAAAACTTCCTACTCACATTCCATACTCCGCACTACATACCACAATCCCACACATTTAAACTTATGGCAACTATTAAACCTTGGTACAAAATTGATGGCTTAACACCCCGCGAAGACTTACGGGAAGGTAAACCTTTAGATGCTTCCGAATTTGCGGTACATCTTGACAAAGTACGAGATAAAACTGCACCTGCTTACTACCAAAATCCAGAACAATTTTTTGACCGTACTTATCTTACTAAATATTTAACTGAATTTTCCGCCCAGGTTATCCGTCGTCTGTCTGGAGAAAAAACAGAAACTTCTGCTGTATTTAACCTAGCTACTCAGTTTGGTGGCGGTAAAACCCACGCTCTCACTTTACTTTACCATTTAGCTAAAGGTGGATCTATTGCCAATAATTGGACTGGTGTACAAAAGATATTACAAAAAGCAGGTATTTCTTCAGTTCCAGAAGCAGCAGTAGCCGTGTTTGTCGGCACTGAATTTGATTCTCTTACAGGACGTGGAGGAAATGATGGTACATCATTACGGAAAACACCTTGGGGAGAAATTGCCTATCAATTAGGTGGTGAAAATGCACTAGCTGTATTGGCACAACACGAAGCAGAGTTTATAGAACCTAAAGGTGACGTAATTAAACAATTTCTGCCCAAAGATAAACCCTGTTTAATATTAATGGATGAAATTATCAACTATGTTAGTTCCTATCGTGGCAAGGGTTATCACAACAGTTTATACAATTTCATTCAAGCATTATCAGAAACTGCTAGAGGTTTAGATAATGTGGTGTTAGTAGTTTCC
>NZ_PGEM01000003.1:17515-72144 GCF_002934005.1 Cuspidothrix issatschenkoi CHARLIE-1 | reverse complement strand
CCAGAATTGGGGGTTAGGGGGTATGAAGAGGGGGGTAAAAATGTGATGAAAATTAGGGTTTATCACTTTTCAAATATCCTCTAAGACCCCTGATTTTTTAAGAGTTGGGGATCTCAATGCTATGCTGAATTCTGACATAATTCAGTTTTCTAACCATTCATGAATTACATCTATCTCCACGGATTCGCGTCTAGTCCCTATTCCAAAAAAGCTCAAGAAATTAAACAATATTTATCACAACTACAAATACCAATATCTATTCCTGACTTAAATAACGGTGGGTTTTCTAATTTAACTATTACTCGACAAATTCAGCAAATTACCGCACAACTTCCTGCAAATTCCCAACCTGTTACCCTCATCGGTTCTAGTTTAGGAGGTTTAACTGCTGCCCATATTGCCCAACAAAATTTACAAATACAACGTTTAATTTTATTAGCGCCAGCTTTCGGTTTTTTGTCCCACTGGTTGCCAACATTAGGAACAGGATTAAAATACTGGCAATTGACAAAATATGTGATGATTTACCATTATGGCTATCAACAATTACTACCTCTACATTATAATTTTGTTGTAGATGCTGATCAATATTCAGAAAGTTTATTACAACGTCCTATCCCTACCTTGATTTTACATGGGCAACAGGATCAAGTTATCCCGATCCAAGCTAGTTACTCTTTCGCTAATTCCCGTTCTTGGGTAAAATTAATACAACTCAATAGTGATCATAGTTTAGGCAATGTCAATCAGGAAATTTGCCAAGCAATTTCCTCGTTTTGTCAATAGCGGTTTTCACCATTCCCAATCATTAATTACCAATGACAAATCTTAAATTTATTCGTACCGATTTATCTCAATTAAATGCTTATAAACCTCATCCGGGCAGTGATAGTTCTGAACCAGTTAATATCCAACTTGATAGATTAGATACTAATGAAAGTCCCTTAGATTTACCACCTCAAATTAAAGAAAAATTAGCTTGGACTTATCAACAAGTTATAGAAACTAATCGTTATCCTGATGGTGGTCACGAAACACTCAAAAATGCGATCGCCCAATATGTAAATGAATCCGCTAATCTCAGCACTTCCACCTTTACAGCTAGTAATATTTCCGTTGGTAATGGTTCAGATGAATTAATTAGATCCCTATTAATTGCTACCTGTCTCCAGGGTGAAGGATCTATATTAGTTGCTAATCCCACCTTTTCTATGTATGGCATTTTAGCCCAAACCTTGGGTATTCCTGTAGTCACAGTCCCTAGGGACAAAAATAGTTTTGAAACCAATTTAGAAGCGGCTCAATCTGCCCTTGGACAAACCCAGAATCCTCCTATTCGTGTTGTTTTTGTTGTTCATCCCAATTCCCCTACCGCCAACTGTTTAACAGATGGGGAAATATCATGGTTAAAAAGTTTACCAGAAGAAATTTTAGTAGTCATTGACGAAGCATACTTTGAATTTAGTCAAACTAGCTTGGCAGGAGAATTATTACAGCGTCCTAACTGGGTAATATTACGTACCTTTTCTAAAGCCTTCCGTCTTGCCGCCATGCGTGTGGGCTACTGTATTGGACATCCAGAGGCGATCGCTATCTTAGAAAAAGTCCGTCTTCCCTACAATTTACCCAGTTTTTCCATCGCTGCGGCCATCAGTGCCTTAGAAAACCGCCATCTTTTACTAGAGTCAATTCCCCAAACCCTAACAGAAAGAACCAGACTCATTACAGCTTTATCACAGCAATCTATCTTAGAAATTGCACCCAGCGCAACTAATTTTATTTATGTTCGTGCTAAATCCAATCAATCTGATTCAGCAGATATGATTTTCACAAATCTTACTCACAAACTGAGAACTCAGGGAACTCTAATTAGACTTTTGCCTAGTAGTTTAAGAATTACCATAGGCACACCTGCCGAAAACACTCGCACAATAGAACGTATCCAAGCAGCTTTACAGCCATAGATAAGTAGGTTGGCGTTAAAAATTGTCCTCATGGGAAGGAAAAAGGCAAAAGGCAAGAAGTTCATCTCACGTCTACCTATTTTGGGAACAAAAAAATCCCTGTGTGTTGATCTGTTTCCTCTCTGTTAACTGTTTTCACAAAAACAATTATTCAGCAAACCCTAATTAGTTATCTATATCAATACCTAGACGACGTACTATTGTCACAGTTTGTGGTAGTACACCTACGAGTCTAGCAAAAGCTGCATCTGGTATATCAGCGACTATTTCCGCAGGGAAAAAGACCTCAAACTGATCCAAAATTTTTTGTATCCGCTGTTTAGCAATTGGAAACTCCGTAATTTGTTTAATTAAGCGAATCCATTGTCGCCTAATTAAATAGGCTTTTTGACGTTCTTCATGGCATTCAGGAGTTAATAAAGATATATTGCCTATGGGTAAAATCCCTTGGCAATCAATATCATAATCTCCACCAATCGCTGCTCCGGGCCCTGCAAATTCTGCATGGTATTCTTTAAAGAGTATTAACCCATTTCTTTTGCGACTATTCACCATGAGAACCTTGCCACTGTGAATCAGTTTAAGGATTTCAGAGCTTTGCAACTGCTCATTTCCATCTGGCATGATAATTGGGTTAACTACACTATGTTCTGCGTAATAATTTGACACTATAGCAGTTTGATAGCATCTACGCTTTTCACTATCAGTTAATTTTGATCAAATTTTTACCCCCCCCTTTCCCCCTTTACAAGGCTACGGTGTACAGTCTAATCAAGTTGCCTAATAGGGTTTTAATGCCCCTAACCCCCAATTCCCCCAAACTTGGGGGATTTAGGAGGCTAAATAATCATAAAACGAAGACACATAGGACTTGTGTGTACACCGTAGCTTACTAAGGGGAATCTGATCATGTGCATCTTCATAAGAAATTGGTATTACTCCTATAAGAGTTTAGCAATATCACTTATATTAATATCATATCTATAGATACCTTTTATAACTCCAATTGTATTGTTAAGTTGACAGCCATTAGCAATTTTATATATGTTTATGTAGTAAAATTTGTCGTGACCGATTTAGAATCAGAGCATCCCAAGGAGATTCAACACTATAGACCTGATATGCCAACTTACAATACAGTTGGTGAGCTTGATGATTATTTTCCAAAACATGAAGATATAAGTCTTGAAAACCCCATCTTTGGGAGATTTGCTCGCAGCAAATCAGTAAACTAGAAGCCACACCCAATCTTCGGTAACTGGGAGCAACTGCTAAATTAGATAAATAAGGGAAACTTTGATTTAAACTAGGCCAAGTATCAATTAGCCTCACACTCATTTCTATCGTTCCCATAATTTTCTGATTTGTAGCTGCCGTATCCACAGCAACCAAACAAACATGATGAGGTGTAGGAAACCTTAAACGATGTCTCAGGTCTTCATAAATACCCAGACGGAATAAAGGAAAAGCCCAACCCCATAAACCATCCTGGGAGTGAAAGCTTTCCGTAACAATTTGGGCAATATCTATTAAATCATCAGGTGTAGCTACTCGAATTTGTAAATGACCAATAGATAGATTAGTTATGGGGTTTGATGGGGGATGGGGAGAGCGAAAAAACCAGTATTTCAAAGCTAGTTCAGGATTAATAGGATTTAACAAGATATTTTCCCAGTATCTTTGCCAGATATGACCGAATGGTATTTTAATCATTACTAAGTTAGTAAAACCTATCTAAATCAACTATTTTAGCTGATTAAAGACAAATATCGCCTAAATTGGCAACGAAAGAGAGTGGTGATCTAGGTATTGAGTAATGGATACTGGGATAAGAACCTAAAAAAATACTCAATTCCTCATGGATAAATTACCTAAATCTACGACTTGCTTTAGTGTTAGTCCTGATTGGTAAATTAGAAACAGGTATTTGTTTAATAATATACTTTGTATGTCCATCAGACTAATGTATTATTCCTAACATTACCGGGCAAGGCAGAAGGCATGAGGCAACAGTCAACCGTCAATAACCAAATATCATAAGTGTTTAAATAAAAGATGATACCAACACTTACAAATAATTATTCAAATAATAATTCGATTAAATCTTACAATTCAAGAAGACATATTGATCCACCTTGGTTATGGATCGCTGTATCTATTGGTTCAGTGTCTCTTCATGTATTAGTATTTTCGTTGTTCCGTTCTTCTGATGAATTTCAAGCTTGGTTTCCCCCATCTAACCAAAGTTCGATTCCGGTTGATTTCATCGAGATTGCTACTGAACCAAAATCTATAATTAAAACTAAATCTGCTGTTTCGCCTTCACTAAAATCTCCACCTATTACACCTAATAAGGAAGATGATGGTGAGATATTGGCTAAGGTTGATTTAACACAAGAGAATAAAACTCAAAAGCCTCAAGTTCAAAAGCCTCAAGTTCAAAAACCCGAAGTTCAAAAGCCTCAAGTTCAAAAGCCTCAAGTTCAAAAGCCTCAAGTTCAAAAGCCTCAAGTTCAAAAGCCTCAAGTTCAAAAACCCGAAGTTCAAAAGCCTGAACCTGAAAAACCACCAATTAGACAACAATCATATCCTACAAATCCAACACCAGAAACAACACCCATCATTCCAGAAAGTGAACGTCCTTGGAATCGTCGTCAAGAGGTGAAACTAGGTAAAGGAACTCTCCTACCCCAAGATATTCCTGCTGATTCTCCCACACCCACCCCAGAACCTTCTCCAACTGTCAATGGAGGAGGTGCTATGGCGACAATTACTCCGATGCTAAGACAAGAGGTGAGTAAATTAATACAACAAAAACAACTGATAGCAGATGCTTTACCAGATGTTTTTGCTGAGTATAAAGGCAGTAGAGAAAAGGAGTTAGAACCTAGTCTTCTTCCTGGTGATGAGGGACTCAAACCAGCAAATATACTGGCTAGTTTAATTATTGATAAAAATGGACACTTTCAACAGGCCATAGTTATAGCTATTGAACCAGCTTCACTTCGGAGCGAAACCAATATGTATGAGCAAGCACTTAACCAGATATTTCAAGAAGAAAATTTTCTTGCTGCTTATAATCAAGACGGTTCAAAACCTGATTTGAGCAATTTATATGTTCGTCTCAAAATTCAACCAATAAATTCTCAATAGGGGCTTGCAATTTTATAAAAGTAATGTTATCTTGATTGAACTGGAAATACGCGGGTGTAGTTTAGTGGTAAAACTATAGCCTTCCAAGCTATTAATGCGGGTTCGATTCCCGCCACCCGCTTTTTAATGGAAACTGAGTATCTGTAAGGGTTCTAACTAAATCCAAAAACTGTTTACCTTTGTTTTATTTTTTTTCTAATTGGATTTTACCCCAATTTTGCCCCAATTAATCAAACACTAAAAAAGCAGATAAGCAAATCTAATCTTATTCGCTTTTTATATTATATTTTCTCATCATCGTTTAGGAGATCAAGATAAAGCCTTTCTAGCCTGGCTTTTGCTTGATCAAGTTGCTTGGCTTCTTCATTGTCTAACAAATAATCTAAGGCAAGTAAGAGCGTATCCTTAGCATTAATGATCTTTGATATTGCTTTTAAGTGTTTCATATCAGACACTTTATTAGGATCTATTTTTCGGTGTTCACTTTCAAAAAAGATATCTTCTATCTTGTCCAGTTGAGCAATGATATTTTGGATCTGGTTTAGTAGCATTGTGTTTTACCTTTAGTTTTGGGAGTAGTCTAAGCAGTTTAGTGACTTGCTCAGGTCGCGGTGGTTAGGCTGCTGTTAGTTGGGCTGAATCTGAATCAAATATTATTCCTAGTCGGTTGATAAGTTTTTCTCGTATCTCTTTACGTCCGGCTACCCCTACATTTAAGGATCGTCCGTCGTTATATTGCATTTGTCCGATTAACAAGCCTACATTTTTAATTTGGAAATTTAGACAAGCTGCGTGAATTTTGGCAGATAGTTCTAATTTATCTAGCGGGATGTCTGCGTATTCGATGGTTCGGATGGTTTTAATATCTATGCTGTAATCTAAATTGAAAAATTCTTTAGTGTCAGGGACATATATTATGAATTTTGAGATTAGCTGTAAGAGGTCGGATTCACTAACAGTATCCAAATAACTCTCTAAGGATTGATAAACGTTTTTCGTAAATCCTAAACTAGCAGTAACTTTTTTTAGTTCGGGTATGGTTACGGACGCCATCGCAATGTTGATTGCTTTTTTTATTTCTTCTAGTTTGTTATTAGTTGTAAGAGGTTCATTAATAGGCTGGGTAATTACTTCTTTAGGTTCGTTAATTACTTCTTCAGGTTCATTAACAGGCTGGGTAACGCCACCATCTATTAATGTTAATAATCTTTGTTTGTTGACTATTTGATCCTCTTCTGGTAACCCCTTATTTAATTCTGTGAATATTTTTAATTGATCTTTTAATTGTTGTAATACTGCTAATTCTGATTCTGTTGGTTGACGATCTTTTTCGTATTCAGTCCAGGCAGAACTAAATACAGTTTCTTGATCAAAGTCTGCTATTGTTTGAGCTTCTTTAAGTAGTTCTGTAGCTTGTCTAATTTTTTCCTGATAGTCCTGATTTAACTTTTTTTCGAGTTCTGTTAACCTCGCTTGTTCTTCTTCTGCTGTCTTTAATTCTTGTTTCAGTTGATTTACTTTTTCTGTTTGCTTGGTTAGGAGCGATCGCACTTCTTTGATGTTCATAGTTTTATTTTGTGTCTGATAAATATCCTTTATATATAAAGTGTATCATCTATATTTTATTTGTGCAACTATTTATAATATTTATTTTTTAGTATTTTTTTATACTTTTGTCTGGTATTTATCTATGGTTTTTTTAAGATTTTTAGTTAGACAGCCTAGACAGTTTAGACAGAATCTTTGTTTAAAGGTACTTTTAAGGCTGTCTGGTTTGACAATAATAAAAAACCACTGTCTAACTAGACAATGGTTAAATCCTCAGTATTTAGGTTTACGACTATCCTCAATCGGGAATATATACCAGAATATCGTTAACCTGACAATCTAAGGATTTACAGAGTTTATCTAAGGTTTCTATGGGAATACTTTTAAATCTGCCATGTTCTATTCTTTTAATGCTGTGGAGGGTATGCCCGATTGCTTCAGCTAACTGGTTTTGGCTAAAACCTTTACTTTGTCTAACTTCTTTTAGTCTAACTTCTATCATGCTTTTTCTTAATATCCTTTTTATAAACAGTATATCTGATATTTTCTATCATAAATAAATTTTATGGTTTTTCGCGTTTTTCTAGTGGTACATATCAGAAAGTTTAATTAATAAAAATACTACATTTATTACATATCCTACAAAAGTATGTTATAATGTGTATATCGAACTTAGATAGATGATTCAGAGATTATTTATAAAGGATGAATCAGTAACTAAGAAATCAAGAATCAAGTAATGCGTAAGCCTTGTATAGCAGTCGTTCTCACGGTTTTTGATTCTTAAAAACAACTATTTAAGTGATGATTTTGATTGATTGATGATTTTAAATGATTGATGTATGTAGGCTTGTTATATGGCAAAAACTAAGAAATCAGGTCTAGCAGTGGACAGTCCAGGGTTTTTTACTGATTTACCGATCAATAAAAGCCATTTGGCTGAACATTTTGGAGTAGCACGATCAACTGTTTGGCAGTGGCATCGGTTGGCTTATTTTAGAGTGCCTGGATTTAAGGAAGCTTACCCTAAAAAAGCAGATGGTGGGATTGATAAAACTGCACCTTTATCACCTTTTCAAGCTTGGGTTATGAGTTTGATCGGTCGGTTGTTTAAGTTGTATGGAACTGAGGAAAGGGTAAAAATGTACGTCCAAAATAATCCCGATGATTTTAGTATTTATACTTTCAAATCGGCTGCTAAGAACGTCTGGAAGTAGTTACATAAAAGTTACACACATCATAAGGAATAAAAGTCATGAGTAACATCACTATTAAGGAAATCGCAAAACAGCTAAATATTGATGAGGATATCATCAGATTTAGTTTGGCTGAACGTTATCCAAACGACTACGACAGTATTAGAGAGATCCCATTGGTAGAGTATGAAATCATTGCAGAATCTTTAAAGTTGGCTGCTGTGAGTGGGGTTAAGCAGTTGTCAGGGAATAGACAAGAATCAGAAGCGATTATTCAATCTAATTCTGAACTTCCTACAGAAGTGAAACAACAAATTTATTCAGGTGTTGTAAACAGTCTTACCGATTTTTATGGTAGTTACCATCTGTCTATTAGTGAAATATCTAATGCTTTGGCTTATGTTTCCAGTCAGAAAGTAGTTAACGACTTCGTAACTATTCATTCTGAATCTGTTAGACACGGGTTAGAGAATTATCTTGATGATTTTGCTAGTCAAGCTTCTGAAGCGGCTCAGTTAATTATGGGTGTGGACGCTAAAGACTTTCTAGCATCTAACGGTATTAACCCTCAAGGTGAAAAAAAGTCTGTCGCTACTCAAAAAGCCAAGTCAACGGCAAGCGCGATATTTTCTTTACTGAAGAAGTAAATAATCTAGCGTCAAAGATAGCGGTATCTGATTCCCGCTATCTAGGATCTTTGTATTTTATTAATCAAGAGAGGTCTAAAAAAGTGATTACTGAGATTTGTTTTTATTCGGGTATTGTGTCGCTGTCATTACTCTTTGGGGCGGCTGCTGTGATTAATCCTTTAGGTGCTGGTTTGTTGGCTTTAGGTTTTTATGGGGTGGCGAAAAATGCGTAATTCTTCAAAACAATATAAGGCTGTTTTGATCTATCCTTCTTTGATTTTTATTTTGGTTGTTTTTCCGCTATTCGTTGGTTCTTACATTACGAAATCTTACCAGGTGAACTACCAGAATGATGTTGATAGATTAACGAGGTCTGCTAGTGAAAAATAAGAAGATTGTGTTTAACCTGAAACTGGATGCTCCTAGTGTCTACATGGCTTTGGAAAACTTAGCGGACATTAATCAAGATATTGTTAATGCTGCGTTAGATGGTGATGAGTCTGCTATTTGTGCGATCGCTGATTTTAAAAGTAAACAGGCTACTAGAGAGGCTAATGCGGATCAAGTTTTTTCTAATCTTAAAGAGGGTATAACCAGTATGGGGAATGTTGTTAATCATGAATCAGAATTTATTAATCATACCAATTCTCAGATTCAAAATATAGCTAAGGATTGGAGTCAAACCCGATTAGCAGATCGGGAATTGTCTCACGGACTAGAACAAAGTTTGATCCGTAGTGACTATGAACTGATAGAGGCTGACGTTAGACATCAAAGAAAAATTAATTTACTAGATGTGGAACATAAAACCAATATTCAGTTAATCGGTTTAGACTATTCTGCTAAACAACATCAGTTAAATACAAATGTTAGCCATAGCCTCGGTTCTAAACCCTTAGCGGTTCAAGCTTCCCATAGGTTGTCTGCTGTTAAAGGTACGGTTCAAAATTTAGGATCTGGACTATTCGGTTTGGTGCGGAGGCTGTTTGATTAATAAAAAAAATCCTCTACTCACGCGCCGAGTAGAGGATTGAAGAATTTAAGTGAAACTTGGTGTTGTTATAAAAATTAATTCTTTGAGGTGCTTTTATGTTAACACAGAAAACCCAAAATAGTCAACTTACTGCTAATAAAAATATTGTTTTAGAGGCGGAATTAGATTCTAGTAATTTAATTCCTGAAGAATATGATCATCAACAGATTGAGTCTGGTATTAAGTTCAAAGATTACCAGATCGAATTGTTACATTGTTCTGGACAAACTTCTGTACTGGTAGGTATACAAATAGTATCTACTCAGTTTTTATTGTCCATTGGCTCTGTCGGACTATACCCTGTTTGTACTGCGTTATTTCCTGTTTTCGGATCTGTTGTCACAACCTTAACTAATTTTAATTTTAATGATGGTGTCAGTCTAGAAGATAAAACTAAACTACCAGGACAGATTTTAAGATCAACGGCACTGGCAGGTAACGCTACTAAATTAATATTAGATGCAAAAGCTATGGATGATATAGCTAGTAAAAGTTTTGAGGTTGTTGTTAAACAGGAAAGGCTGTATAGAAATTTACCTGAACCTCAAAAGTTGGATCTGATGTTACCAGGAATATTATTTTTATTGGTTGTTATTGCGGCGGTTGTTAAACGAAAAAATTAGAATTGTCCAGGGTAAAGAGGCTGGGGCAAACATGAATGTAAGAAGTTGAATCGGCCAGGCTCAAGCCCTTAACCAGTAAAGCTTTGAGCTTAAAAATAAGGCTGGGGCGGCCAGCCTTTTTGTAAGACATCCATTAGTCTTACTTAAAATTCTTAAAATCCATATACTGTAAGGCTTTCGAGGCATCCAATCAAATTAAAAGGTCATTAACTAACATGAATTACCCTACTGTTCCACAACTTCAAACACCGGATCAAAGCAGCTATAGCAAATCTAATTTAGAGTTATGGGCTTTTGGTGTTGGTGCGATCGCATTATCTCTTAGTTTATTTTCTTCTCTTGGTGATGGTATTAGAAAGAGAGATATTTGTTTTGTGCCAAAAGGTAATACTTGCAGTATTACTAAAATTTCCACGATTCCCGAACCTTATTTTTTAGCTAATCAGTATAAATCGGCGAATCCTAATTATAATAGTTTTGCGTTTTTAAGTTCTGACAATTTAACAACGATCCGGCATATTCCGGCTGATAATCCGATCAAAAATGAGTTAGGGTTAGGGGCTGTTTTGGCAGGTGTGGGAACTATGTTTATGGCTGGTAAGCTTAGAGATAAGTTAAATTTACTTCGTCCACATTACCGAGCTACTGTTTTACTTGAACAACACAGAGCTAATGCACAATTGACCCTAGCTAAAGATTTGATAGACTATTCTGCTAGTGAGTTACTGAAGCATATTAAGCATATTAAAAGTGCTGAAGCTAAGATCGAGTTATTACGAAATATTAGTCCTGTTCAGGTTAACTTACTTTTGATGTCTATGTCGGAGCAAGATTATCATGAGTTTGGTTATTTGCTTGATGGTGGGAAAAGTTTTGATAAGTTTAACTCTGTTCCACAACAATTACCACTGAGTGCCGAAAACGACATGAAGATTCACACATCCTTAGATTTAGAGTGTGAGGGGTTAGAGTGGGTTAAAAACTTTTTAAGTACGACTTGTTTACTTTGGGGAAATCAGGGTAGCGGTAAAAGTTGGATCGCTCGTTTTTTGTTAAAGGAAAAGGCTGCTATGGGGTATCAATTAGTAGTTCTTGACCCGAATAGTAATAGTTATGAATGGCAGGGTGTAACTTTGTATAACACTTATGAAGCTATCGAAAAATTCATGAAGGAATACGTTACTGAGGTTATGACTCGTTACGAATCTTTTGGAAAATCTAATATCTCGGAGGAGGAATGGCGATCTAATTTGTGGCGTGAGGGTAAAGCTATTAGTATTTTGTGTGAGGAGGTTAGTACCTATGCTGATTTTATTCAGGATAAGGATTTATTAGCTAAGTTCTTTAAAGTGGCTCTCACGTTATCTCGTAAACAGGAAATGCCTTGTATTTTTGTTGCTCACAATAATACTCAAGCTTGCTTAGGTGGTATTTCTGGTATGGCGAAGTTAATAGATCGAAGCCAACAACTGCAACCTTTGGCATCAACAGATCCGAGAACAAAGCAGCCTGTTTCTAGTGGTAAAGGTTTGATCAAGATAGAGAACTCTAGTCAGTGGGTATCTGTTCAGTTACCGAAATTAACAGAGAAAATTAGGAATTTTGCGGTTGAGAGCGATCGCACACCTGAATCAACATCTAATAATAATGATGTTGTTGTGGAACAGTTAGAGAAATTGTATAACTCTAAACCAGCTTTGTCACCTGAAGCTAAACTACTTTATGATTATCTGGTAAGGACTGAGAAAACTACTGTTACGGCTGCTTACATTCAGCCTAATTTTAAAGTTGACGGTAAACGTTTCACGTCAGATCAATTAAAGTCTTGGTTAGCTGAACTTGGTAATTGTGGTTATGGCGAATGGAACGGGAATGTTTTAAAACTTAACCAAAATTAAATTAGAATTAAATTAAGCATTTCCTTATGGTGATCGTCCCTAGTTGTTTAACTAGGGGATTTTTTTTTATTTAGTTTTATATTCTCATCAGAATATAAAAAGATTCAAGGGCTGAAAACTTTACTATATAAGGGATGCCGTTTTTGTTTATCTTTAAAATTTAATTTCTGTTTGGGTGTGAACTGGAAGAATATATTTAATAGTATGGTGCAGAATAGGATTTTAAGTATTTATGCTTATGCAGAATATACTAATTAGATTAATTAGTATGGTGCAAAACAGGTCAGCTATTTTTTAATCTGTTAGTTGATTTTTGGCGCGGAGGTGTCCAGTGGAGGGAAGTAACGATACTGCCTTTCTGTCTTTCCTAATTAATCTAAGTATAAGTATAATTATTGATACTTCGGTGAACTTTTCCCATAATATAATATTAATTAGTTTTTTAATTTAGAAAAAATAAGGATTTTAACTATTTACTAAATTAGATAGGGGAATCCAGAGGTTTGAATCGTTCCTTCCCTCCGCGCTAAAAATCCTTTCAGGGTAGTTTTTAGCCACACTGATAATACAAATACTCTTAACCTACACTCAACCAGCCTTAAAGACGATTTTAGGGCTAAGTTTTAATTACTTAAATTTTTTAATACTCAGTATAAAACTAGATTAAAATTATTAATCTACGTGTATAATCAGTATCTTTAAAAAATAATTATGTTTAAAAAACCTTTATAAACTAAGTATTTCAGAGTCAATTACATAAATTACTTAGTAGTTTAAAGCACTAAAAGACATAAAGGTTCACCGCTATACTGAGAATAAAAAACTACTTAAAACTTAAAAGTTCACCGAGGGGTCGGTATAGTTTTTTACTTTTATAGATTTTTTGATTTTTGGAAAAATACAGTAAATTTTGATTTATAATGTGGAACAGATAACTATATTAAACAAAAACGCCCTTTGCTGTTTTCGAGCGAGGGCGTTTTATATTTTACCTTTATTTTTATAATTTTTTATTTATTGGTTTAGTTGCTGTCACCTCTTTATGTGTAATGCTTTCTGTATCAGAGGGAAATACTTGATCGGTAGTTCTAGTTCTTCTAGTTTGACTCCTTTCACATAAAATCTTGGCTGGGCATAACAGACTGGTTTACCATCTATGTTAGTACCTCTTCTGATGGATTTAACTAGATTTATGTTCAGATAATAATGCTCCTCCTGAATATGAATAAATCCGTAATCTTTGGTTAAACGTTTTAGTCCGTTGTCCAACTCATAACGGCTTACTATTGGTAAGTTGTCTTCTATTCCTTCGAGGCTGCAAACCCTGACATACTCACCATGATCATAGAATTTTAGAACTAGGTTTGAGATTCTGTTAAAGAATGATTGTGATCTTACGTCGGTATACATGATTACTCTCTTTTTTAACTGTAGTATTTCTGTATTATATCATAATTTTTGGGGTATGTGTTGTTCTATCTATTGATATATATAGTTTTTAGCAATTGACTATATTCAGAATATTAAGTATAGTAAGTTAGAATAAAAATAAAACTGGAGTAACTACTATGAAGAAGAAGCTGGTTAATACTTTAAAAAAATTTATTGAAACTACGAATGAACGACGGTTGGCTGAACATTTGAGAAAATTCGGATCTGATGCTGGGTTTGAACAGTTCACAGCGTACCGAGTAAGTAAAGATACTAAAATTTCATTGAATACTATTTATTATCTGTGCAATGAGGAAGCTAAGATCCCGTCTGAACGCACATTAAAAAAGATTTGTGAATTTTATTTGGTTCAGCCTGGAGAATTATTAATGTTAGTTGATGATTCAGATTAATTACTAAAAAATAATATTTTGTTTTATTTTGTTTTACTACCTAATGTTGTTTGATACATTAGGTTTTTTTGTTTTTAAGTATTGGTGCTTTTTTCTATATTAGGGTATATAGAAAGGGGTTATTTTTGAAAGGTAGATATATTAGAAAGATTAATATAAGCTATTTTTCAATAGGTCAGAAATCGAATATTTTTGATGTTATAGTTAAAGTACAAAGGTGAAACTGTTCGAGGTGTTTTTATGAAGTTAATTTATCGTTTGAGGTTGATTTATTATGACAATAGTTCGTTCTACGGCTTTGCAATCCTTTGATGATTTTTGTGGGAATTTAAGGGATCTTGCTTCGCTATTAGTGTCTGGGGATGATCCTGAAAATCATATTTTTCCTGGAAGAGAGAGTATTCCAGGGTGCGATGCAAAGAGGAATATTATAATTTTTGGGCGGAATGTTTCAGAAGAGTCTAGAAAATCCTACCTCAATCAATATTCTGAAGATGATCTTTACAGAAAGGCTAATGACGGTAATTTTTTGTTAGATGGCAGTGGTGGACGGGTATCCAAGTTAATAATCTACAATGGATTTAAACATGGGCTTTATGGTCTGTATGAAATAGCGAAATCTACATCAATTTATCTAATAGCTAATGGTATTGATTGTGGATCTAAGGCTGTTCATGGGGCTAAAACTATTCAGATGATTGCTGTCGAGGCGGATCATATTGGAAGTTTGGAGGAGCAAATTTCTTTTGTTAAGGCTGTTTGTCTAGCAAATAATATTCCCGATCCAACTTACTATTATATTACTGGTGGGAAGTCTGTCCATTTTGCTTGGGTTTTTGCGGAACCTGTTCCGGCGGAAATAGGCTGGTTTATTTGGATGCAGTTATTAAGGAAGTTAGGTTTTGATGGTTGCGAGGGTAACGAAAGTAGTTTAGCGGGAATGCTTACCAGATCCTTTAGAGTTGGTGGGAAGAAGGAGAAGCCCGCTAAGGATGGTAATTTTTATTATGGTAGTTTCAAATGTTTCAGTTTAGATAACATTTTCTCACCGGATGATTTTAATTCGTTGTTTGAGAATCCGTTAGGTAAGTGGAACATTGATTTTAGTAAGGATGCTGTTGATTGTGACGGATTCCCGATTTTAAATGGCACAACGCCGATTAAACTATCACCTGAAGAATCGTATAGACCGGAAGAAAGGCTTTTGGATGAGTGGCGTGATAAGTTCCATCCGTATGATCAAAATGAAATTGCAGAAGCTAAGAAATTGTTAGATAGTTTTTCTGCTGAAAAGGTGGTTCATGTTAAGGCTTCTGGTAATAATTCCGTAGGATCTATTGGAACAAGAAAGGAAATTGAAGAGTTAAGGCACGGTGCAACTGTAACTAGTTGGAATTTATTGGATTTTATTAGTAAGTCTGCTAGAGGTTTGATTGAGTCTGGTTCAATCCCGACTCAAAGAAGACAGGCTTATAAACAGCTTTGTTATATTTTGCCAAAAACTTACAATTATTTGTTGGGTTTGGGGCTGGTTACTTTGAATACTCCTGAAGATTGTTTGTCGCTTTGGGCTGATAATAGCAAGTTGGAAAACAATCACGAAAGCCGGAAATCTGCTTTTGGGATGTTAGATAAAAAGCAATTAAATTGCTTTGATCTTGATAGTAAGGATGCGAGGGAAATCATTGCGATCCAGGAATTGAATAAGAAAATAGCTCTGTATTGTAAGAGGGCGAAAATAGCTAATCCTTTGGAAGCAAAACCAGATGTCAAACCAGAATCTAAACCAGAATCTAATAGTAATAGTTCTGTTGTTGTACCTGGATGGAGTAAACAAGTAAAGGGAGAAGTTAATAATATTTCTACTTCTAAATTACTAAAGATTACGGTTGCTAATCAGGATGTGAGTACGGAAAGATTGAAGGAGTTGAGTTATATTCCAATTCACATTATTTCGGGTTTTAGTGGTTTTAGTCATGGTTTGTTTACGACTTTTGAGGTTTTGGCAAAGGTTAAAAAGGCGAAAATATCAGGGAATGGTTATTTTGCAGATTGTGATCTGTTACGGAATGAATTGTTACCGTACTTTAAGGATAAGAGGGAAATTTTTATTCACCTTGGAAGTGATCCGCTAACTAATAAAGCTTTGCTTGGTTTAGGGTTTTCTGCTCAGAAGGAATGTGCTGTTAAGGTTGTTGAGGATGATGTTGATTATGAGTTTTCGAGTTATCTAATTTTAATTAATGATATGAATTTGTCTAATCCTGATGTTGAGTTTAATTCTCATGGGTTTATTGAGCCTGGGTTTTTTCTTAATCTTATAAAATCAAGGGGTTTTAATGGTTTGTTTTTGTTTCAGTCTCTTATGGGGACGGGTAAGACTGAGCAAATTAAGGATGTTATAGATTTTCTGGATGGTGAGGGAAAACATACTTTTTCAATTGTTGCGAGGAAGTCGTTACAGTCTGATCAAGCTGATAGGTTCGACATCCCTACTAGGGATGAGATTAATGCTCAAAAATATAGTGTTGGTTATCGTCATGGTCGGTCTAAGAAGGGAATGGTTTGTTGCTTTGATCGGCTGGACGCAATCATTGATTATTGTGAGGAGTACAATGTTCCTGAAAAAGATAGGGTGATTGTTTTGGATGAGTGCAGTTCTGGTTATTCTCATTTGTTTAATAGTAGTACAACGGTGGCGGTCAACCGAAATGAGAAGATTGATATTTTTCACTATCTTTTAGAAACTTCTCTTGTAATTGGGATGTCGGCGAATGTTACTCGTCATTGTGAAGAGGCTTTGATTAATGCCAAGCCTGGTAATGTTCTGAAGGTGAAAAATATCTATAAACCTTCTGTGGGTAAGGAGGTTGTTGTTTGGCAGAATAAGCTTGAAATGATTAATAATGTGGCTTTTCTTGCTTCTTTAAATATTGCGCCGATCTGGTTGGCAACTCAAGGGGCGGAGGTTACGAGTACGCATAATGCTAAAAATTTGGCTGATGATTTGATTGCTAAGGGTGTTTTGAGCGATCGCATAATGCTTGTTACGAAGTTTACTATTAATGATGAGACTCACCCTGCTTTTAAATGCAATGAATCAGGGTATAAGGAGGAGTTTTATCGTAAGGCGAAGGAAAATAATTGGGTGGTGATCCAAGAACCTATTTTTCAAACTGGTGTTGATTTTTCTAATCATCCTTTTAGGTTCTATTTTTTGATTTGTACTAAGGTTGGTTTACCTGATGAAGCGACTCAAACATTTAAGAGGCTGCGAGATAGTTATAGGGGTTCTGGAAAGATGGAACGCCATATTACGTTTACGTCTAATCCTGGTTTGGGTGGATCGAGAATTTCTGGCTATTGTGCTGATGATGTTGAGAAGAATCTAAGGGCGATGATTGAATATTCTGATTCTGCTTATGAATCTTATGGTGGTAGTCTGGTTAGGTCGGTTAATAGGGAATACAGCAATTTAGGGTTTTACTACTGTGATCAAGCTTTTAGAAATAGATGTGCAAGCAATTTTGATAATATTGTTTTCACTTTGTTGAAGGCTGATGGTTATTGTTTAATAGATAGTAAGTTTCATTTGGAGGAACACGCAATCAAAAATAAAGAGTTGGGATTTTTTGATTATTATTATGAACCGGATCAATTGTCGCAGGATTTGAGGGCTGATAGGCTGCTTTTGAAAGAAATCAAGCAAGCTAATTTAGATGCTGGGGATGAACAAGCTGCGGCGACTAAGAAGCCGGAAGAGTCAAGATATAAGGAGTTGAGGGCGTTAGAGCGTGCTAATCATAAGTTATCGCAATCTCAAAAGTATGAGATTGAGAGATATGAGTTTGATCGTGCTACGGGTGGGGTAATTCCTTGTACTGCTAAATCGTTTAGACAATATAAGGATGGTTATTTTCGAGGACTTGAGATGATTTTATTTGCTCTTCACCCTGATTTTTTGAGGTTGTCTGAGTCTATGAATTATGAGAGGTTTATTAGTAAGGATGGGAAGGAAACTGGATATGATAGGGTGTTTAAGTCTAAGCTTTCTATGATTCATTTTTTAAAGTCTGTTGGCTTTTTGAGGGTAATTAATGAGGTTGTGCTTAGATCATATAATCCTGACTATCCTAATTTTTCAATTCTGGTTCATGATCCTGTTAAACTTTTGGATGACTCGGATGATTTATTTTGTGAAATTGATTTGGACTGTGATGTTCTGACTGAGATTTTCCCTAAGTTAAGCACTCAAGAGTCGAAAAATATTTTAGGGTTTAAGCATGGATCTTATAAAGTGGCTACGCTGAAGCAAGTCTTTAAAAAGTTCTCTATTGAGATTGAAGCTAGTGGGAGAATTAATAAGAAGAGAAGTTATTTCGTTAAACTACTTAATGGAGATTTACGGGCATACAATCAGCATTTTAAGGCTAAATACTTATCTAATGCTTTATGTCTGAATGAGATTGTTTTGGAGTTGTGTATTGATTCTGCTGAACCTGTAACTCAAGATTTTAAGCATATTCGGGCTGGGCTTGGAAAGATAAACCAGAATGTTAAGAATGAGTTGAATCTGTTTGATCTGATTGATATTGGTTCTGCTGAATTAATTCCGGATCAATATCTCAAAACTTTTAAGGATGTTTCTGGACGGCAGCTTGAGATAATTGTTGTTTAACTAATTTTTTCTCTTAGTTTGATTACATACAGCCTTTACCAACTGGTAAGGGTTTTTTTTATCTGTAGTGACAAATTTTTAAGGTATAAATGTTTATCTAAGTAGTGACAAATTAAGCAACTACTTAAAAAGTGACAAATTTTTAAAGTATAAATGTTTACTAAGTGTTTGTTGATTTTAATAATAAAAGTTTCTGAAAGTTTTACTATACAAGGTTTTTGGGGTTTTGTGCTGTAAAACTCTTATAGAATAAGGTTTTTAGGGAAATGTTTTTTTAAAATCGGTTTTAAGGTGGGTTAATTTTTGCTAAGGATAAAATACAGCTAAGGCTATTTTTAGGAGTGCTAATGGTTAATTTTAAGGGATATAGAGGGATTTTTGGCGCGAGGTCTTTTAAAGGGGTTGTTCAAAGTAGTTGTTCAAAGTTGTTGTTCTGACTGTTTCTATAATTTTTTTTTAGTGACAAATTTCTATATAAATAATATATATAGGAATTTGTCACTACGGATATACTAATTTATACTAAGTAAATAAATAAATAGGAAGGGGACGGAAAGGCAGAATAGTTACTTCCCTCCCTCGGATACCTCCTAGCTAACCCTCCGCGCCGAAAATCTAGTTTTTTAATCCTGACCTCAAGTTGTTTATATGGACGATGTATAAAAACGCCGGACATCAGAGCAGAAGGGCGGCGTGTTTATACGGGTTTGGCTCTCAGTGCTTAGGTTTTTTATGTTTATTTTTTCTCAGTAGTTGCTATTTGCGCTCAGATTTATTTATATTTGCAATATCCTGATTATATATGCTATAATGTGTTTAAGGAGGTCAAATTATGTTGTATGTAAAAGATGATGAATCTGAAGAAATGGATTCAGCTATTCAGGTGTTGGTTAATTTCTGCCGATCTTTGGCTATGGCAAACTTGAAAGGTGAAAAATATTTAACTGCGGAAACATGGCTGCGTCTGGCTAGGGAATTGGAAAATTTAGTTTAGGTATTAAATATGAGAACTTATGAAATCAAAAGAAGAGAGTCCGGGCGGTTTTTTCTATTAAGTATCTTTGGAACTGGAAGAAATTTTCAACAACAAGAATGGGATTTAGCCCATGATACCAATGAATCAAAAGTGATGCTGCAAGAGATGTTTAAGAGTATCCGTCCTGAAGAGTTACCACTAGAGGATAGAGATCCCTTGATAGATTCAGTAAGTGAACAAATACCAATTCCTAAATCAATAACATCTAATGGTAATCCGAAAACTGCAAGAACATTACCCAGTGATCCGGTTCACCATTCCATAACTTTCCGACTACCTCGATGCAATTAACAAGTGGGATTAACTAACCAGCTATTAAGGGGCTGGTTTTTTTATGCTTGCTTTTGTGCCATTTGTGCCAAGTGTGCCATATAATTGAATCATACAGAATATAAATAAGCTTAAATGTATGGCTAAGAAAATATCTAAGGCTGAAGCATGGCAACTGTTTAAAAAAGGTCTTGCTGTTGGTGATGTTGAGAAGCTTACAGCTACTCCGCGACGGACGCTGTATAATTGGTTTGCTTCTTATGAAAAGGAGTATGGTTTAGATTCTAAAAAGGAAGAAGAAGAAGAAGTTAAAAGGGTTAAACAAGATATTAAACAAGTTCAGATTCTAACAGAAAATCAGGTTAAGACAGAACTTGAGGGAATTGATTTTGATTCTGGGTGGGTTGATTTTGCTACTAGGAAAGCTTTAGAGGGATGTTTGGTCAATGGTGCGATCGCTCAAAGATTATCTGACCTTATGCACTTGGAAATTAGCAAGTCAGAACCAAATTATAAAAATATTAGTTGTATTAGTACGGCTCTCAATACACATTATCGGTTGCAACATTTATTTGGAATGTTTCATTTATTGGACGTGAACAAGGCTGTTCAGTTATTACAAAATGCTGGTTATACCGTCGTGGCTTCTGTTGAGTAATCTCAAATTTCGCTCCTCAAAAAAAAACTTAAATACGGCTCAAAACCTTATGCAGTATGGGTTTTTCGTTCACCACTGATAAAATTTATGTATAAATTAGTGGGTGCGACGATTCCCGTAACTGGCTTTTTATAAGGATCTTTTACTACGTACGTAGAAATTTTATGTATAATTTAGTGGATATCGTGATCCCGGTAACTGGCTTTGTATAAGGGTTTTTTATTCAGTACGTAGAAAATTTATGTATAAAAAAATCCTGATCTACTTTTGCAGTGGATCAGGGTTTGGGTGTTGTCTTTTGCGTAGCGTAGCGTAGCGAAGCGTAGCACACACTGATCCTCTTCGTGCCGAGCGGAGCGAGGCACTTATTCACCAAAACGATTTTAAATTTCTGGTAGTTCTATTTCGTTGTTTGTTGCGAGGTAGTTATCTGATAGAGTTCTAGGACTATTACCAACGACTGATGATATGGTTTTTAAATCGTGACCGGATCTAGCAATATGAGTTGCAAAAGTGTGTCGCTCATCGTACCAAGGTAGGTAGTTTTTAACTAATCCTAAGCTAACGAGTTTAGATACATATTTCCGCCAGATGTTTGAAAAATTCCCACTGGTAATATACCCTCCTTCATAACTAGGGAATACTAAATTATTCTCGTTAGGTATTTTAGGAAGTGATCTAATAAATTCGGTTAGTTGTTTATTACATGGGAACAGCCTCGCGTTAATTCCATTCTTTGTTCCCTCTAATAGCTGCCCTGATGTATAACGTTTGCTGAAAATTATTTGGCATTTATTACCATCATCTTTAATATCGTTCCAAGTGAGTGCGATCGCTTCAGATGGCCTACACCCTGTTAGAAATCTGAACTCTACTAAACCAGCATAGAAACTACTCGGATAGGCACTGTGAGAACTATCAAAGCGTGAATCTTTGAATGCTTGGATGATTATTTTAATTTCTGCTTTGGTGAAGGCGCGGATCTGTTTTTTCTTTTTGGTGTCTAACAGTTCATAGATCGGTATATAGGGATTAGTGGAGATTTTACCAAGTTTGACAGCTAAGTTAACTGAGGCTTTTAGTAGTCTAAAGCCACTGGCTAAACTTCCATCTGTGTATTTAGACCTTAACCAGGTTAGGAGTTTATCGGCGTTGGTTAGAGTCAGGCAATCGTCAGGACAGTCTGACAGCCATTTGTCAATATTCTTCCAGATTGACTTAGTGCTGTTTGGGGTGTCTGATTTAAGTTCTTTGTAGCTTTGCCATATTTCTAGTAGGTTAGGTTCGGATGTTTTAAGCGATCGCACTTCTGTTAATTTAGCGTCTGTAGGTTTTGCTAAACCGTATTTAATGAGTGATGCGTCAAAGCAGCCTCTAAAGTAGTCATATTCAATATCGCTACAAATCTTTATTGTGGATTTAAGACCCTCTTTAGACAGTGGGAAGGTGTATTTTTCAAAGCTGATATTTTTGGATCTGGCTCTGATTCTTATTCTGTATTTACCTGATTTATCTTGTTTGACCCCGATGTTGATTAGTTCTAGAGAGGCATTAGCTCTTCTAACTTGATCTAGTAGGTCATCAATATTACTTTGCCCTTGCATTATCCTATTAACCTCTTTTTGTGAGGTTTTTGGATCTAGGTTTGCCCTTCAGGATTACCCCAATTTTGCCCCAATTTTTCCGCGCGATCTAATAACAGAGTAATGTTATCTTGATTGAACTGGAAATACGCGGGTGTAGTTTAGTGGTAAAACTATAGCCTTCCAAGCTATTAATGCGGGTTCGATTCCCGCCACCCGCTTTTTAATGGAAACTTTTAATATCAGTAATTTATTGATTACTTTCATTGACTTTACACCAGTCAGTTAAGCTACAGTGTACACACAAGTTCTATATGTCTTCGTTTTATGATTATAGGACTTACGCAAGATGTAACTGCAACCCTGATTATTTTGTAGGGGTAATTCATGAATTACCCCTACTTTCGTTCTATTTTGCGTAAGTCCTGGATTATTTAGCCCAGGTGATAAGATCCCCGACTTCTTTTATTTATTGTATCCATAAATTTTAAATTTATCCCCAGAAGTCGGGGATCTGGGTGTCAACAATTGCTATAGCTGAATACTTACGCTAAATCTTCAATTTATCTCCCCGAATTGCATAATCTAATAATTCCATTGGGTGCATGACAGAAATAGTTTTTCCCTGTAAATATTTACTAATCTGCAAACTACAACCAGGGTTAGGAGAAGCAATTAAATCAGCACCAGTATTTAATAAATTCTGGGCTTTTTGTTTACCTAATTCTTCCGCAATTTCCGGTTGCAACATATTATAAACCCCCGCACTCCCACAACACAAAGCTGCATCTATAGGCTCTTTTAAAGTCACACCGGGAATTTGTTTTAACAGTTGACGAGGTTGGACACTAATTTTTTGTCCATGTAATAAATGACAAGCATCTTGATAAACTAAATTGATATTTTTGTTAGTCAAAGGTGAAAGTTTAGCAGTTAAACCCACATTGGCTAAAAACTCCTGTGAATCTTTAACTTTCGCAGCAAATATTTTTGCTTTTTCCGCATATTCTGGATCGTCTTCTAAAATATGACCATATTCTTTCAAAGTATGACCACAACCAGCAGCATTGATAATCACAAAATCCACATTAGTATCAGCAAAACTATCAATCATTTGTCTTGCTAATGTTTTCGCTTGTTCAGTTTGTCCTTGGTGTTCAGGAAGTGCAGCACAACAACCTTGAGATTTAGGAATTACCACTTCACAACCATTCGCTGTTAAAACCCTCACCGTCGCTTCATTCACACCAGAGAAAAACAGCCTTTGCACACATCCTAAAATTACACCAACCCGATATCTTTTTTCACCTTTGGCTGGGATAATATCAGGTAAATTATCCTGAAAAGATTTGAGAGTAATTTCTGGCAAAATAGATTCCATAGCTGCTAACTGGGGAGATATAGCTTTAATTAACCCAGTTGCTTGTAATAATTTAGAAATTCCTAATTTTTGATAAACTAATAATGGGAAAAGTAAAATTCTTAAAAGGTCAGGATTAGGAAACAGAGAAAAAATCAATTGTCGGATTAACTTATCAGGTAAACTGCGGTTATAATTTCTTTCAACTTGATGTCTAGTAGCCGAGATTAACTTATCATACTGCACACCAGAAGGACAAGTAGAAACACAAGCAAGACAACCCAAACAAGAATCAAAATGTTCAACAGTAGCCGTATTTAAAGCAATTTCACCCTCATTAATAGCATCCATTAAATAGATACGTCCTCTAGGTGAATCCATCTCCTTTCCTAATACCCGATAACTAGGACAAGTAGACAAACAAAAACCACAATGAACACAACTATCAATTAACTTAGCATCAGGTGGATGATTACCATCAAAACCCTTTAAATTCTTAATACTAGCAGTATTATTATTCACCGAATTTTCTGAAACTTGCATTTATATTTCTCCCCTCTTTAACTCTGTGTCCTCTGCGTCCTCTGCGGTTCGTTATTCTTAAACCTTAAATCCCACCAACAAACCGACCAGGACTTAAAATATTTTGAGTATCAAACTGTTTCTTAATTCCCCGCATCACGGCTAAACTATTACCAATATCCCCCCAAACATCAATATTTTTCTTTAACTCAACAGATGCAGATAAAATAGTTAAAAAACCAGAATTTGCTGTACATAAATTTCGCAAAGGCAAAATCTGCTCTTGATTTTTCAACCGTACCAGACCCAAACCGCTACTAAGATGAATTAGACCAATTTCTATGTTATTTAAAATCTCCACAGCCTGAGTTGGTAATACTCCTATTTTGCAGGTAATTGTAGATTCTGTTACAGGATCATGTATTTGTTCTGGTAATCGTTGCCATAAATCAGCTTCTTGATTTGCTGCATAAATTCTTCCATGTAAGCCCAATTTTTCACCAATTGCTAAAAGTCGTTTTGATTGTTCTTCTACACTTTCACTAACACTTTGAAAACGAGCAATTAATCCTATTCCTGTACCTAAATCTAAATTAGTAACTAACTTACTCGATAATAAATCTACTTGAGTTGGGGTTAATTCCGAACCTTGTAAAATTCTTGCTGCTTGGGATATAAGTTCTACTTTCCCAGTTAATATAACTGTTCCTGAAGTGTCGGGAATAGGATAAACTCGAAAAGTGACTTGGGTGATAATTCCTAATGTACCGTAAGCACCAGTAAATAATTTCATTAAGTCGTAACCGGCGACATTTTTTACGACTCTTCCCCCAGCTTTAGCAATTTGTCCATCTGCGCGGATAAAAGTTATACCTAAAAGTTGATCACGGACACCTCCATAACGTTGACGCAGAGAACCTGTATCAGCAGTAGCAACGATACCCCCAATGGTAGCTGATTCGGGTTCTGCGGGGTCTAGGGCTAATGTTTGTCCAGATTTTGCTAAAATCCCCTGAAGATGGGCAAATTGCATCCCTGCTTCGACAGTGACAGTTAAATCACCCACAGCGTGTTCTATAAGTTGGTTAATGTGTTCTGTACTAACGACAATATCAATATTTTTAGCTAAACCACCCCAATTGATTTTACTACCTCTACCGCAAGGCAGAACGCGCCATTGATGTTTGTTGGCGATCGCTATCACAGCAGCTAATTCTGCTTGACTGTGGGGATAAACGACACAACTGGGATGACTTTGAGAATCTATTCCTTGTTGTATTTTTTGTTGCTGGTTGGGTGTGAGATTTTCCCAGGATAAAACGGCGTTTTCGTTGCTGAGAATAGAAGTTAAGGTAGATGCTATTAGATTCATCGGTCTATTTTTTATATCCTTTCCCCAAACTACAATACACCTACCTGTCCATCACTGCGGAGATAAAGGGATCTATCCCCCTGATAATTAGGACGGTTAGGACGAATTTCTAAAACCAAAGTCCCAAAATTCGGTTTCAATACCTCAGCTTTGAGATGTCTACCGCCATCATCCCAGAACATGAGAGAAAAGTCGCCCCATTTTCCTCCTTCCAAGTCAAATTGGAATTTTTGTCCCGGTTTTAAAGTCGTTTTTCTCAATTCTGGTAACTGTTCTAATTTCACCTCACCATAACTGTGATTTACAACTTGAACACGAATATATTGACCTGGAGTAAAATGAAGTGGAGCAGGAAGACATTTAGAAGCACAAGTTTCTGCTAATGCAACATGAGGATTAATTGGTATTAGTAGTAAAGTGGTAGTTAGCAATGTAGCATAAATTACAAATTTCATGTTCGTATTTTTACACCCTGTTTTTGCTTCAAATATGCTGTAAAAAATCAATATCAGGCAATAAAGGATCATTAACAATCCCCACACCAGCAAAACCCCAACGTTTTAGTAAACCACCTATTTGTGTACTAGCAAGAGATTCGACAGTTAAACGGCTTGCTAAATCAGCAGCATGGGTATTAAGATAACTCAAAGCCTCGAAATCTTCTTTAAATAATAACAAATATCCTGATGTATTATCATCAACACGGGCTGTGAGATATTTACCATCTGTTCTGGAACGAATTATATAATAAATCATTGGTAATTGGTAATTGGTAATTGACAACTAACAACTGACTAATTCAAATCTTCTAACTTAATGCAGGGATCTGCTGCTTTTAAAATTAAGTCGGCAATTAAATTACCAACAATTAATAATACTCCACTCATTACTAAACTTGCCATGACTAAATATTGGTCTTTAGCTAATAGGACTTACGCAAGATGTAACTTAAACCCTGATTATTTTGTAGGGGTAATTCATGTAGCTTGCTTCCCGAAGGGTATTACCCCTACTTTCGTTCTATTTTGCGTAAGTCCTGGCTAAAACAGCTTGTAGGTTCACGAAGTGTGGTGAAGCCATAACCTGACAAATGCGTCGGGTTGCGCTGTCGCTTAACCCGACCTACAAAAAATGGACAAGGTATTGTTTGTTTTATAGCCACGAGAATATCTAAAGGAATTGCGATCGCCCATCTGATAATTAAAGAACCTATACTAAAACATTGTCTTAAAAAAAGGAAGGAATTTTGACTGTACCAATATCATATATGCCCTTGACATCAGGTGGAATTGCAAAGGGAATCATGGCTGGAGGGTCAGTAAATAAGCGTATTTCATAGCGTCCTGGTTTTAAGCCCGAAGTAGCAAACTTACCTGAGCGATTGGTGAATATAGTAACTGGTTGCCAATTACGATCGCCCACAGCAACAATTTGTCCTGATCCTAAAGAAATAGGTTCACCATTAGCATTTAATAACTGTCCTCGCAAGAAAACGGTAGCGTCTGTTCCCACTTGTACTAATGTACCACTGTTATAACTTGGCAAAACTTTGATGACGCGATCGCCTACATCTATTCCTATAGGTAAATTAACTGTATCAATTATGAGATTAGAAATATTATAAGGACTTAAATTTGGCACTACACCAAATCCTAAATTATCAATGCGGGCGGTATAACCACCGGAAATAGGATTAATACCAATTTCTTGACCTTTAATACTGTTTTTGGGAATTACTAAAGCAAAACTATTATTAAGAGGACGTGACCACCCCAAATAACCATCAGCAAATACTAAAGCAGTACCAACATTGAATTTAGTTGTATTGGCCATGGTGTTATTTCCTTTTCTAGGAAAAACCGTATTATGAGATAAATCCCAAACAAAACGATAACCTGTATAAGATAATCGCCCGTTCAAATTATAACTTTTATCATTTTGGGTTAAACTTAGGGAAGGTTTTGGCGTGCCGATAGTTCGCAAGGGGTTATAATTCCAGTTAAGACGATTGGTAGGTTCTCCCCTATTATTAATATTAGATGATGCTTGGATTGATTGACGTATTCGGGGTAAAGTCCAAGAAAAACTAATGTCAGCACGTTGTTCTCCAAAACCAGTCCGATCAAGATTTTGACTGAGATTGAGATTCACATTTAACCCGTTGCGGAAACTCCTAGAAAGACCAAGAGAAAATCTATAAGTATTAGGAATATCTCGCCCAAATTGATATCTGGTACTCAAATTTCCTCTCATATTCCAGAATAATTTTTGACTATAATTAGCAGTAATATCATATAAAAAATTATTACGTGGGTTTGCTTCTCCCACTCTCACAAAATTTCGTCCTTTAGATTCCACAGTTAATCGAAAGGAACGTTGAGATGGATTATTTGCCCCAACTTGTAAGTATTCATAACGTAACTTACCAGCATAATCAATTCCTAATTTTTGATCATGACTGAGAGCAATATCCCAGCCAAAATTACCATAATTAGTAGCCCAAACTCCTTCTAAACCGCCAAGTTTTTGATAGAAATCTGCTTGTACATAACTGCCTAAAGTCAACTGATTAGTTATACCTAAACGATGGGATAAAGTCAAAATCGGTTGAGTAAAATCATAAGTGCGATCGCCCCTACTTTCAAGAGATGGAACACCCACACTATAGGCAAATTGCTTTACTCCAGGTGCTAATAAATCCCCCGCTACAGGTTTATAAAAATTCAATCTTTGCACCTGACCCACATCATCTTTAATCACTAACTCTACATCATTAGTACCCCCATTCAAAGGTAAATCGCGGATATCTTGTCGTCCTGCTCGTAACTGTAAAGTTTGTTGTAATCTACCATTAACTAATACATCAACTAATGAATCTTTTTCTAAGAAAAACTCAAATTGGCTAATAGGTCGAGTGACTAAATAAGGTTGTAAACTAAAATTTTTAGCGACAGAAATTCCCAGTTGAGGCTGACTATTTTGATAACCTGTAATGGGAAGAGCCAGATCCCCTACTACATAACGCAAAGCTTGTGCTGGTGCATCCCTAACTACTCGCAAATCTCCCCTAGTAAAAGCAGGTTCTCTTCCTTCTGTAAAATTGCCCCGTCCCTCAAACACCCAGTTTTGATAATTCAATGTACCATCTACAGCCAAACGTAAAGGTTGCAGTCCTATATTTCTTTGTCCTGAATCAGACCAAATATAATCTTTATCAGCGCGAAAATTAACATAGCCGCTAAAAGTGCTGGGAAGCACCGCTTTTTCAATATCAGGAGGTAATCTACCAGTATTTAACTGAGCTACATTAGTACGGCGTTGAGCAGGTGTAACTTGAATTTGTAATTCCAATTTAGAGCGATCAAAAGTTGCTGGTAAGCCATTTTCTAGCAAAACTTCTAAGCTTAAATTACCTTGATTATCAACCGCACTTGTCAGTTTTGCTTGGGTATCTGGACGAATAACTTTTTCTGTTTCTGCTAACAAAGGTGCTGCTTGAATCCGAACTGCGGGAATATTTCCCAAGGTCAGCAATACCTGTCCTCTTTGTTGTCCATCAATAAAAAATGGTACAACGACTCTCTGGTTCTCGTTACGGGGTTTCTTAAAAATTTCCTCAAATTTAGGGTCTTGGTTTTCCTTTTTGGGAGGTATATTTGGTGATGGAGAAGGTGAATCTTGTCCTAAACTGGGTGTAGAATTAAATAAACTAGAACTGAAGGAAAAAAAGATAAATAATCTTAATTTAATCGGATTTAATCTTAGCTTCATTCAAGACAGAAATCTCTTTTTGAAGATGATTGACACTTACCCAAAATTGTTCTAAGAGGATGTCTGAGAAGTATCTTGTCGAGATCCCCCCAACCCCCCTTAAAAAGGGGGGCTAAATTCTTCAAAGTCCCCCTTTTTAAGGGGGATTTAGGGGGATCTTTTCAAACATCCTCATGAGGAGAGCTTGACAAAGGGGTTGATATTCTTGATTATTCAACATCTTTAAATGTAAATGTGCCTGTGACTTTGCCTATAGGTAATTGTTGAGGCCAAGGAATAGAAAACAGTCGCTGATTACCTGCCAAAATCAGCCCATTATTCACACCTTCTAACTGTTCTGATTTGAGAGTAAATTGAGTTCCTTTGTCGCTAGTTAAGTTTAAATTTAATTCTGATAATACTGCCCGGCGAGTACCCTGATTATCAAAAGTAATTACTAACAAATCCTTTCCATCTTTTGATTTTTCATGAGTAATGCCATTCAGGATAACTTTAGATTGTGTATTTTTAGGGCGAATATACACCGATCCTATGTAACGAAACGTAATTTTGATTCCGGCTGCTATTGCCTGTGATTGTGATTGTTGGGTATCTTTTAAATTAATTGGTAACTGTTCAGCTATAATACGATAATTTAGTTCTTTTTCAGGGTTAGGATTACCTAACCATGTCACTCGCACCGATTGTACACCTTGAGGTGGTAGGATTATTTGGGATGGATAAACTAAAAAATCATCATCAGCTTTTTCAGTGGTTTCCTCACCTTCTAAGCTGATTTTTCGTTTTACTATTGACAGTTCAACAGCGATTTGTTCTGAGGTATCATTAATAATTTTATAAGACTGGGTAGCAGCTGTCCCTGCTGGTTCAAATACTTTAGAAATTGGCTCTAATTTAAAGGCTAGTGCTGGTGAAATGCTACTTAATACTACAAAAAAAATAAAGCTAAAAAAATGTCGAATTGAGAGTTTCATGATTTAATTGTTATCAAATACAGTTAGATTAAATGTTTTTACCCCTCCCTAACCCTCCCCTTAGTAAGGTGAGGGAACTGGATTTTTATTGTTTCCCCAATTCAGGACTTACGCAAAAGGGAACGAAAGTAGGGGTAATACCCTTCGGGAAGCAAGCTACATGAATTACCCCTACGCAAGAATAAGGTTTTCAGTCACATCTTACGTAAGTCCTAAAATTAAAGGTTTAATTACTAGTGGAAATTGTTAAGGTTAAGGTATCACTGTATGTTCCTGCAAGGGAATTAACTATGTTTGGAATCTCAATGTATAAGTCTGCATCACCATCCATAAACCTTGAGAAGTTGGTTACAGTACTAAAACCATTGGTTGGAGCCGCACCTCCACTACCAGTTATTTCAAGTTTGTATGGAATATCATCTCCATTACTATTTCTCAAGTTGCCGCCATTAATCGAGGATGCAGTTAGGGTTACACCAGGTGTGTTAGTTGTAACATTAAAGTCAGCAATTTTTACACTCCCTCGTTGACTTTGGGATATGCTGTCGTATAAGTTAGTAGCTTCAGTTGTTGGGGTTAATGTAATGCTAGCTGTTGCAGGCACTGTGGCAGTAAGATTAATATTACTAGTTGTCTGAGCAAACGCAGCAGATCCAAAACCAAGGGGACTAAGAATTAAGCTAGAAGCAATGAAAAAACGACGTAAAGACATTGTAACTCTCTCCTGAAAGTCTTTAGAAAAGGTAGAAATCAATTAAATTCCGTTTTGTTAAGCGTGATTCAAAGATATCAACAAAACCCACAGTTACAAGTAGCAACTTGTGTTTTTTAGATCACGGCGTAAATAAAACAACCATTCTCAATAATTACTAAAAAGCCTACGCCATATTATTTTTGACTTTTGACTTTTGACTTTTGACTTCCGCCTTGCGGTACTAGTCTTGTTATATTTTCAGTGGTTTTTCCTGTTGACAATCACATTATTTAATAAAAGATATCAATTATTAATAGCAATAATACTGATTTTTTTTTTTTTTTTTGACATTACTAGTGTGCTAGGCTGCATCAGTACAAAAGACTTATCCAAAAAAGAAAGTACAAAATATTTGACGAATTACCCCTCGTGAATACTATTGCTTTATTTGTAAAAATAATTACTTTGTCCTATTTTTAAGGCTAATGATCATTAAGACAGGACTTACGCAACTGGCACATTGGCAAAGTCTGTCAGACTACATAGGGTTTGCTGAAAAAGTCTTTTCGTGAGGGCTAGGAGTCACCGAGTCACCGAGGAAGAATTAGGAGGAGATAAGAATAGTCTCGAATCTGAGAAAGTGATAGGTTTTTAATGGTTTCAATGCTTATTCCTTGCACCTAATTCACTTTTTTAAGCCTGAAACTCTTAATAAGTAGTCGTGCAAAATAAATTTTATATTTTGGAGAGGGAACAGGGAACAGGGAACAGGGAACAGATAAGGAATACAGAGATTTTTCTTTTTTCCAAAAATGTTAAATTAATTTTGCTCAGGTACTTATATCTAGGTTTTTGGTTTCTTCAGCAAGCCCTAAATACAAGTAAGCAAAGGCACAAAATGTCAAACTTTACATTTGTCAATTTCATACCTGAGTTCGGCAATGCCAAAAATTGAAGTTATAATAGGCTGTGATCGCTATTTCTTGTAGTGCGGGCATCTTGCCCGCAAGAATTATACTGTTACGCAGCTAGATCCAATAATCCTAATATTGTTATTTCTTGTAGTGCGGACATCTTGCCCGCAAGAATTATACAAATTAAATGCACAACAGCTTATCCTATAAATTCTGAAATTCTTAGGACTTACGCATTTTAACGAAACCTAGGGGTTTGAGATTGCTTCCTTACGTCGCAATGACAGTATTTGAAGTAGGTTTTGCGTAAGTCCTAATTCTATCCTAAATTCTATAAATTCTGATTCAGATAAATTTATGACTCGTAAAAAAATATTATTAGAAAGTCAATCCTACACTTTTCGATCTTACTTTGAAATGCCCTATGAAGCTGATGAAATATTAGCAGAATTGGGCTATTCTTTAATAAGAAGACATATTGATTTACCTAAAAGTAATCATCCTTTACAAAGACTAGAGGAATTAAAACAACGAATTGAAGAATCTTTACCTTTAGTAAGTTTAAGTAGTGAAACAGCAAGACGAGAAACCCTAGTAGCACCAACATTATTAGAAGTTGCTCGCTATTGTCAATGTCAAGTGAGAATTGAATACCCATTGTCTGTAAATAACTGGTTAAAGGGTAATTTAGATTATTTTCTCAAACATAATCCTAGTTTATTGGTAGTTGAAGCTAAAAATGATGATTTAACACGAGGTTTTACACAACTTGCTGTAGAATTAATTGCTATTTCTCAAGTGGAAGAAGGAGATGTTTTTTATGGATGTGTTACCATTGGTGATGCTTGGCGTTTTGGAATATTAGAAAAAACCAATCAGCAAATTTTTCAGGATATTTCCTTGTATCGCATTCCTAATGATTTAGAGGATCTAATGAGAATTTTGGTAGGAATTTTGGCATAAACTAAATTTTCTAAGTTTACCTAATAAATTTGTTAAGACTCACATTAAGTTTTATGCAGGAAAGAGATTTTAAGAGGCATTTTGTGTAAGTCCGGTTCTAATTCAAATCTTCTAACTTAATTCTTGGATCTGCTGCTTTTAAAATCAAGTCGGCAATTAAATTACCAACAATTAATAATACTGCACTCATTACCAAACTGGCCATGACTAAATATTGGTCTTTAGCTAAAACAGCTTGTAGGGTTAATTTTCCTAAACCTGGCCAATTGAAGAAATTTTCTGTAATAAATGCACCACCTAATAAACCAGCTAATTCAAAACCCAATAAAGTAATTAATGGGTTAATAGCATTTCGCAAAGCATGAACATAAATAACTCGGTTTTCTGGAAGTCCTTTAGCGCGGGCAGTTTGAATATAATCTTGGCGCAAAACATCCAATAATTGACCCCGCATAATGCGTTGTAAACCAGCAAAACTGGTAATACTCAAAGCAATTAATGGTAAAACTGAATGCCAAGCAATATCAAGAATTTTACCTAACCATGTCAGTTCTGCATGATCAATACTCGTCATATTACCAACGGGAAAAAGTGGGGTAGTTAATTGGGCAAAAAATAGTAAAAATAAGACAGTGATAAAACTGGGGATACCTTGACCAGCGTAACTGACTATTTGTAAAATCTGGTCAGTTCTACGATTTTGTTTTACAGCAGCGAGAATACCCAAAGGAATTGCGATCGCCCATGTTATAATCAGGGAAGCGATCGCTAACAATAACGTCGCTGGAACTCTTTCCCATAACAAAGAAGATACAGAACGTTGATAAACAAAACTGGTTCCAAAATCTCCCTTCGTGAGAATTTGCTGTAACCAAAATCTAAACTGTTCTGGCCAAGACTTATCTAAACCAAATTGCTGTCTTATTTCCTCAATTCTTTCTGGTGAAATTTTGGGATTCTGCCTTAAAGTATCTACATAATCCCCTGGAGAAAACTTCATGGCAAAAAAAGCTAAAGCAGACGCTAAAAAAATTGTTAATAGTGCCTGTAAAAGCCTTTTAATTACATAAATAAAAGTTTCACTTGTTATCAGTTTTATCAACCACCGGGTGTTTGTCTCCAAGGAAATTTTTGTATTCGTCATTCGATTTTGGATTTTAGATTTTGGATTTTAGATTTACCCCAAGGGTTATATCATTAAGGAATTATCAGTGATTACTGAGGTTGTTAATTATTAATTGGTAATTGGATAATATAGCAATCCTACCCCAATTATGAGAAAATACGTAGATAAAAATCCCTGTTTTATGAGCATTTGAGCCTTGTTGAACTCTCACGTATCATTTAGGATTGCTATATCCTTTCTCATAAACTCCTGACTCGGTGACTCCTGAATACTGACTAATATTCCACCAAAGAAATAATCGGGACATCAGGTAAATGTTTCCGTCCTTGTAAATCCCGTAACTCGATAATAAAGCCAAATCCTACCAGTTCACACTCAATTTTCTGCACTAACTTAGCTGTTGCTTCAGCAGTGCCACCAGTGGCAATTAAATCATCTACAATCAGAACTTTACTACCTGGTACTAAAGCATCCTGATGTACTTCTAATGTATCTATACCATACTCTAGTTGATATTCAATCGCATGAACTGCTGCTGGTAACTTGCCTTTTTTGCGAACAGGAATAAAACCAGCACCTAATTTATAGGCCACAGGCGCACCAAAAATGAACCCCCGCGACTCCATGCCAATAATATAATCCACCTCAAGTTCAATTTCTGAGCATTTTTGTGCTAAAAGGTCAATAGTATAACGCAATCCTACCGGATCGCTTAGTAGAGTAGTAACATCTCTAAATAAAATCCCAGGCTTAGGAAAATCCGGTATATCACGAATTAGCGATTTTAAGTCCATATTTGTGAGTAGTTAGTGGTCAACTAAAAGACAAAAGGCGAAAATTTTTCCCTAGAGAAACAAAAATCCTACCCTATAATGTCATAACCTGGAAACTGGAGCTTTTGGTTTATTATTTATTGACGATAACCAAAAATTTTAAAATTTAATCTATATGGAAACATTTGGGTAGAAGAACTAAGTAATGTATATAATTGAACTGCAATATCGCGCATATCGCGCCAGCGATGAGTGACAATTACTATTTAGTAATTGAGGATTGAAATGAAATGAAACATTGGAAACGCATAAGGTATTTTCTAGAATGAATGTCTCTGCTAGTGTCACATCTTTCAACAGCCCAAATTCCTCGGGAACACCGATGATATTGGATACTTTACCAGATCCAGCGATCGCTGGACAGGTATGTCCAACGAGAACCAGATTAGAAATAGACCTGATTTTACTAGCCATTGAAGCCTTAGAACTGGGCGGTTCTGAAGCCATCCTGTCCTTTGCCGAAGAACTAGACCTGAAAGGAATCATCAAAAATCGGGTAAACCTATGGCGGATGCGCGCGTCTAACCCCATGCGGAGAGCGCATAATCGCCGTTCCTTAGATATTTTAGAAGCTAAAGCCCTAGTAGTTATCGCTTGCTACATTGCTCGACGGTTAACAGTTGTCATCCGCCAACTACTAACCATATACCAACAATTAGCCGACAAACAGATTCCCCCAGAACAAAATTTAAGATTAGCCAATTACCTAGAAAGATTTAGAGCGCATTTTAAAAGTCGCATGAATTCCCGTCGTTCCGGTTTATTAGCATTAACTTCTGATGAAAAATTAGATGAACTAGCTATAGAGTTATTAGGAAAATTACTATTCTGTACAGGTACAGCCGGAATGCAGCGCTACTGGATTTCTCTTTTTGATGGTGAGGTAGAATAAATAAAAATGAATATCCAACGTAAATATAGTTTGCCTAATTGTACCCTGCTTTTAGAAGGGTTAACCGACATGGCGCGGACTGCCAACTTTCAAGAACTGCGTCCTGAACTATCTATATTAGTTAATGCAGAATGCCATTTATCTAATTACAATCAACCCATTAGAGGCGGCAGAGAATTTTTTGAAAGTTTGGTTAGAGCCGTCAGTGTCTATGCCCAAGAAGTATTAAGTAATATACCTAATCCCCAAATCCAAAATCATGACTCAGAGCTAGTTAAATTTCAAAAAATTGATAGCAACAAACACAGATTAATTGTTCATAGCGAAATTACATCAGATCAACAGACAGAAAACAACAACCAAGAACAACCCCTGCAAATTATCCTTAACACAGTCCAATTATTTGACCTGGTAGAAGCAGTAGATCAATTTTTTGCTGACAGCCAGACTTTACCAGAATTATGCCTAGAATTACATCCAGTTACCCGTAGTTATGCTGGTTCAAGTCAAGCCCTAATTAAACAAGCCATCCCTGCTACCATCGGTGTATCTAGTCTAGCCGCAGCCGCAGTAGCATTTAGCCTCATTCCTGCGCCTCAAGTCCGCCCACCAGAAGTCAAACCAGAAACCCAGTCTAGTACAGCGACACCCACACCCACAACTACACCCACAACTACACCCACAGAAACTGCAAGCCCAGTGGGAATTCAAGATTTAGAAGCACTGTTAAAAACAGTTCCAGAAATCAGAGATTCATCACAATTATGGGCATTAAATCGCCAAATTTATAATCAAATTGATCCAGCTTGGAAAACCCGATCCGAACTGCCAGAGGACTTAGTTTATCGTTTAGGTGTGGCTGGCGATGGTAGTATTGTTGGCTATAAAGCCGTAAATCGAAAAGCTAGTGATGCGATCGAAAAAACACCATTACCTAAACTGCTTTATAATCCTGCAAATCGCATTCCTAATGAACCCATTGCTCAATTTAAGGTCGTCTTTACACAAAAAGGCATTTTACAGGTTAGTCCTTGGGCTGGATACCCAGAGAAACCAAAACTAATGGGTGAAAAAATCACTGACCCTGGCAAAATCGAAGATTTGAATCAAAAACTCTATAGTAAAATTCGTCAAAATTGGAGTATTACTCCTACCTTTTCTAGTGAATTGAAATATCGCATAGCCGTCAATGAAGAAGGTGTCATTGCTGACTATGAACAACTTAACCAAGTTGCTTTTGAGCATTTTGAAGAAACGCCTTTACCGCAGATGTTAAAATCTGTTTACGGATCAAACGTTATCCCCATTGGCAACAAAAAACCTCTAGCGCACTTTCAAGTTGTATTTACTCCCAAAGGTGAATTACAAGTTACCCCCTGGGAAGGATACAGATAATAGTAGCTTGTTGACAATTGACAGTTGACTGTTGACTGTTCCCTGTTGACTGTTGACTGTTGACTGTTGACTGTTCCCTGTTGACTGTTGACTGTTCCCTGTTGACTGTTGACTGTTCCCCATTCCCTGTTCCCTGTTCCCTGTTCCCTGTTCCCTGTTCCCTGTTCCCTGTTCCCTGTTCCCTGTTCCCTGTTCCCTGTTCCCTGTTCCCTATTCCCTGATAACAAACCTATTTAGTAATTTTCCCCATATAATTGCCCCATAGTTGTGCTGCTTGGGCGCTGCTGCCAGATGTAGGTGAATTATTATCATTACCTAACCAAATACCCGTAACGAGTTGACGACCGGGAATAAAGCCAATAAACCAGAGATCAACATTATCATTTGTTGTCCCAGTTTTACCTGCTTCCCCTAAACCAATAGCCGCACTACGTCCTGTACCATTAGTAATTACTCCTCGCATTAAAGTAGTCATTTGATTAGCAACTTCTGTTTTTAGGGCTTGTTTATTGCCATTTGGATCTTGATCGAAGGAATAGACAACACGACAGGTTTGTAAATCTTTAATATCTTTACAATCACTACTATCTAAAATTCTACTGATAGCATGGGGAGGATTCCAGATACCACGATTACCAATTGCGCCAAAAGCACCTGTCATTTCTAAAACATTCACTCCACTTTGACCTAAAATTAAGCCTGGAACTGCCTCAAGCTCAGACTTAATACCCAACCGTCGCGCCATATCCACGACTTTATTTAAGCCAACTTCCTTGGCTAACCGTAAGGCAATGGGATTTTCTGAAAGTGCTAACCCAGTAGCGATATCTAAGCTACCACCACCACTGCGACAGGGTTTATAGGTAAAACCTTTCCAAGTAAAAGGACTACAGGAATAACTTTTATAGGGAGAAAATCCCTGTTCAATGGCCGCTGTGTAAGCAAAAATTTTAAACGTAGAACCTGCTTGTCTTTGGGCTTGCACAGCCCGATTAAACTGGCTTTTTCTGTAATCTGTTCCCCCGACCATGGCCAAAATACTTCCAGTTTTGGAGTCCAGAGTCACCATTCCCCCTTCAGAAAAACCCAGGTTTGCGCCATCTTTAGCAATAGAATTTTTTAAAGCCTTTTCTGCTTGCGCTTGAATAGAAGGGTCTAATTGGGTTTCAATTATATAGTTACCTTCTCTAGTGGCTTCTGGTCCCAAAATCGAGATCAGTTCTTGAAAGACATAATCATAAAAATATGGGGCAATGGTTTTGGCCTGTTGTTCACAAACTTTAGGACTAATTTGCACCGTAGAACGACGGGCGCGGTTTGATTCCTCTGTGGAGATTTTGCCCATTTCTCGCATTCGCTTAATCACTCGATTGCGATAGTTTGTAACGCTAAGTTTGCGGGGGCCACTGCCACAAAAATCAAAGGCATTGGGAGCAGGTAAAATAGCCACTAGAGTGGCGGCTTCTGCCAAAGTTAATTCTTTGGCTGATTTGCTGAAGTAATATTTAGCAGCATCCTCAAAGCCAGAAGTATCTGCACCCAAAAACACCCGATTTAAGTAAGTGAGTAAGATCTCATCTTTGCTGTGGAAGGTTTCCAGTTTAAGAGATACGACGGCTTCCTTGACTTTCCGCTCTAAAGAGTCTTGATTACCCACATATTCGCGGAATAAACTGCGGGCTACTTGTTGGGTAACTGTACTCGCGCCTTGTTGCACATCACCGCTACGGGTATTAATCAGTAAGGCTCGCAACACACCCAAGGGATCTACCCCGACGTGCCAATAATACCGACTATCCTCAGAGGCTATGACTCCGGCTGCTAAATAGGGGCCAAAGTCCTCTAATTTCTTCAGGTCTGTGTGAGTGATATTTCGCGGTTCACGTAGTGGAGTTGAACCGTCACCTGCATAGACTACTATGGGGGCGCGGGTGGCTGTAGGTAGAGGTGTGACTGAAAATTTCAGCCATTCTACACCTATGGACAAAGCAAATAGAGTTGTTACACCACCAACACCATAAGCTAGATAGGTGAGATATTGGATATACCAAGCAGGTGGATCTATGTATTGCAGACGTACAGAAGCGGCTAGTTCTGGTGGTCCCAAGGTGAGAACATCTCCATGACGGAGTTCTAAAGCATTGATTCTGCGTTTGCCCAGATATATCCCATTGGTAGAGTTTTCATCCTTAATGGTAAAAACAGGGGTATTTTGGGAAGAATCCCGCGACAAGGAAAGGTGAATTTTGGTGACAACTTGGTTACGAACGACGATATCACAGGAAGAACTACGTCCGAGAATATAGCGATCGCCCAATAATGGATATTCTTCTGCCTGACTTGCCCCGGCATCATATACCATTAATTTCGGTACTTTGGCATTAGGCTTGAGTGCTAACTTGGTAAAATCAACTCTGGCTTGAATGGTATTTACTGCTTGAGTTATTTGACCAATAAAGGTTTGTGGCTTTTGCGGAGGTTGGGGTGAATTCATAAACAATTCAAAATTCAAACATCAGAATCTAATTTTTTAATCTTTAGTTCCACCCTTCGTGCGAGGCAGAAGGCTTCAGGGCAGGAGGCAGAAGGGAAATTTTTTAATTAAGAATAAAGCTTTTTACCTCAACCATTTGGGTTTAAGTCCCCCGCCAAAATCTTGTGTTTTAGTGGTCTTCAATGAGAGGTAGGTTTGAATCCTCCTCTAATTGTCCTCCTGTCTCCTTTAATTACTGGGTGTTTTTTGCCAGGACGCAATTAACAAACAGACAATTCCCATACTAATAAAAGAATCCGCCATATTAAATATGGCAAAATTAATCAGCCGAAAATCAAGAAAGTCAATGACATATCCTAATCTAAATCTATCTACACCATTGCCCATTGCTCCTCCTAAAATCAACCCATAACCCAACTGATCCCAAAAACTTAACAAAGGACCTGACAATGCCACGGTAATTAATACTAAACTTACACCTAATGATAACCAGCGCAATAACTCGACTTTGCCGCTTAATAAACTAAAAGCTGCACCTGTATTAGTAACATAAGTGAAATGAAATATACCATTTATTATAGGTAGTGTTTGAGAGAGAGCAAAGGTATGTACTACCCAATATTTTGTCAATTGGTCGAATAAAAGTGCTGTTAAAGCAGCCATCCAGAAGTAGCGATTTTTTATACGCATGATAAATTGGTCAGTTGTTTCGTTGTCGGTTGTCGGTTGTCAGTTGTCAGTTGTTTTTGTTTGCCACTGACCACTGACCAATGACTAATGACTAATAAAACATTATATGTCGTAGGACATAAGCCACTACAGTTACAGCACAAACTATTACCAGTTGTCCTGGTAGGGGAAAGCAGGAGTATTTGAGGATCGCTTGGATCAGAGACAGATTTTCTGTTCCTTTCCAGGGCAGAAAAAAACTGATAATTAAATAAGCAATTCCGCAGATGTGAACCGTAAACAAGCCACAAATACAGCTAAAAGCCAAACTTTCTAGTCGGGGTCTAGCTTTAAAGGCTAAATAACCACAAATCCAAGCTCCAGGAATAAAACCCAACAAATAGCCAAATTGGGATAGTTTAACATAACCAATACCGCCGCCTTCTGCAAATACTGGCAATAAGGTTAATCCCATCACTAAATAGGCAATTTGGGACAATGCCCCAGCGTTTTGACCTCCTAAGCAACCTACCAGCAGCACTGCACCAATTTGATAGCTTACACCCAATGACAGAGTTTGAATTCCGTGCTGACTCCAATTCCAAGGTAAGGTAACACCATAAGCTTCCAGGAAAGTACCACCCATTGTTAGGAGCAAGCCTATCATAGACCATAGCAGTTGATTTGAGGCAACAAACATTTATTAGGCGCAAGGGAAAAGCAACAGAGAGAATTAATAGCAACAAGTATAGGCGAATTCAAGGGTTATGCCATTGGCAGATCATACAATAGCCAAGAAATAAGAAGAGCTTGGCCTATAAATCTTTTATCTACTGCTAGGAGGGAACTAGAACAATACAGTAGAACCGCATAGATTTAATTGTCAAGGTACAGATTACCCTTGGGCAGTTAGGTTTTTAGACAGGTTGATTACCTTTCCTGGGATAATTAGTATAACGCAAGTCACTGGAGGAAGATAGCCTCTAGTTGGCTTACCCTGCGGGAAGCAAGCTACATCCCTTGCCTAAAGGACAGTTAAGTTTTTTCGTCTAATTTTTGATAGCTAAGGTTAGTCCGTCTGCTATGGGAACTAAACTCAAGGTAATTCGGGAATCTTGATGTAATTTACGATTAAAAGCCCGAATTTTGTTAGTTTGATTATCCTGTATTTCTAGATCTGCAACTTTACTAGACCACAACACATTATCTATGGCAATTAGTCCACCAGGACGAATTAATTCAAGCGATCGCTCATAATAATTTTCATAGTTACCTTTGTCAGCATCAATAAAGGCAAAATCAAAAGTTCCTGCTTCCCCTGCTGCTAATAAACTATCTAAAGTTTCCAAAGCTGGAGCAATATGCAAATCAATTTTATCAGCGACTCCCGCCTGTTGCCAATAACGCCGGGCAATACTAGCATACTCTTCACTGACATCACAGGCAACTATTTTACCGTCAGCAGGTAAAGCCAAAGCCACTACTAAGGAACTATAGCCAGTAAATACACCTATTTCTAAAGTCTTTTTTGCTCCCATTAGTTTTACCAATAATGCCATAAATTGCCCCTGTTCAGGAGATATTTGCATTCTGGACATTGGTAACTGGGAGGTTTCCTGACGCAGTTGAGTTAAAGTGATGGGTTCGCGTAGGGAAACTGAAAGTAAATAATCATACAAGTTTTGTTCTAAGCCTATTGTTTGTTTTGACATAAAAATCTAAAATCTGGTTTTATTTTCTACTTCTTGACTATCTCGTTTACGCTTCAGCCTAATATCATCTCCCTTCTTTTTATATACAGCATATTTCATTCAAATGAGGTACAACCATAATCAAACTTTTGTGGTGCGGGTATCTTGCCCGCAAAATGTGTACCTCATACCTTCACAAACTGCTCTATGATTTGAGCGATCGCCTGATGGGGTGACGAAATCCTTTTAACCAACTATGCAGCAAGGGGTTTGAAAGTTTGCGCCATGAAAAAGTAAACATCATATTGTGGGTGTGGGTTTATTGATTCCATGGGTATAATATAAAAGTCCCAAATAAAATTTCAACATCTCCTTTTTCTCTGCGCCTCTGCGGTTGGTTAAAATAAATAATATCAAATAATATCATGATGACTCAATTGGAAAAAGCCCAAGCTGAATATGAAAAGTTTCCTGAAGAGTTTAGCAGCATTATTATTAGTACCGTAAATAAACAGGGAATTCCTAATGCTAGCTATGCTCCTTTTGTGATGGATGATGCAAAAAACATCTATATTTATGTGAGTGGACTAGCTACCCATACCCAAAACATTCAAGATAATCCTCATCTGAATGTTTTATTTATTGATGATGAAGCTAAAACTAAACAAATTTTTGCGCGTCGGCGGTTAAATTTCGATTGTACAGCAACTTTGATAGAAAGAGAAACAGAAAAATGGCTGCAAATTGTAGATAAATTTGCAATTCGGTTTGGAGAATTGATTGCCACATTACGCAGTTTACCAGATTTTCGGATTTTGCAACTGACACCCCATAGCGGACGTTTTGTAATTGGGTTTGGGGCTGCTTATAATATTAATGCTGATAATATAAATCAACTTGTCCAAATTACTAAGGATTCACTTTCATAATTATGCTGCAATTTCAACCTCCAGGTTTTGGGAGTAAATTCATTCACACATCTTTAGGTGCAATGGTTTACTATACCCAGGTTACCGCACCTTGGGAAAATGCCAAAGATCAAGATTTACCACCATTATTATTTTTACATAATTTTGGAGGTGGTGCTTCTGCTTATGAATGGTCGAAAATTTACCCAGCTTATGCTGGACAATATCGAATTTTAGCCCCAGATTTAATTGGTTGGGGAAAATCTGCTCATCCGGTGCGAGATTATCAAATTCACGATTATTTAACTACGATTATTGAGTTTATTCATCAAACTTGTCATCAACCTGTAACTGTAGTAGCATCTTCTTTAACTGCGGCTTTTTCTATTCGTCTTGCTGTCACTTATCCTGACTTATTCAAAGCTTTATTTTTAGTTTGTCCTTCTGGTTTTAATGATTTTGGAGAAGGTGCAGGAAGAAGATTACCACTTTCTTTAATTAATACACCTTTGGTAGATAATTTAATTTATGCTTTGGGTGCAGAAAATGAAATTGCAGTTAGGAATTTTTTACAAAGTTTTCTTTTTGCTAAGCCAGAAAGAGTAAATCAAGAAATGGTAAATGCTTACTTAACTTCTGCACAACAACATCAAGCTAAATTTGCAGCTTTGTCCTTTTTACGGGGAAATCTTTATTTTGATTTGAGTTTATATATTCGGCAAGTTCAAGTTCCTACTGTAATGTTGTGGGGTGAAAAAGCACAATTTACCAATATGCAATTAGGACGACGGTTAGCAAGTTTAAATCCTGATGTTATTAAAGGTTTTCACGAAATACCAGACACGGGAATACTGCCACATTTAGAAATACCTGCGGTGGTGATGGGAATTTTGCAAAAATATAACAATCCTCTTTAATTTCGTGAACATTGCAATATTCAGATACCCGACTTCTCAAAGAAGTCGGGTATCTTATTTTTCTTGTTATTCTATTTTTTCAATCATAACTACTCTATTAGAATCACGTTTTGCTTTGCCTTTATTACATAGTAAAGTAACGGTTTCATTCATTTTTAACCTGATTTTATCATTGAATTTACCAAGGCTAAATAAAGAGGCAATTGCCCTATAAAGATCCTCTTCACCAATTGACAAAGATTGAGATACAATCCACTCTGCTGCTACTGCTAGTTCTTCTACAGGAATTTGTTCTATTCTCCGCTTTCTATTTTCAATTGGTTGTCGTGCAAATTGTAAATTTTCCCATTGTTTTTTTGAAGTCCATAGGAAATCTTGATGACACCATAATTGTTTTTGTTCAACAAGTTGATTCACTTGATCAGTAATACGTTTAGTAAGTGCTTGGGAAACTTTACTGAACGACCAACACCGAGCTACAAAACGTACAATGTCTGTAATTAAAATGGGGGCTTCAATTTCTGCTATAGATAAGATTTGTTGTTTAATTATAGGTGTTGCTTCGTCATTATAAATTAATTGATTTTCTGTAGTTACAATTTTTAATACTGCTATTTGGTAAGGGATTATAGGAGTAGCAAAGTTAGTATTTTCATGAGTTTTTTCTACAAATGTTTTTTCGATAGATGAACTTTTAATAGAGTTTACTTCAGGAGGTTCAATTACTAATGATTTTAATTGATGCAAATTTGATGTGAGAGATTTATCTGTTTCAACTTGATTAGTTTTAACAGTAATTTCAGTATTTGTAGTATCTTCTTGATCAAATTCTTGAATTGCAGTTTCTAATGCTTGTTTTAATCTTTCTAATTCTTGTTCTCGTTTAAATTGCCAATCGAGTGACCAAATTCTATGTATGCGCCAATTTAAACTTTGTAATACTGATGGACGCACACCCTCCCGATCTTGTACAGTAGCGGCTGATTTATAAGTTTTTCCATCAGTTTCAATACCAAGCACATAAACATCTGATTTATGAGGATGAAATACAGCTAAATCAATACGATAATCTCCACAACCAACTTTGCAATTAACGGTATAGCCCATATCAACTAAGGCTTGATAAATTTCCTGTTCTATACCACTATCAAAGTCGTTAGTTCTTAAAAACTGAGTGGCTTTTGATGTACCTAATTTTTCTGCAAATTCCAGAAAATCTTTGAGGTGACTAACTCCAATTGCATTGGTACGTTTTAAATCAATTTGGGAAGCAGTTATTGTTGAAAAAATACGTAAACATAGACGCGCACGAGTGAGTGCAACATTAAGTCTTCTTTCTCCACCCACATTGTTTAAATTACCAAATTTCATGGACATTTGACCATGTTGAGTAGGAGCATAACAAATACTAAATAAAATTTCATCTCGTTCATCTCCCTGAACACTTTCTAGATTTTTAACAAAGACGTATTCACTAAATTCTTTATCAAAATGTGGTGCAATTTCTGGATATTTAGCACAAGCATTTTCTAATAATTGATCAATTACTTCTTTTTGTGACAAACTAAATGTAATTATGCCAAATGTGCGTTCATGTCTTTGATAAGTTCGTAATTGCTGCACTAAAAATTCTACCAATACTCTGGCTTCTCGTTTATTTGTTCTTTCTCCTGGTTCATAAAGTCCATCAGGAGTGTGATGCCATTTTAAACCCAAGGAAGGATTAAAACTATTTGCGGTTGGGAAAATAGTTAGTTTACCATCATAGTAATTTCTATTACTAAAATCAATTAAAGTTTCATGACGACTGCGATAATGCCATTGCAGCATTTGTTCGGGAAATTGACTAGCGATCGCCTCATCAAGCAAACTCTCTAAATCTACAATATCATCTTCATCTGTGATAGAATCACTATTATTTTTACCTACTGAGCAAGTTGGTGGCATTTGTTTAGAGTCACCCACTATAATAACTTGTTTTCCTCTAGCGATCGCCCCAATTGCATCATGAGTTTCTAACTGGGATGCTTCATCAAATACAACTAAATCAAACTGTGTACCATCAGCAGGTAAATATTGAGCCACAGATAAAGGACTCATAAAAAAACAAGGTTTTAATCTCGGTAAAAGATTGGGAATTTTTTTAAATAAAGACCTAATAGATATATGTCCTTTTTGTTTCTGGTTTTCTTTTTTAATAATCCCTATTTCTGAACCCTCAAAAACTACATTGTTTCCAGGTAGTTTTTCTGCTAAATTAGCACGGATAAAATCTTGACACAGTTTTAAATATCGCTTTTGTAATTGACGGAATTTCTCTATTTTTTGTGATTGTTCTCCACCTTCAAAATTACGTAATACAGGTTGAGTATCAAAATTTTTCACAAACCAAGGTCGCAGAATAGATTTTAACAAAACCTTGTGAATATCTTCTAATTCAATCTCTCCCTGATGATGAGCTTCTACTAATGGGTTAAGATGATTTTGTGCTAATTCGGAGCAAATTTGATTGTAAAGACACCAATTTGGAAAATCTGATTTATGAAGACTGAGTTGAGTAATTAAATTATGCAACTGGTCAATAAAATCCTGACTGGAACTGGCAATAATTTCATTTTCAGTCTGTATTTTTGCCATGAATTGATTTAAAGTTGATTCTAAATCATGAAAACTCTGAATCAAATTATCTGTTATATCTTGTATTTGTGGATAGTTAATAACCTTTTCGTTAGCTCTTGATTTGATTTTTTGAATGATCTGTATTAAGTCATTATCAAGAGTAAGTATAAAATTATAAAAGCGATGGCTTCTTTCTATTAATCCTTGTAATTCACTGACATTGTTATAATCTGGTTTCCAAATAGGAGCAAATAATTTATCAAGTTTTGGCTTTTGTTTTTGCAGATTTTCATTTATTTTTTTTAATTCTAAAGCTAATCGCAAATCTTGAATAATTTGTTCATTGTCAGGTAGTTTACCTTTAGTAAAAGAACGGAGAGAGAAACGGGGAATAATTTGTAAAAACCAACGTAATAAAGGAAAGGATTTCTGAACTTTTTCAAAGGTTTTTAACTGTTTTTCTAAATCGCAAGTATATATTTGCTCATTCCAATGTTGTGCTAATTGAGTTTGATGTTTTAACATCTGACGTGAGGACTGTAAATAACCATTAGTAAATTGATAGATATTCAACCATTTTTCTTGATCAAAAGCTGCGACATAAATTCCCCCCGCAGCTAAATCAAGTCCTATTTGTGGTAATTGTCGTAATAAATTTAAAGAAGGTTTAATATCTATTGATAAAGTTGTCAAAAATGCCGTTAATGCTTTGTCTAAATTAGATAACTTGGCTTTTAGTTGATTCAGAAAATTACTGATTTCATCTTGTAGGGATAAACTTGATTCACAACAATTACTAATTTTCCAAGGATTTTGATCAATAGCACCAACTTTTTTGGCACGGATCACATATTGATCTAGTAAATTACTGAATTTTTTTAACTGCGCTTGAGTTAAATTATCTATATCTATTCCTGATAAATGGATAGATTCAATATTTTCTAGTTGTGTTAATTCTCCTAAAACTCCATAGAGAGAATTACCAATAGGATATTGATGATGCAATATTTGAGGATAAGTAGCAAGTTGTTGTTTAATTTGTTCTAATTCTTCAATAATTTCTGCCAAAGGTACATTAGATAACCGTTCTTGATTTAAAGATGTTGCTAAAGAAGTAATAACTTGTTTACGGTTAGCTTTATCACTATGGAGTTCTAAACAAAAATCACCTAATCCTATTTGATTTAAACGACGTTGAACAACTTCCAAAGCTGTCATTTTTTCAGCTACAAATAAAACTGATTTACCTTTAGCTAAAAAAGCAGCAATTAAGTTAGTAATAGTTTGTGATTTTCCTGTTCCTGGTGGTCCTTGCAGTACAAAACTACGTCCTTGTAATGCTGCATAAACAGCAGAAAGTTGAGAAGAATCTGCATCAACTACCATTGGTATTTCTGACATTGGAAGAGTATCCAAAATCTGAGGTTGTATTTCTCCCACAGGATCAGCAAGAGGTTGTAAACCTCCCATAGCAATATGTTGAACTAGGGGATTTTTCAACAAAATCTCTGTATTATCCTGCAAATCTTTCCATAGGAGGAACTTACCAAAGTTAAAAGTGGTAATTACGACAGCATCTATTACTAACCATCCCGGTTGATTGGCAATAACTTTTCTAATTTCTTGGAAAGCTTTAGTAATATCAAATCCACTTTCGTCTTCTGGAGGTTTAGCGAGAATTTGTATTTCTAATCCATAATCTTTACGGATTTTTTCAAATAAAGTCACATTTCCTAATGGATCGTTATCTCCTAATTTAAAATTAACTCGATAATTACTACGATTAACAGTTAAGTTAATAGGATATAAAAATAAAGGTGCTAGTTGGGGAATTTCCTTTGCTTTTTCTTTATATTGCAGTAAACCTAATGCAATATAAAGGTTACTAGCTCCGGTTTCTTCTTTACTGAGAATCGCTTCTTTTTCTAATATTTTACCTATGGAAGAAAGCCATGTGCTATCACATAAAATAGGTAGTCCTAATCCTTGTACAGCTTGACATTTACCCTGGGATAAATCTGATGCTTTTCTTGCTAATATTTCACTTTCATCACTTCTATTTTGTAATAATTGCTGATTTCTTTGGTCTTTATCATCTGAACCTGGAATAATTTCAATTGACTGACCAGATGCAAGATAATCTTCAAACTCTGGTAGTAATTTATCATGTATATCTAAAATTATGAATGTTTGTTTTTTTATGTTAACCTTTTTCAAAAAGGCTTGATAAGCGTGATTAAGTAAAGCTGTTTCATATTGCCCAATTATTCTTTGTAATTCTTGTTGTAAAAATGGAAATTCTATATTTTGATTAAAACTTTTAACATAAGCATCTAAATTAAATTGCTGACTTAAATTAAAATCTTTTCCTAATATTTTTTCTGTCTTGATACTCTCAAATATTTGTATTAACTGAGCAATTAATTCTGAATCTGTATTTTCTTGAGATTCTTCAATATGGTTATTAATAATACCAGCTAAATAAATTTGAATTTCTTTAATTAAAATTTCTGCAATTAATTTACTAACATCTAAGTTCGCAAGGTTTAATAGTCTATTTTTTGTAGATAAATCTAATAAACTTGCTTTCCATCTCTGAAAGCGTTTTTCTACTGTTTCTGGTAACTTCTCTTTTACTTTTTGTTTGGTAATAGGTTCAACTTCTCCATTCTTTTGAGCTAATGCAGCTTGTTTTAAGATTTGTTTTGCTAAACTGGTAATTTCTGCATGATCAACTTCAGTATTTTCAACTGCTTCCATCCGAATTGGTAAAGGTTTATAGCCATTATTTCTCGCAATGTTGATATCAACTACTCCAACTAAGGGAGTATTATTTAGATAGTTGAAGGCTACATCTATTGCTTGCTGAAAGGAAGGTTGCGGATATTCTGCATAGGAACTGGAGTTAAAAACTAGCAGGTTTCCAGATTGACAAAAGTTAATTAATTTAAATTTATCATCTATAATGAGGTCATGATTACATTCTTCTTCTTGCAACCATACGCCAATAAAAGCATGACCTTCGATTATAACAAATAAGGGATATAAACCCATTTGTTCTAAACAAGAACAAGCTAAAACTGATAGATCAAGACAAGTTCCCATTTGATCTTGTAATACTTGATCTGCAAATCTAATTTTTTGATGACCTTCAAAAGAAGCAGGTGGATCAATATAAGAAATTCCTAATTCTTTAAAAGTTTCATATAAAGCTTTAGTCATTTCATAAACTTTTTGAGGATTTCCTGTTTGATATCCAGGTAAAGAATTATCTCCGGTATTGCTTTTTAAAATTTCCCGTACTTGTTTCAAAACCTGCATAATTACAGGATGATTAGGAGTAACAAAACAAGCCAATAATTCTAAATATAAATCTTTTAAACTATAATCGTTATACGCTAGTAATGTAACTTCTTTTTGATATTTTTTAAGAATCTGATCCTCTTGTTTAACGCTACATTCTAATATAATTCTTTCAGATTCCAATGTTTTCGCAAGTCTACCGGGAGGTAAGTGGATATCAATAACATCAAATTTACACCCCTCTCCTCCATGAAGTCTCGGAATTGGTATATATAATGCTTCTCCAAGATCAGGAGATAAAGCTACTTCTAATATTGCATTTTCTAAAGGTGAAGGATCATTATTCACAATATATACAGGACCAACTAGAGGCACTCCTGACTGTTCAAGTGCGAAACTAAATAAGGGTTTATGTTCTACCCTAAGTTCAAGATTTTGATGTGTCATAGCTGTTGTGGTATCTTTGAGTGAACTAATAAAGATAATTATACAGTAATTCCAGCATTAACTAGGTAGAGGACTATAACCATCCTGTTTAATTTGTGAACCTTGCAACCCACATTCCGCAGATAAAATCCAATTCTGAATAATTATCACGAAAGATTCAGGGTTGTACAAACTTTACTCCAAAAATATTCTCAATAAATGAGATAAATTCCTAATAAACATTTTATAGTTCCTTTGAACTAAAATCCTGAAAACCCTTACCAAACAATGTTTTTGGAGATAATTATTTTTTTATTCTCCGCTTATGCGGAATGTGAGTTGCAATATTCAGATCCCCGACTTCTTTAAGAAGTCGGGGATCTTGTTGTTATAGCATTGCTATATATAAAAAGTGCTGCTGATTTTCTGTTTTCATCTTCGGAGATTCAGCAACGCCCATTTTTTGGATACGCAACACCTAACACTTAGTATTTATACGGCTTCTGTATTCTTTTCTCCTGTCCGGATCCGTATAACTTGTTCAACAGAGGAAATAAAGATTTTACCATCACCGATTTCACCAGTACGGGCTGCGGCGATAATTTTATCCACAACCATATCTACTAAAGCATCTTCAACCACAATTTCCACCTTCAGCTTTTGCAAAAACTCCACAGTGTACTCTGAACCGCGATAGCGTTCAGTTTGACCTTTTTGCCGTCCGAAACCCCGAACCTCGGAAACAGTCATCCCAACAATACCCGCGTTAACTAGGGCAATTTTCACTTCATCCAACTTAAATGGACGGATAATGGCTTCTACTTTTCTCATTTTTTGATTCCTGACTTCTAATAACGTCGTTTATATATCTAACCAGATTCATTGTCTCACACTGTCAATCTAGCCATAGTTGTTTAATTTCAGCCTCATGTATGGAATTTGCACGGTTTTTTCATTGTCTCCAATTATGGACTATTTTCTTGCAAAAGCGATCGCCAATCTGCGATCGCCTGTTCCGTCCACAACCAATTTTGTGACAACTTCTCAACGGTAAAATTCGTGGGCGCATTTTGGATTACCATTTGTCGCAGTTTAATCGCCTCATGTAAATATTGCTGGCGTTTATCACCCGTATGACTTTGAGCCGATTTATATAAACCTAAAGCTAACCCAGCATAAGCAGTCAAAGCCTCCTCATTACCAGCTATTTGCGGATATTTCACTGGGCTAGAATTTTTATTTTCCTGGGGTTTTAAAGCCACATTCAGGGATTTAAACCAAGCATCATTAGCATAATTGAGATTGTTTTCCGCATAGTAGGCAAATCCCAAAGCATTTTTATACACAATAGAATCCGGTTGATTCTCTACCGCCCTAGTCCAATAACGACGGGCATCATCAATACTATACTTATTATTTTTAGTTTGTACCAACTGCCAAGCCAACCGCCCCCGTAAAAAGTTCACCGATGGATTTTCCCCATCCTCTGGACGAATCAAATTTAAAGCCGTTTCTGCTGACCCAAAAGCCCCACGATTGAGTAATTCATCAATGGCATCCAAACCAGCCTTTAAATTGCCCTGAGTTAACTGTGCGGTAGCTGTAGCGGTAACAATACCTGTAGCTGAAGTAGCCAAATTAATCTGAGGATATTGTTGATTTACGGAATTTTGGTTAGGAATTATCGGCATCTCACCAGACCGGGGAAATTGATATTGATACCACCACCAACCTATACCAGCAATAATCGCCATTGCACCCGCACCACCAAGACCATATAACAGCAATGGCGATTTTGTCCGCCCAGAGCCATGACCCTGATTTGGTACAGGTGAAGGTGATAACTGAGGATTGGTCTGACGCTTCTCGATATTCCCTGAAGTCGATGTAATTTGAGTCGGTACATTCCTCCAATCTAAATTTTGCTCAGTTGGGGAAACCTGCATTTGTGACAGATGGGGCTTATCCTCTTGAATGAGTTCCGCCTTCATACTTGGTTCTTCCGATGACTTCACAGAAGAGCGAAGCTCACTCAATAAATCAGAAACCATGGCCGAATCTTGATGATAGCCAGGATCATCATATTCAATTTCATCTACCACATCACCCCAAGTATCTTCCTCCAGCCAGTCTAGACCCGACCGATCCCCATCTAAATTAGGATTGAGAATGTCATCAATCCCTAAACTCATTTCTGGATTATTCCCCACCCCAGTATAGTTATAATTATTAGCTGCTATCCCTGGCTGATATTCACTCAATAACTGCGAGTAGTCAGATAAATTAGCACTTGGCACTAAACAACCATCAAAGTCTCGCTGAAGATACAAAATCGGTAGAGCCCAGTACATTTGTTGAGAACCATAAGCAGAAATTAAGCCTTGACGTACCCGACTCACACACAAATCCAAAGCATAACCCTGATTCAAATTCCGGTAAAACAACTGGGTTAACGTCAGCGCCACCTCATCAGGAATGCGTTCTGACATCGCCAAAATACTTCTAATGCCCCGTTTCACCAAACTTTCTGTTAAATTCCGTTCCGCCGAATCTTCCCCACTCTGGGGTCTAGCCCTATACGCTCCCAAACAGGAGTTAAATACCGCCATTTGAATATTATTATTCACCAACAACCCAGCTAAATCATCCCCGCTGAGAATTTCTGTTAAACCAGTTTTTTTACTCACCAGATAAATTTGTCCACCATTGTCGCCCGCGTTACTATGGCCTGAATAATGAAGAATATGATAATGTCCTTGTTCTAAAGCTTGGGTGAGTTCTTCTCTCCCCGGTTGATCTAAAACCGTTAACTCAATTTCCGGTAGATGATGATTACTATCCGCCATCCTTAACGCTTGGCGATGTAGTTCGGCCTTGAGGTTGATAGCTTCCTGTTTCAGCAAATCCAGCCGTACCAAGTCAGTTGGGGAAGAAATCACCATTAAGACTCTCAGCCCCCGTCCTTCTGACATCTGGGGCAAATTATTACTCATTAACCGGGATGCTGGAGCAATACCACTTTGGTAACGAGCAAAGGTAATATAGGGACCCGTAGCTAAAGGGCGATCGCCCGCGTGCATCACTTCCCACGGCAACCGCGCCAACTTGGTATCCTTCAACCCCAATCTCAGCCGTAGCACCTGCTGGTGATTTTGGGCAATACCTTGAGCAGTAATCCAACTATCTCTCAGAGTTCCTTGAAATAGCGCATTATACAACTCCTGACCCAAGGCCACCAAATTAACAGAGTTTCTGGTCATAATATCCCCCTGCAAAACCAATTGCAAAGGGTCATCCATCAAATGTCCTGCCGCAGCTAACCACTCCGCCACAGGCCAATGCACCAGTTCTTCTGCCAACGGCACCCCAGGTGCAACTTGTTCCGTCCTCACCAGATAGTCATTTTGTCCCACCGGCGTTGCGGAAAGATGAAATTCCTGGGTCACAACTTCTGCTCCATAAAACTTAGACAATGCTGATCAGCACAGCTTGGCGCAACTTATACATTCATATTGAACTTATCGCGCCTAAAAATTGCACCATAATAATTGTAGGTAAAACCTATAAATCTTCATTACTTTTGCAAACCACCTCATCACCAGCTAGTTCCGCTCATATTTTAGATGTATTTTGCCACACTAATGTTTCAATTATGGGTTCATTCTCCATCCATCTTAATCTAGTTTTTCAAGAGCAGTTTTCTGCCCCCTGGCCTTCGACAACTTTATTCCGGATTCTTTGATCCCCGTCCAGAAATTTTTATTGGTAGATGCACCTTGATCTTCAATTCCCCTAGTTGATAACAATCCACTAGGGGTTTTCTTGTTTTTAGGACTTAGGCAACTGACATATTGGTAGGGTGTGGTTCGACAAGCTCACCAACCACATCAGATATCAACAATTTGGTTATTTACATAATTTACGCTGTCTGACGCACCCTACAACAGATTTTTTGGTGTGACACTTGCGTAAGTCCTAGTTTTGATTGTGGCAAATAAAAACGTCCCTGGTTGCCAAGAACGTTTATCAGCATTTTTAAATCAGATACACCAGATTACAAATTAATGAGGTACAGGATCTAAATTCAAAGCCAGGCAGCAAGCTAGTTTTACTCCTGACTTCTGGCTCCTGTTGTATTAAGTAGATGATGTCCTAACAACTAACTCCCCTAACCAGCTACTAGCCACAGAAATTTTTTCGGTATGTGACATAGAGTGATATTCAGGTAATTTTGTCCGGAGCATAAGTTAAAAACCAGGAACAGATTATTGGTAGATGCACCCTGATAACTCAACTCCCCCAGCTGACTAACACCACTGGGGTTTTTTTCTTTTTCTAATTAGCACCACATACATAATTATAGCCATACACCCATTTCTTTCCGGAGCATGATAGAGAACTCCAGAACAATTAGCCAGTAGATGCACCCTGATAACTAACTTCCCCTGGCTGGCTAACACCACTGGGGGTTTTTTCCTTTTCTAGTTAGGACTTGATGAAAAAATGCAAAACCCGGACCAATCAAAGGTTTGGAACGAGTATAGTACCAAAACAAAAGATTTTTAGTCTGAGAAATCAAAATTTTCAAATCCAAAAACTCGTTGAACTCCTGACTCGGTGACTCCTTGATCTCCTTAGCCCCATTTTTTTCCGGAGCATGATAGAGAACTCCA
>NZ_PGEM01000003.1:0-17361 GCF_002934005.1 Cuspidothrix issatschenkoi CHARLIE-1 | reverse complement strand
CAGAACAATTAACCAGTAGATGCACCCTGATAACTAACTTCCCCTGGCTGGCTAACACCACTGGGGGTTTTTTATCGCCAGCATCCTTACATAAAATTAGTCATAGATTTTTCTGAATCAAAAATATCTATTACCTATCCGGAACTTGTCAGTTAACACCAGAATAATCAACTGGTAGATGCACCCTGATAATTTAACTCCCCTGATTGGCTAACATCCACTGGGGGTTTTTTCTTGTGCTATCCTTTGCCAAATTCAAAACTAACTTGCTAATAATAAATTTATTCCGGATAACAGTTATACACCTGAGAACATTTAATTGGTAGATGCACCCTGATAACTTAACTCCCCTGGTTGGCTAACATCCACCGGGGGTTTTTTCTCAAAAATAAAAGCTCAACCTACCCTATCATCAAAACCTTTCTCTGGCAATATGCTTGTGCAACAAGTTTCCGATTGTTTTTGCCTACAAATGGCCTACTTGATAAAGTATAGACCAGTCTAGACATTTATTTCTTGCTTCAACGGGAGCATGGGAGCGTTTATCCCTCCATTGTTATTCCTAGCTCCTACTTCAGAATGATTGCTAAGACAGACAATAGCACTCTTAACTATTTCTTTAACAAGAGCTATCTTGCAACCTGTTATTGTTTTATAACATATTCTAAATTGATCTATCAATATCTTTGATCAATTTCGGTGAGTTTACTACATCAGGAATAGGGAACAGGTAAAAAGTTTACAAATTACCTATTACCCATTACCCATTACCAACTTTGTTTAAAAATCTTCTTTTTTAGCCCAACCACCTCGTCGGTTATCCTCACGTGGTTTTGCTTTATTCACTTTTAACATCCGACCCATCCATTCTGCACCATCCAATTCTGTGATTGCAGTATCTTCCTGTGCATCCTCGGTCATTTCTACAAAAGCAAAGCCCCGCATTCTTCCGGTTTCACGGTCTGTAGGTAAAACAACTCTTTTGACTTTGCCATATTCAGCAAATACGGATTTTAAGTCTTCTTCAGTCGCTTGGTAGGAGAGATTTCCAACGTAAATAGTCATTATGTATCACGTAATTTTCAACAAAGCGCGACTAGTCCAGGAGCAAAACAGAACTAAGTAAATCTGAATTTAGAGACAAAAACAATTGTAAGATATGAATCCTGATGGATTCCTGATCTACAACTAAATAAATGCCACCCGCCTGAACATACGCATATCTCTAATATGATAACTGATTGTCATAGTTTTCAATGTATGGTATTTGACAATCTATCATTAGCTACTTTTATGGATTCATGGTTAGAAGATTAATTAATTTAATTTTATATTTAGGTAACAGGTGACAGGAAAGTATAATTAATAACCTATAACCTATTACCCATGAATGTCTTGAATTTAGAGAACTAACACCCAAATCAATTAGTCAATTGTAATCTGTTGTGGTCCGCTAGCTTTGCCGTTGTTAGCCTCGTTATCAAGGGAACTGGAACTATTTCCACAACCTTTCTTATCCAACCAACTTTTTACAGGATCTTCATTGAGGTTGAGTCTGAGGACACCAGAGACGAACCCACCCAAAAAAGAAACTGGATGCTGGGCAAGTTCTTGAAATAAGGGCGACAATTCACTAATAAACATTGCACTCTCCCAGGATTGCGGTAAAAAATTATTAATTCTTCATCAATCTTAACAGATTTTTGCCAATCAGACACAAGCAAAAGGTTTAATGATATTTAACCGTATGATGGTTATAATTATTTGCATGATCATCAAACACAATTTATCTTGATTTTGAACGAGTATTAAAATAGAATAATCTTTTTAAATAAAAAATTAAATTATGACAAGCAACTGGGAAAACTTTCTCAAAAATTTAGGCGAGTGGAGAGGTTCATTTACTAAAATATCTCCTGATGGAGAAATCATAAATTCTACTCCTAGCATTTTAAATTTAGAAGCCTTTGATAATGATCAAGCGGTGCTGTTTAGATTACGGCGTTTTGATGCGAGTGGTTATGATAGTCCGCCGATGGAAGATTATCAACAAGAATACCGTTCAATAGGTAGACAAAATATTTTTTTTGCCACAGGAGCTTTTACTAAAGGAACATTACAACTAGCACCTTTTACAGAATTTGGGGCTGAATATGGATTTGTAGATCATGATAGGCGATCGCGTTTAGTACAATTATATGATAAACAAGGCAACTTTACTAATTTAAGTTTAATTAGGGAATTTCGCAATAATACGGATGCTAGTGAACGCCCACAATTAACCGTAGAACAATTAATTGGTGATTGGGAAGGTAAAGCCCATACATTTTATTCAGACCTAAGACCCTCGGAAACTTATGTTAGTTATTTAGAAATTAAAGAAATCGGCAATGGATATTTAGAACAAAAATTATCTTTTGCATCTCAAACCATTACTTCCCAGTCCAAAATAGCAGGAAATAAACTCATTTTTGAAAAAGAAGGAAACATTCGTCAAATATTATTATTACCTGATGGAACTTCTAGTAATGTTCCCTTACAACTACAACTAAGAAAACCGTTTTTTGTCGAAGTTGGTTGGTTACTGAGAGAAAACGAACGTCAACGTTTAATTCGCAGTTACAACGAAAAAGGAGAATGGGTTAGCTCAACTCATGTTATTGAATATAAAACCAATTAAATATTTTTCCTCTCTGGTGTGTCCTCTGTGCCTGGAGTGGTTTGTAAAAAAATTATAGATTTAGGACTTACGCAAGACGTAACTGCAACCCTGATTATTTCGTTGGGGCTATTTTGCGTAAGTCCTGAGATTAATGAACCACGAAGACACGAAGGACACGAAGGAAGGAAGATAACAGAGATATTTTCGGTCAGTCTTGAGAAATTAACGGATTTTATGATGTGGGTGCTTGTTCAGGGAACATACATTTATCAGAGTCACAACCGCTAGGTCCTGCTTCGGCTAATTCTCCCAAATCATAACGACTTAAAGCACCACAGAAATCATCGGTTTTCCGTCGTGCTTTAACTTCAGCAGACAAACGCTGATATGTGGCTTTGTCTATGGGTTCAAATGGTAAACGGGGGAAAGTTTGAATGTCATCAAACCGCGCTAATAAAGCGGCAGAAATGTAACCTTCATCATTTTGAATGGCTTCATAAATGCGTGTTCCCAAGAGTTCAACCTCTTCAGAACGTAATTCTAAAGTTGCTGAGGTGTTATGGGCGGTGTAGTATTTTTGCACCTGCATGACAAAATCTAATTGCGCCAATACTGAGAATTTCGATACATCAATAATATCTGCACCAGGTAAATCCGCCCAAGAAACGGCAACAGGTATTTCTACCAACCATTCTGTACAACGGTTGTCAAATGGGTCATTTAGTAAGTTACCATTTTCGTCTTTGTCGGATTGAGATGGTATGATATTGTAGCCATAATCTATACAAGCTAATGCCACTGGGTCATTTTTACGGAAAGTGATCCGACGAATAAATCTTTGGGCTTTGGGGGGATGCCAACCGGAACTAGCACCAGTTAACAAAGATTTTGTCCCGCTAGGTTGTACAGTAGTACAACGGTTGGGGCGTTTGAGGTTATGTTTGTCGCAATATTCCCAAACTGCTTGATGGACTATTTCTCTCCATTTGCTCAGGTATGTTTGCTCACCGCGTTTGAATATCAATCCTTCGGGAGTTTCTGGTCTACCTTGTTCCCACCAGCGCAACCAGTCCACACCAAAAGCATGAACAAAGAAGTCAAATAAGCCAGTAAAGGAAACACCAACAATAGGATCAAGTTCCCGACTGTATTGATAGCGGGGTTCAAGGAATTGATGGTTTAACAGTGCTGCCACTGACAGCGCACCTGCTTTGAATGCTTCCTCTTGTTCTTTGTAGTTATCAGGGTCTATTTGGTTTAAGTGTACCTCTGAAAGATTACAGTGAAAGTTAGTGCCAATTATTTCACCACACGGGTTTAGTCCGTAGCGGCCTAAACGATGTTCTAACTCTTGTTCATCAATATTTGGGTGACGTTCTTGTATCCAATATTTAGCTTTTCCTTGTTCGTAAGCTTGCAAGAAGTCTGTTTTCAGTTCTAAGGTGTTGAATAAGTCAATGTTAGCTCTAGCAACCGCTTCGCCAGCCCATTGAATTGCACCTTCACCACTGTAATACTGCTTTTGCACCGCGGCAATAGATTCTTCTAAGGTTGGCTTGCGGTGAAATACTCTTGTATGGTTTGCCATACGCAAAGCATCACGTTCTGGATCTATGCGCCAGTTGCCTTTCGGGTCTTGTTGCCATAGATTATCCTTAGCATTTGCGCCTTGTTCATCTTCGGAAACAAACTGACGAATCCCGGCACTTCTTCTAATGTTACCGGCAACAATAGTGACAGCAGCTTCATCAATTAACAAGCAGCATTCAACTGAGGTTAATTGCCTACCTAAAGCCTGATTAAGAATAGAGGCGCAACGCTGATACAATCCAGGTAACTTGACAGGATTAGCCATACCGCCAAAACCTTTGAGGGTTTCCCCAGATTTACGAACATCGCTAATATCAACAATTACCTGAACTTCATCTGTATGGTCAGTGAGGGAAGTTGAACTGAAGCGTTCATCGGTAGAGAGTTCTAACAAGGTTTGATAGGATTTTACCCAACCTTCTCGACTGTCTCCAACGTGAATAGTAACGGTGTTACCTAGTATATCGGTTTCTGTAAATTCTCGACGCTGTTCTATAGGTGTACATCCGACTTCACCAGTAATGGTGACATTTAAACGATTACGGATAGGTGGCAATTGATTAATATACTGCGGTTCAATAATGGCACCTGTACCACAGCCCATCATAGCCAAGTCCATCATCAAACCGAAGGCTTTCCAGTCTACTAAGTTGGTAGAAGTACAGTTGTAAGCACCGGAGAAATTTTTGGGTTTACTTAACCAATCTGTACCCCCAACCCACATCCAGCGTCCACTGGGAAGGGATTTCATATTGCGCTGCATTTTGTCTAAAATGGCGGCTTCTTGGGAATTGAGTTTACCAAGTTCGACTAAACCGCGTAAGGTGCGATCGCATACCTCATCCCAGGATTCTCTTAAACCTGCGGCTGTGCGACGGCTGTAGGTTCTAAAAAACACAGGATTTCCTGCTGGCGCGGATTCGGGAAAAGATGAACTTTGACGTTTACGTTCGAGATTCTGAACCATAACCAGGTTTTTTTGCTGACTAATCAAATTAAGACTATAACGTCAACTTGTTATAGGATGTAAGATTGCAAAATTTACCACTTTGCGCTATGGCTATCGTTGTGTAAATTTTGACAATATACTTATGTCAATATAAAACCCTGACTATGGGCTACTACAGCACGGCGTAAATAAACCAACAATTATAAATCTCCTAAAAGCCTATACTGTGTTCGTTTTGACTTTTGACTTCCGCCCTGTGGTACTAGGGTTGTAAACTCTGAAAGTTTTAGCTATCATTTTTCCTGAAATAGGTTTAGCTTCTAAAGTAGGAAAAGCTAGAGTTGAGGATAATTTATTTCCTGGCAGTCTCTTACGTATTTTGATATTTACACATAGAATAAATAGTATCTAAATCAATTGTCTTAATATCTTCTTGTTCTGTATTTCTAAATAGCACCGTAAAAGCACCAGCACCCAATCTATCTTGAGGAAACATCCGATAACAATGAATATTAGTTAAATGAGATTGATAAGCAGATAAATGACCAACTTCCACCGCGTGAAAATGAGGAAATTTCTCTAAAAACCATTCACAAACCTGCTCATTTTCTTCCGGGGAATAGGTACAAGTCATATAAGCTAAATAACCTTGAGGTGCTACAACTTGAGCCGAATTAGCAATAATTCGTTTTTGGCGGTTGGCACTTTTATTAATTGATGTAGGGTGAAAACATCCTGGTGCTTTTTCACCTTTAGCTAGGAGAGATTGTCCAGTACATGGAGCATCAACCATCACTAAATTACTAGTAGATGGGAACATTTGAGCAAAAATACTAGAATCTCGATTTACTACTCCACTGGGTTTAATTTGACAACGTTTTAAATTAGAAATTAACATTCCTAACCGCTTGCCAATTACTTCATTACTAATCAATAAATCAGGCTGTAAAGCTTTCCAGGCAAACACACTTTTACCACCAGGGGCAGCACACATATCAAAAACTATCCGTATTGATTCAGGAATAGCTAACAAAACAGAAGCAGAAAATACTGAAGAGAAATCTAAACAATAAAAATAACCTTGTTGATGCAAAAGATGTTGACCAGGTTTTTCGCCAATGGATAAACGGTCTACAAATTGGGGTTGCCAAGATGTGGGCATTTCCAGTTCAAAATGTGAAATATCTGGTTTATCTTGACACCAAAGAATACAAGGTGCAAAAGGTTGGGAATGAACTAAAGCATCTATAAATTTTGTTTGTTCATCTACATTTGTAAATAAACGGCGGGTAACTTTAAGCAATAAATTAGAAGTTTTTTCCATATTAATTTTCACAAAATCAAGTCGGAGGAGAAAGTGTTACAGCAGAACAATGCAATTAAGATATTTGGCTGCATACTGAAAAGACAATAGACTTCTTGCAGAAGTGGGGGAAAGGAGTCAGAGGGAGATTTTTTCTGAGGATGTTGGAAAATTTACAATTTATGATTTTTCTGCCTTGAAGGGGCGGGACTTGTACCGAAAATTCCTAATCCAAAATCTCAAATCTCAAATTCCCAGTTCAGCGCGTTTGGTAAAGAGTCAAAAGTCTATTGAGAATTATGAGGGGAATTTTGAGACATTTGTAATTTTTGCTCTTTCTCTTCCCAATCAGGTAAATAAGCAGACATAAAGCACTTAAACAGTTTACCGTGATTGGGAACGAGTAAATGTACTAATTCATGAACAATGACAAATTCTCCCAGTTCTTTGGGTAATTCTAGTAATTCAGTATTGATGGTTAAGCGGCCAATAGTGGAAATAGAAGCCCATTTGCGTTTCATGGAACGGAATTGAATTTGTTTAACTGTGACTTGAAGGCGATCGCTCCATTCTTGTACAGTATCTTTAAGTTCTTCTGTATCCTTCCAGTAGGTTTGTATAGTAGTATTCATGATTCCACTCGTTCTAATTTTAGCAGATTATTAGTAATATTAATAGTTTGCTCAACTGAGTTGGTCATTTTGTACAGAGTAACATAAAGTTCTGTTCTTAAGTCAACTTCATGACGGGCATCCCAACGATAATCAAGGAAGTTATTATAAATAGAGTTGATAGTTTCCGCTTGGTTCACTTCCACATTATCTATTACTTGTTTGATGACAGTGTAAATAGCATAGGTATTTTCATCAATTTGCAGATTTTCCCGTTCTGTTTCTGCTTGAATACGTTCTTTAGCAATTTCTTCTAATCTCGCTAATGCTTCTGTGGCTTCGATTTGTCTATTTTCAAACTGCTGACGAATTTTCTCAGCGCGATCACCTATGGAAATTAAAAAAGGTGATTTTCGACTTTTATCCTCTACATCTTTAAATAATGCTTTGCTTAAATTAAGAACTTTTACCGTTTCCGTTGTCTGGGTTTCATGGAATTTTTCTAATTGTTGGGCGTTCAATTCATAGATAATTCCCGGCATTTCTAAATCACTAATTGTGACATTTTTGCGTACCAGTTCCTTAGTTTTAGCTGTTAATTCAATATCAATGTAGGGGCTAGTATTATAAGCAGCGCGAATAGTTCCATATAGTCTAATTATGGCTTGGTAATTTTCCATAAACGGACGCAAAAACGGATCAGGAGAAAGAATTTCATAAATAGATTGAATTTGACGCACAAATTTAAAAAACTTCTCCCGCACATCTTTATCTTGGAAATAAACCGCAGCCCGTTCTTTAGCTTTATCATCCCATCCTTTAGTTAGGGGTAAATATTCAGGAGTTTCTGTTGCCATTTTTTCCTGAAAACTAGCTTTTAAAACATTAATATTTTGGATGATGTTGTTAATTTCTCCCGACTCAAAAGACAGGGCTTTTTCTAAATTGTCGCCAAAAATGCCAATAAAATCTACAACAAAGCCATAGGGTTTAACTAAACCTTCTCCATCTTCATAGGGACGGTTAACGCGGGCTATTCCCTGTAAAAGAACGTGATCCCGCATGGGTTTATCGAGATACATACAATATAAAATTGGTGCATCAAAACCAGTTAATAATTTTTCGGTGACAATGAGGATTTTTGGTAATGCTTGACGGTAATTTTCATAAAGTTGGGTGATTTTGGTAATAGCATTAATATCACCATTGGCCAGGGTTTTTATTTGTTCAAAATCTTCATGACTACAATAACCTTTAATAGTTAAAGTTTGGCTATTGCTGTTATAAGTAAAATCTTGATAACGAGATTCAATAAAATTAATTACTGCATCAGGTAAAGGAATTTTGGCAGAAACAACAGACTTTTTAATAAATGCTTTACGGACTTCTTTCTCTTCTGCTTCCGTTAAATTATAATCTCGCAATTTATCAGCAGTGGTACGAGAATAAACAATAGTTGAATATTCAGGAGGTAGATATTTATCTAAGGCTTCTTTGTAGAATTTACAGGCTTCTCTATCTACACCAACCAAAAAGGCTTTAAAACCCATTGGTTCAACATATTCGCGGAAATGTTGGGCTACTACTTGGGCAACTTTATTAACTCTATCATCACCTTTGAGAAATTCCTTTAATTTAACCGCCCGATCCAAAATACCGTTAAGTTCTTCAACATCACTAACTCCTTCAGCTTCTTTGAGTTGTAAAAATTCCTTTTCTAATATTTCTTTAGGTACTAAAAACTCTGATTTGGCTATGGTATAATTGAGTTTTAAAGTTGTACCATCTCGTACAGAGTCACCTGTAGAATATAAATCTAAAGTGCGGTTAGCATCATCAGGATGGCCAAAAGTTTCAAAGGTGCTTTTTCCCTTTGCAGCTTTAATAATAGGTGTACCAGTAAAACCGATAAAAGTCGCATTAGGTAAAGCAGCCATTAAATAATTGCCGAAATTTCCCCCGGTGGTGCGGTGTGCTTCATCAACTAAAACGGTAATGGTAGAACGGGGATTTTCTACATTCATTTTATCGAATTTGTGGATCATGGCCACAATTAAACCGCGATAATCATTTTTAATGAATTTTTGTAAATCCTCTTTACTTTCCGCTATTTCATAGCTTTTAATTCCGTAGGCCATGAGATTTTTATCTAATTGATTTTCTAATTCATTTCTATCAATTAGCATAATTACAGTATTATCACCGCTAATATTCCTCAGTAAAGCCGCAACTGTAATCATAGTCAGGGTTTTACCACTGCCTTGAGTATGCCACACTAAACCGCGTTTTTTATTAGCGTCTTGGATACGTTCTAAAACTTTTTCTACAGCGCGGGTTTGATGTTGACGTAAAACGACTTTTGTTAAACCTTCATCTCTTTCTAGGAAGACTATATAATATTTGAGAACATTGAGAAAGCGGTGATGTGCAAAAAAGGTTTTAATTTTTTCTTCATAGTCACCTTCTGCTATTTTGTCGTCGGTTTTAGTTTTCCAAATAAATAAATTTTTGCGGTTAGTATTCCAGGTTAAACCGTACCAAAAATTCCATAATTCTGAAACTTCAAAAACTTGGGGAAATACTAATAAATCAGGGGTTTGATGATGATAACGGCGAATTTGTTCAATGCCTTTACTAATTCCATCGGCTAGGTTTTCGGCTTTGGTTTCAGCAATGGCCACGGGAATACCATTAATGAGAAATATCACGTCAGCACGGTTATTGAAAGCTATACCGTTTTGTTCCCATTCATCGGTAACATGAAAGATGTTATTGGCTGGGGTATTAAAATCTATAAATGTAATATTTATTTCTCGGTTTTCGCTGCTGACAAAGGTTGATTTCTGACCTTTAAGACAGTTTAAAATGGTGCGGTTTCCTTCAATATCACTATTTATATTTCGCAAATCTTGAATAATTGTCTCTACGTTATCAGGGGTAACAATACCGGGATTTAATTTAATTAACTGACTGCGAATAATATCCGCAAATAGTCGTTCTTTTTTATCTCCTCCCCGTCGTTGTAATGCTTCTTTTGTTGTGAGGTATTCCCACCCAATTTGATGGGCATATTTTAGCATGGGTTTTTGTACTGCTGATGATTCGGACATAGTGGTTTTGTGATTTTAAATATAGTTTTTTTGTATAACGGTAATTCATGAATTACCGCTATTGCTATTAACTCAAGTTGTTAGTTATCTATAGGACTTACGCAAAACCTACTTCAAATACTGTCATTGCGACGTAAGGAAGCAATCTCAAACCCCTAGGTTTCGTTAAAATGCGTAAGTCCTAATCTATTTGAGTCTGGTAATTGATGATAAAATTACTGTACTCATCCTGTTAATCCTTTAATCGGTGGATATCCTGATTCAGACAATAGTATTAAGTTCCTCCCATTATTGATTTTCTGACTGAAATCTGGTAATTAATTCCTCACGAGAAAGTTGTAAAAGTAGAGGTGTAAATTCTTCAGGTGACAATAATAAAATGCGGTCAATAATTTGGGTTAGTTGTGCATCTAATTCACCAAAACGGACACGGAGCAAGTTTTCAATAACTCGCTTTTCTCCTTGTTGAATACCTGTCTGTTCTGCTTGGGCAATGGTTTCTTGATATAGTGGTAACAAACGCATAATTAACTCCCTATCTTCTGTTTCTATTGGTTGGTTAATGTTCAGGTTTTCTTGTAGTTGATAAAATAATTCTAAGGTGGCTGATTTTAATGGGTCATCTGGGGAAAGTGCTGCTAATTCGTCTATGGCTTGCTGTTGAACTTTTCCCCTGGCTAAAACTCTTAACCATAGGGTTTCGGAGGTGCGGGGGAGTTGGTGGAGGACGATAATAGCACTATGTAAATAATGGGCTAAAAAGTAAATTCCTGATGACCAATCTTCTTTTAAGGTAGCACCGAAACCGGCAAGTATGGCGGGGGATGCTGTGGGGGTGAGTATCCACAGGTTGGGGATGTCGGACTCGGTGAGGTTGCGGTTGTTGCGGTTGGCTTCTCGTAGGTATTCCCCGCGTACTTCTAGCTGTTTGAGAAGACAGTCGCAAATTTCACTGGGGGTGGCGGGGTTGCGGTAGGGTTCAAGGATGGTGGTGGTTTGGGTGATTTTTGCTAGTAAACCCAGTTTGTTGATGTCTGGTGGTTGATGGGGTACGAACCACACATCTATCTGGCGGGTTTCTCCGGCTACTCGTCGCGGTGCTTGGATTTCGCCATAGGGTGATAATATTTCCTCTAAATAGTCTTTAGCAAATTGGTCGTGTATAAATCTGGTCATGTTATTGTGCTATTAAGTTTTTGGTGCTGAGTTTTCCTGTCATTAGTTCTTCTAGGGTGGCGTGGAATAGTTCATCTGTTAAGGAGATTTCTTTTTCTAAGGCTTGAATTTTTGTGTCGCATGATTTTAAAATGTGTGCAATTTCTTTTTGTTCTGGTAAAGATGGAATAGGAACTAATGAATCTATGAGATTATTTTGATTAATAGTTGTCATTGTTGTCATTTTTGATCTGGCTATTAAATCATTTCTTGCTCTTTCAGATAAGAAGTAACAAGTAAGATAGTAATTATCACTAATTGACTGATCAGGAATAACTCGAATTAAATGACAATCAAAAATTGCTGGTTCATGTAAACTTTCAATTAAACAACATTGAGCTATACCTTCGCGTTTTAGCGAAGAACGCACAAATAATAAATCTCCGTTTTGAAGAGAAAATCTTGAAATATCCTCTTCTGTACAAATCAATCTTTCCACATAATTAAAATTAACTATAGCACTTCTATAAGTATCTACTACATTAACAAACAATGTACCTTTACCCCATTGAGGTTTTTTAATAAAAGCCCCATTTTGTGGTTGTTTTATACAAATATTTCTTAATTTATATATATCCCAACTTTCAGGAATTTCGCCTATTTCCGTTTGCTTTCTTGCCTCATTTCTTGTACCATGAGTAAAGAGATATTCCATTAATGCTGCTTTGCGTTCCCGTTCTAACTCTAACTCGCGTTGACGGGTTTCTTTGGCTTTTTGGATGGTTCGGAGAGTGTGCGCGATGCTTTTTTGTTCAGGAAGTGGGGGGACAAGAATAGGAATTTGCTTAATTCTTGCAATAGCTAATTTAGGTTGGGATGTTTTTGTTGTCCTTCTGTTAACTTCATTTTTTCCTTTCTTAGATGTTAAGTAGAAAGCTAAATAATATTTATCTAATATTTTGTGGTCATTTATTATAATACGAGCAGCATTTTCAGTTAAATTTGCTTTATCTAAAATTTGAGGAATAATTCCAACCCTTCCAATAGTTCCTGCGATGGAAATATAAACATCTTCTGTATTTATAATATAGTTTTTAATTATCTCCCTATCCTCTGCTTTTAAATACTGTAAATTTGAAAATTTTACAGAATAATTATCTAAATCTACTACACGAATATAAGGAAAAGGAGTGATAATGTTAGAGAAATCATGACCTTTTGGTAATCTTTTACCACCTTTGACGTTGGCTAAATCTCCTAAACATATTTCCTTCCAACCAGAAAGTAATTCTATTTCATCCATTTTTACCACCTGCTAAAAAAACACTCAAAACTAAAATCATAAATACCATTACACCCTTTAATTTAATATCATTTATTAATTGCGGTTTAACACTTACCCAAAAAACATAATATTAGAAAATTAGATTTCGTGCTTCAACTACCTACTTCTTGACAACCAAATTTGAGCATCTTCAGCAACTAAAGAATAAGGCGCTTTACCTTTAATATCTCCCCATTTACGGGGTTTTTTTTGGTCTACATCGTGCTTTTGTCCTTTAAATTGCAAAAAATCAATAAAATTTAATACCTCTTCCTGTTGTTGTGGTGTTAAATTCTGGACTCTATCTAAAATAGATTCTTGTTTTTCCACAGCTTGAGTCATAACTAAAAAACCTCATAACTCCTATAAATTATTTTACACCACTAGCCAAAATTCCCAAAATTTTATTTACATCATTAAATCATTTACCTAAATTCAACTTAACCAAAACCTCATCTAAATCCTTATCAGCCCATTCCCGCGCTTGTCTTGCTGCTGCTAAATCTGCTAAAATATCACCAATTTCCCGATGTACAAACTTCTCGCTAATATCCACAAACTGGGAAGGACTAAGATTATAATCAGCCTCTCTTAACTGTTCAATTTTCACCACCTTACTCAATTTTTCCCTAGTTTCCCAACTGCGAAAAACCTCACCAACAACCTGAATACCTTCCCTAGTTAAAATATTTTTTGGATCACCCTTAATAAAATAATCAGCAGCATTAATTAACAAAAACTCACCTTGACGATGTGCCGACTTTGCCCGATTTAAGAAAATAACTACACCCGGCGCAGTAGTATTATAAAACAGGTTTTCCGGTAATAAAATCACCGCTTCAATCCGATCTCTTTCTATAAATTCCTTTCTAATATCCCGTTCTTTATTGGTTTGCTGACTACCAGAACCGCGAGAAACAGCCCCCGTATCTAACACCACAGCCCCCCGTCCGTGATCCTTTAAAGATGCCCAAATATGCTGCATCCAGCCCCAATCGGCGGTATTTTTAGAAGCAATTCCTACCTTAAATCTTTCAAAAGAATCGGCTTCATAATCATCTACATCATAATTATCATCATTCCACATCGGGTTAGAAACAATATAATCAAACCGTTTTAATTTATTATCTTCTGTAAATTTAGGTTGGCGGAAAGTATCACCAATTTCAATAATTGAATCTGTAAAATCCTGTAAAAACATATTCATTTTGGCAATAGCGAAAGTGGTAGTATTCAACTCTTGTCCGAATAAACGCGGTGCTTTACTTTCTTGTCCTGGATGGTTGCGATTAAATACTAAACGCGGTTTAATTAATAATCTTCCCGATCCACAGGTGGGATCATAAACAGTAGTATAGGGTTCAGGATCAATAATTTCAGCAATTAGCCAACCCACCTCAGAAGGTGTGAGAAATTCCCCCGCACTTTGTCCTTGTCCTTCCGCAAATTTCCGCAGCAAATACTCATAAGCCTCGCCTAAAATATCAGCATTGGCATTTTTTAATCCCAAACGATGACGGCTGATCACTTCAATTAAATCTGATAATCTATCATCATCTAAAACACGCTGATCATGTTGTTTTTCGTTATAGTCTTTTAGGGTCAATATCCCCGATAAATTCTTATTAAAATCAGCTATTTTCCGCATAGCTGTAGTGATAAATTCTCCTAAACCATCTTTAGGATGAAAACGAATTTTCTCCCAATTATATTCTTGAGGAATATAGTATCTCACAATGGGCTGACGATTATTTTTAATTGCGTCTTGATGATCTGCTTCAATAAAATAACGGGCTAATTCTCCACTACCAAATTTTTCTGCACATTTTTCATATTCATCATCAAAAACATCAGATAGACGTTTATAAAAAATTAACGGGAGAATAAAATCCTTATATTTTGGTGCATCTGTAGAACCGCGTATTTTACAAGCGGCATCCCACAGCCATGTCTCCATTGTGGGAATGTCTAAACGTTCCTCAGTTTTATCAATTTCTGCTAATATAGATAACAGCCCAGGAGTATTATTTTCTGCTGGTTGCTTTTTAGTGCTTTTTTTAGTTCCACGTGGCAAAATGCTGTCTCCTATCAATGTCTTGATTTTTGCAGGAAAATATTAGATTAACGTAATTTGTTAACTAATTGTTGATAAATTTTATCTAACCACACAGGAATCTAGACAATAATTAGGTATTCGACAACACAAACGAGCGCGGAGGGATTTGAACCCCCGACCCACAGGACCGGAACCTGTTGCTCTATCCACTGAGCCACGCGCCCTTATACATTTGATAGTATAACATAGTTTTTGTATTTAGTCAGCATTAAATTACAAATAATTTGCGGGGTTAACGGGTGTACCATCGCGGCGGACTTCAAAATGCAGATGGAGACCAGTGGAGAAGTCCGCAGAACCGACAGCAGCGATCGCTTGTCCTTTTTGTACAGTTGCTGGTGGGTGCGTCGCTGGGAAATGCAAAGACACCTGTGCTGGGAATGATCACATTTTTGCTGGTGGTTTTTGTTCTGGTGGCTTCTAAGGATAGGCGATCGCTATTTAAACACTGTATTAATTCTGTTTGTAATTCAGCTTGACTTTGATAATCATCTTGTTGGGTAAGTAATTGTTCTCGAATTAAAGAAATTTGATTTTTTGTCCGGCAGCTTCTGTTCTTTGTTGAATTAATAAATTAGCTTCTTGAGAATACTTTATTATTTTTATCAAGTGAGTAAAATTAAAAAGATCAGAAAAAATTTAGTTATGAATTTTATCAGTGAAAAAACGTCAAATCATTTATATATTATTTAGCTTCACCTTAGTAGCTATTATTGGCTTTTCTAAGTTTTTCGGAGAAGTACCCACAGTTCCCTGTGAAAATTGGGGATTTATCAGCGTTAAAACCACAAAATCTTACATTCATCCTGAGAAAGTTATAGTTAAACCCTGGTTGGGGCAGCATAAAATATATGCCATATTTATCGTTCCCAACGGGCATTTATATGATAGTTTCATTACAATTAATTTAGGGAATAATCATATTTTTTGTGGTGGTGTCAGCAGACTTCCTTACAGTCAAGATGGTGTTATTGCCAAACCCGGATATGATCTGGCTAAAGGATATTTACATACTCGTACTGGCATCAAATTTATATTAGCTGGTAAAATTAATGAGATCAGAAAAGCCAGTAATTGGCAATTGGGTATAGCTAGAGATCAGAGTAATTGATCATAAGAACATAAATTTGCAAAGATTTATTAAAAATTTAGTATTATTTTGAACACAGATATTTTGAAGATGATTTAATTATTACATGGAAAACGTACAAAAACTATTGAAATGGTAGAATAGTCTTGATTAATGACTATTGGTAAGAGTTAGATTATGAACTCATTTGAAAGGATAACTATTGAAGGATATCGTCGCTTGTTTAATGTACAAGTTGATATGCGTAATCGTCCTCTGACAGTCATGATTGGTGCTAATGGTGCGGGTAAAACCTCTTTGTTAGAAATTTTTTCACTTTTAGCAGCATCAGCAAATGCTCAATTAGCAAACAAAATTTCAGAATTAGGTGGACTACCTGATATTGTTACTCGTGATAGAGCCAATAGTATAGCTATTTCTTTGTCTATGAGTGTACCAGGATATGCACCACTTGATTACCAACTAGAAGTTGCTCTAAAAGGGTTCACGCATGAAATTGCACGAGAAACACTAACTGAAAATAATCCCTTGGTTTTAGAACCATTCAAGCACATTGATTCACTTGGATTGGATGTGAAGTATTTTAATTTTGAGGATGAAAAATTATTACGTCCAAATTGGGAACATAATCCTTTAGAAACTTCTTTAGCTCAAGTTCCTAAAATGTATCAAGAACCTGAAAATCTACGGAAAAGATTAGCTTCCTGTGCATTTTACGGTGCGTTGAATGTTGATCCTAAAAGTCCAATTCGTTTACCACAATCAATGCGTCCAGCAACATTACCTGGTGCTAATGGAGAAGATTTAGTTTCTTGTCTTTATTATTTACGAGAAACTGATCCAGAAAGATTTGAAATTATCGAAGATACACTTGCGGCTGCATTTCCAGATTTTGAGCGTTTAGCATTTCCTCCAGTAGCAGCAGGAACTATCACAATGACTTGGAAAGACAAGAATTTTTCCAAACCTATTTATATGCACCAACTATCAGAGGGAACTTTGCGGTTTCTGTGGTTAGTGACATTGTTACAAAGTCCAGATTTAACTGCTGTTACTCTTATAGATGAACCAGAAGTTAGTTTACATCCAGAATTATTAAGGCTTTTGGCTGGTGTCATGCGAGAAGCATCACAAAAAACACAGCTAATTGTTGCCACTCATTCAGATAGATTGATACATTTTTTACACCCTGAAGAAGTGCTAATTTGTGATACTGAAGATGGTTTAACAACTATGAGATGGGGTGATTCTTTTGATTTAAAACACTGGTTAGAAGAATATAGTTTAGATCAACTTTGGGCAATGAATTTAATTGGTGGTCGTCCATGAAAATAGCAATTTTAGTTGAGGGTGCAACGGAAACAGCATTTAAACCAATTTTATTAGATTTTCTGAAGTTGCGTTTACAAGAAATGCCCAAAGTTAAATTTATAGGCTCTACTAGAGTGGTT
>NZ_PGEM01000188.1:3062-4352 GCF_002934005.1 Cuspidothrix issatschenkoi CHARLIE-1 | reverse complement strand
AAAGTTGATATGCTCCCCGTTTAGGCTAAACGTCTGTTAGAAGATGATCTCAATCCTACCAAATTTCCTAATCAAGCATATCATACATTAGTAACTCAAGTATTTGTTAATAGTTGGGGACTATTTAAAACCTCTGCTCAAAAATATTCTGTACAAACTCCCACCAATCAAAATATTATAGCTGCATGGAATAAAATAGACGAACTTACAGCTTTAAATGATAAACAAAAAACATCTATTAATATAGAAAAAATTTGGCAAGAATTATCTAATCCTCCCTTTGGGTATAATGAATATACCTTTACCATGCTATTTATAGCATGGATATGTGATCATCGGACTGAAATCACATTAAAAGGTAATTTTAGTATTCCCAAAAATAAGAAAGAACAAGTAACAATTGAAGAAAAACCTATCAAAGATTGGGTGACAACCAACGTTCTTGATAAACCTAAAGATTTTGTCAATGAATGGATCTTAACATCAGGTAAAAAACCTCAGTTAATACGTAGTCAACCTGTTGTATGTCCTGAAATACCAGCAAGATTAAAGTACGTTCAAGCACAAAAATTACTTAAAGAGATTGAATTATTTATTAATTCTGCTGATCCAAACCAAGCGCAAGTAGAAGACATTAAACCTAAAAAACAGCAAATTTTAGCACAAGTTCATAAAATCAATCAATGGTTTAAAGTAGTAGAAGAAACTGAAAATTTACCCAGTAATATTAAACTAGAAACCTTAATTAGTCTTTACTCAAGATTGCAAGAGATTAAACTAGAATTATCAAAACCAAAAACTATTAATTTAGTATCACCCAATATAATATCATCGGTTAAATCAGATACTATTACTGTTGATCCTTCCGCAGAACAATATAAACGTCAAACCAAAGCTTTAGAAATTATTCACGATAAAATTAACGAAGTAATTGCCAAATTAGGTGAAAAAGCTGAATATCTCAAAACAGAACAAGAACTAGGTGGTTATTCAAATTTCCTTACCTCGACATTTACTAGATACCTTAAATTACTCTTTGCAAGTTGCTAACAGAAAACTCAGTGAAATTCAACAGCAGTCAGAAATTAAAGACTGTTTAGATAAAATCCAGATTCGTTATAATTCTCTCAGTAATAATGCAACTCAACAGGATTATATTGATACTATTAATGATATTGAAAAATTAACTAATGAGGTTGTTAAAAAAGAACTACGATATCAACAAATAGTTAAGGATATTCAAAATAAATCTCAAAATTTATCCCAGAAAATAACTCGTTGGGAAGAAAG
>NZ_PGEM01000188.1:0-2984 GCF_002934005.1 Cuspidothrix issatschenkoi CHARLIE-1 | reverse complement strand
TGGTAATATACTCAGCAGGAAGAAACTACTACCAAAAAACAGGATGATGCTAGTTTAATCCTAGAAGATATTAATAATAAATTGCAGGAGATTCAAAACCAAGGTCAAGACTATGAAATGCAAGAAAACGAAATCATTGCTCTATTTAAACAACTTCCTGTTTCTAGAAAACAAGAACTATATCAAAAACTAGCGGCTTTCTTAAATCACCAGGAGGAAAATTAATGAGTAAAATCATTTTAGATCCTACTGGTTCATATCCACCGGAAAATTACTACATTGTCATTTCCACAGAGGTAGAATGGTTAAAATATTTTACCCTGCAACATGAATATTATTTGATTCAAGGTAAAATGCTTTGTAACTGGACAGAGGAATGGTTAAGAGTATGGAATAAATTAGATTTAATTATTGACACTAAACAAACCCCACTCAATAATCAACAAGATTTTACTGAAACAGTAATAGTTAATTGTATGGGTAAATGTGAAGGTTTAAAACCCGGAGAATTAAACATTATAATCCATAATTATGATACAATAACGTTAAGTGATTTGTATTTAACCGTCAATGATTTACCAGAAATTGAAAATGTAAAACTTCCAGTTGTTCAGATTCTACCCCATGATAAACTAATTCATCAAATAATCATTAACGAATATCCTAAATTACCACCAGATAAAAATCAAATGACTATTCAATTATCTGGTAAACTAACCTTTAGTTTTAATGATAATGTTTCAGGAGAGTCAAAACTTGATTCAGAATCATCTTTTACCATAAAACAAATCTATAATAGTGGTTTTCGAGGAGATTTAGATGACTTTTAATTACAAGAATGATTTGGTTCAACAAGTCTTTCAAATATACAGTTTTGATAAAAAACGCTTAAAAGGACTTACTAATTTAGGTATCCCTAGTTTTGTCCTTGAGTGGTTAATAGATAAAAAAGTTCCGGGAACTGGAATTTTAAACGATGCAGAATTAGCAATTATTAATGATTTTGTACAGAAAGCTTTTCCCAGAAAAGATGATCAAGAAGTGATCAAATTTAAACTTATTCAAGGACAAATACATAAATTAATTGCTTTACTAAAAGTGAGAATCAAATTAGAAGCTAATTCTAAACAAATACCTGAACCCTTAGCAAATATCGAAATCTTAAATTTATCAAATTGCGAAATTACCAGCGATATTGTAGACAAATACAAAAGATTACTCAGACAAGGAGTATGGGGTAAAATTACCTTACGCTTGAAAAGCAATATCGACGGTAATTTTAAAGTATCAGTTATTGATTTTGATCCTTTCCAATCTTCAGAAGTTGATTTACAAGAATATGCCCAATTTCGTTCTCATTTTACCACAGAACAATGGCGAGATTTAATGTTTTGTTCTATGGGTTATAATCCCGAACACCCAACTTATAATCATCTTGCGAAAACACGGATGTTAACAAGGTTAATTCCTTTAGTTGAGTCTAATTATCATATCATGGAATTAGCACCTAAAGGAACAGGGAAAAGTTTTGTTTATGAAAATATTAATAATAAAGTTTCTGTTATCAGTGGAGGTAAAATTACACCTGCAAAATTATTTATTGATGGTAAAACTCAATCAGTAGGTTTATTAGGTCGTTATGATGTAGTAGTGCTAGATGAAATTCAAAGTTTAACTTTTGATAAACCTGATGAAGTTATTGGACCTTTAAAAACCTATCTTGCAAATGGACGTTATAACCGTTCTGGGTTTTCTGATAACCCGATTTCTAGTGATTGTTCTTTAGTATTATTAGGTAATATTGAACTTGATGAAGATCAACGTCCTAAACATAGATTTAATTTGATGAAGAATTTACCAAGATTTTTCTCAGAAACTGCTTTTTTAGATCGGTTTGCAGGTATTTTACCTGGTTGGGAAATTCCTAAGTTTCAACGTGATATGATCGCTGATCAAATCGGTTTAAAAATGGACTTTTTTGGAGAAGCCTTATTATCTTTAAGAAGGGATAATCGTTTTTATCAATATGCTCAAGAACATACTCAATTTGATGATAATATTACTGTGAGAGATCAAGAAGCAATCCTCAAAACAGCATCAGGTTTTTTAAAAATTCTCTATCCTCATCTGCAATTAACTTTACAAGATTATCAAAGAGATTGTTTAGAACCTGCTAAAGAAATTCGTCAACAGATTCGCAATATTCAATACAACCTCGATGATGAATTTAAGAAATATGGTAAAGATATTTATGTTGATATTAAATGATTATAAATTGTTGACATTCTTTCTCACTTACTTCCTTTGTTTTTCCCATTCCCTTGATTTGCCCTGGACTCTAATGTAAACTGTGGTATGTCCTCCAGTTCCTCTTCACTTAAACAATACTGTTCACAAACAAGACTTAAACGATTTCCATGACTTGTAACTGCATTCACCGAATGAGTTAAATCACCCTGAAAGTAAATTAAAGAATTGGTTTGGGGTTTAATTTGTCCCACTTGGCGTTTTTGTAACTTTAGCACCAATTCACCCCCCTCCATATCCTCTGGAACGCGGACATAAAGCACACTTACAAAAGCAGGAGGTTCAACGGTTTTACAATAGGAACGCAAAGACCGATCAATATGGGGGTCAACGCGAGAACCGGATTTTAGCAGTAAAGGATTGAGATAAAAAGCGTTACAATTAGGCAAAAGTGCAACATCTAGATAGGGTTTGAAATAGGGGAATTTTTGGATAACTTCTGTTAAACCTTGACGTTGAAAGACCACAGAAAAGCCTTTTGTATTAATAAAATCCCGGTTAAGATTGTTAATTGCAAAATATGGACAAGCTTGAATTTCTCCCCACAAGTCCTGGAGATAATTAAGAGGAAAGGCGTTAGGATGTTGTTGATAGTATTTCACGGTGAGTTAAATGCAGAAGTACAAGACAGAGAAATTTTTGATGGTTGGTGTCATCAGGGTAAGCTCATCTAAATT
>NZ_PGEM01000187.1 GCF_002934005.1 Cuspidothrix issatschenkoi CHARLIE-1 | reverse complement strand
AATACTCAGGTCTTCACAGGGAAAATTATCAATACTTTTATCATCTAACCAATCTTCCTTTTCCCGTTTCGCAACTGCTAACATTACCCGTCTTGTTTCCTCGTCTGCTTCCTTCCATTTCCCTTGTGCGAGGTAGTCACGCAGTTTGCTGTAGTCCATATTAGATGTTTGTAGAGACGTTCCATGGAACGTCTCTACATTAATGGGTTGCGTAATATCAAAATTAATAGGTTGTTGAACCACCAAACCCAAATTTTCCCGAAACTTCAACACCGTCGGAGTCCGGTTTTCCGGTTCTATTTCCATACCCTGCAAAATAGCATTATTCACCCTCTGACTAATGCCAGAATTATAATGTTTTGGTGCGGGTAAAGGTTCATCATCATATTTCCGGTTCGTTGCGGGTACTGGACAAAATTTCTCTTCTGGTTTCAATCTTGTATCTGCTTTCAATCCATCAGCCGTGAGCAGATAATATAAAGTAGCAGCTAAAGCGTAAACATCGGTGTGAGAACCAAAACTCCCTTTGCGACGATATTGTTCAATAGGTGCATAACCTTCCGTTAAAGAAGCAGTCATACTTTTAGTAGCCATACTGCGAGTTAAACCAAAATCAATTAAAACCGCTTCTTGTTTATTTTGGCGTAAAAGAATATTTGCAGGTTTAATGTCTCGGTGTAAACTGCCTTTAGCGTGAATATATTCTAAAGCCTGACCAATTTGATCTATATATAATAGTGCTTCGCTTTCGGTAAGTTGTCCCCTTTGTCTAATATATTGAGATAAAGTTACTCCATCAATATATTCCATCACCACGCCAAAAAGCTGACCTTCTTGAATGACTTCATGGACTTTGAGAATATGCTGATGATCAAAACCTTTAATTGTCAAGGCTTCGTTAATAAACTTAACCTGTTGTTCTGCAAAGTCATCTCGCAATTGCATTTGCTGATTGAGGGTTTTAATGGCGTATAATTTACCCGTGCTAGGTTCTAAGGCTTTGTATGTAGTCCCAAAACCACCACTACCCAAGGGTTTACCCTGAATGATAAATCTACCGTTGTTAATTTGTTGCCCTGGTTGCCAAATAATCATACCCTTGTAGATATGGTGAAGATTAATTCAATTATATCCTGGTAATTATATCATTGCGTTGCTTAGATCCCCGACTTCTTGAGAAATAGAAATTAAGCTACTCCATAACCAGTATAAGGACGTTTGTATGGTGGTTGTAAACCAAAAACAATATCCTCTTTTGGTACTCCCATATTGACCAATTCTTGAGCTAAATCTGTTTCTGTGGTATTTTGTTGAATCCAGATTTTGTTATTTTTAATGTCAAAATGAATGATAGTGTAATAAATTCTTTGAAATCCATTCCATCCTACATACATTAGTTGATAATGATCATTATTTGTATCGAAAATTAATTCATTATCTATTTCATCATATTTTGGTTTGTATTTGCCATGTTCTTTGAGAATGGTTTGAATACATTGACGATAATGTTCTAAATTTGCCATTTGACAATTACCTCCGCTATTGGATTATAGACTATGATTTTAATGTTATATTTTTCTACTGCTATTTTAGCAAGTCGAGTTTGAAAGAAGGAGATATAAGTATCATTGGGAACTGCTAAATATAATTCTCGTTCTGATTGAGTTTCTTCTAAAATAATTTGATAATTGAGAAATTGTCCTAATGCTGTATGAAAATCACTTACGGGGGAATTGCTTGCAAAACTCTTGATTTCTATAGCAATTTTTTCCTCTCCTTTGTCTGCTGCTATTAGTCTTTCTGCACCTAAATCAATTTTAAGTTTTGTTTCCTCAAGCTGAATTTCTAAAGGATCATGAGTAATTAACCATTGTTCTTTTAATAATGCGTTGACAACTGCTTGATGAAATAAATCTCTTGCTGACATAGTTATTTAGGATTTAATTTATTTGTCAGAATCAGGATATCCAGGATTTAAGGATTTTCAGGATGTTGTTGGATGATTTTTGGTGGGGAGTTTGAGGTTTTATTTGTCTCTATCTAACTTCCGTTGTAAGATAGCAGAAGCAGATTCAAAAAACTCCCCTGCATCAATACTAATAACAACAGTATAATTAATATTTTCGTTTAAGTTGGTCAACAGCAATCACCTTTCCTTGTTTTACGTTTTCTCTAGCATGATCAAAATTTTCTTTAAATCCTACAATCTCTAATAACTCTTGAGTAGCATCATCTTCTCTTGTTGCTAAATATGCTAAAAAATCAACTGCTACTAGTAATTTTTCAGGTGACAGTTGTTCAACATATTCTTGGATTTGTTCACGAAGTTCTAATGTATTCATAGATTATTTTGATTATTTACCCAATTTGATTATATCTTATCCTGTAATATTCTGAATCAGGACACCCTTCGGGAAGTCAAAAGTCAAACGTTATTAATTTGTTGCCCTGGTTGCCAAATAATCATACCCTTGTAGATATGGTGAAGATTAATTCAATTATATTCTGGTAATTATATCATGGCGTTGCGTTAGATCCCCGACTTCTTGAGAAATAGAAATTAAGCTACTCCATAACCAGTATAAGGACGTTTGTATGGTGGTTGTAAACCAAAAACAATATCCTCTTTTGTTACTGGATGATTTTTGGTGGGAGTTTGAGGTTTTTTTGTCTGAATCAGGATGTCCAGGATTTGAGGATTTTCAGGATGTTACTGGATGATTTTTGGTGGGGAGTTTGAGGTTTTTTTTGTCAGAATCAGGATGTCTGGTTACTGAGCGAAGTCGAAGTACAGGATTTGAGGATTTTCAGGATGTTGTTGGATAATTTTTGGTGGGGAGTTGGGGATTTTTCAGGATGTTTTTGAATGATTGTTTTTGAATAATTTAAATCATCTATAAATTACCATCCTGTCAATCCTTTAATCCCGGTTATCCTGATTTGTGACGAGATTTAGATCCCCGACTTCTTAGACAATTTATCTGTTAAATGGAAAGATTAACAAAAGAAGTCGGGGATCTTTTTCCATGTCTCGAAAACCTAGAATTTTACAATCAGGATATTCTTATCACGTTACTATTAGATGTAACAACCGTGAGTTTCGTTTAACTAAATTAGAATGTCGTCAGGTTCTCGTTTATGCGATTAAAAAAGCAATAGAAAAATATAACTTTAAATTATACGGTTTGTGCATTATGAGTAATCATATTCATTATCTCATGGAACCGCAACAACCAGAGGATTTACCGAAAATTATGCACTGGTTAAACTGGTACACTGGGATGTGTTTTAACCAAATGTTGAACCGTAGCGGACATTTTTGGGAAAAGCGTTATCATAGTACGGGGTTTGCAAATACAGATAAGAAACGCGCTTTAAATACTTTACGTTATATTCATGCTAACCCTAAAGCGGCGGGTGTGCAACAAGGATTATTTTATGATTTTAGTAATTATGGGGTTCACGATAGGTTAGGTGATGATGGTATCACAACTTGGCATCCGGCTTTTTTATCGTTAGGACGTACTTTAGATGAGTGTGCGACTAAATATAGAGGTTTCTGTAAAAAATACCGTCCCCAACCGAAACCGGAAAAGCGACAA
>NZ_PGEM01000186.1 GCF_002934005.1 Cuspidothrix issatschenkoi CHARLIE-1 | reverse complement strand
ATAAGGAATACAGAGATTTTTCTTTTTTCCAAAAATGTTAAATTAATTTTGCTCAGGTACTTATCAACAATATTCAGAAGTCGGGGATTTGATTTTTATGAAAAACTGGATTTTTTTAACTTTTGTTTCTTGCGGCGTTTTTCTGTGGTCGCTACTCCATGTTCTACTGGATAACCAGCTACAGGAATTACCTGATATTGTCTTTCTACTTCTAATTTTTTGAGTTCTGTGTAGTCAACCCAGTGTATACAATCTACAGGACAGGTATCAATTGCTTCTTGAATTACTTCCTCTAGATCGCCATCTTGACGTAGGACACGCGATCGCCCATAATCCTCTTGAATAAAGAAAGTATTACGGGCAACATGAGCGCAATGTTTACAGCCAATACAGGTAATTTCATCTACATAAACGCCTTTCTGTCGCACCACACCGCCTAATTCTGGTTCTAGGCCAGAACGTTCTGGAACATCTCGTAAAAAACTCCCTAATTCCGGTTCTAAACCAGAACGGTGATCTTCTTGTCCTGTTAATGGCGGTAGGAAATCAGACATTACGCACTCCAGCGTTGTACTACTAGACGAATTGAACCATCTGCATTTTTTTGCTGTTCAGATACTTGGAAACCAACTTTAGCAGTTTCTTTGACTACTGTTTGATAAGCATAGCGTTGAGTCACTTGACGCAAAAACCCATCTACAGATAGATTTTGTTGCCAATATTGCAAATCTGCCACTAATTCGTATTCTTGACCATTCCATCTAAAACCGATATCATAGCCATTTTCTTGCTCAATTGTTATCTCGGCTGCATGGGTTTGACCCCGATAACCGCGTACCTCACTCGGTCCGGTTTTCCAATCTATTCCCAAGTCAGAAAGGGCATCTGTTAAGGATTCGAGATTACGGATTTGTGTTTTAATTTGGCTAAAGTGTGACATGGTGGGTTTTAATCAATGAAAATTAACTAGTTGGAAAACTTACCATTCGCTGTGGGCTGTTTGCGTATTCACCACACTATTGAGTTGGTTATTCGCAGCAAAAAATTCTGAGGTTGGTTCATGGGTCAACACTCTTCCTAGCTGGGCTTCTATGGCTGCTGTCACCTCAGTACAAGAAGTACCGATAATACCGGTAACTTTCTCTTGGACTCGACCATCTGGATGAATAATGAATTCTAATGTTTCCATGCTCTGAAAGCCAACCTCAATAGTACAATTGAACTTTGCTGCTGCACCAGCTCGACTGAAAATTTAGCTGTTGGAACTTAGATACAAATTTTGCCGTTTGCTTCATAATGTTCCACATTTAAACATATATATCTCAGAATCTTTACAAAAGTTATTATTTTTATTAGTATTTGCATCTGTCAATAATAAGTTTCTCTTAACCTGATCAATTAGTCAAGATGAAAATTAGGAAAAATTATAAATTGCTGCAAGTCCTATAAAATCAAGTTTATAGCCAAAGTTGTGGACAGGTTTAGCAATGGAAACATCTGCAAGGTTATTGAAAACCCCTATTCTTATCATTGAATTTAGCTTAATTAGATAAGCGTACAAAATATCCATTTATTTAAGTCATGACTTATGCAAATTTATTTTAAATCCATCATTATCTAACAATGTCCCGCACGTTATGCTACATCATTCTTATAACTTACACAATATATAATCGAAACCCTTATTATTTCCTAAGGGTAATTCATGAATTACCCCTACTTTCGTTCTGTTGTGCGTAAGTCCTGATTATTTTAAAAGGAATTAGAAACCTTAGCTACACAAATATAGCAGAAGGCAAGAGTGAAACCCTTAATATAATTAGGTTTTAAAGATGAATAATATCCTCATCAAAAATGGCTACAGCTATAAAATTCACCTATACGATTTATTTCCATACAGTCTTTCTCTATGTCCTCTGTGCCTGGAGTGGTTCGTTTTCAAAAAAGAGTTTTAGTTATCAGTACGAGAACTTCTAATTATTGTGATTGAGATCAAGGCAAATACCAAAAACGTGGCTAAATTCCGTAACATATTAACATCACTGTGTTTAATGGCGATCGCTATTAATGCCCAAACCGTCACACCAACATAAGGAATATCGTTAAATCTGATCATCATAACAGCACCAACAATTGACGCTATCACCAACATAATCATAGTCCAAACCTGACCACTAATTCCCCAACCATTCCACCCATAAAAATGTAGCGCGCAGGCGACATTTACCACAGTCGCCACACTAATCCAACTCATATAAATACTGATAGGATAGTGTAAACATAGCTTTTTGCGTTGGGATACAATCTTTTTGCCAATACCTAACAGTTGATATGTCACCATGAGGGATACCAAAATACCAAACATAGCCACCACAGAAAGGGTGAACAATCTCGCTAAAAAGAAATACACCCAAATACTTTGAAAACCAGAAGCAATAACTAACAGATATCCGATTTTCTGTAAATCTGCATCTTGTTTTTTTGACGGTATAAATTGATAAACAGCTAAGGCAAATAATCCTAAATAAATCAATCCCCAGACAGCAAAAGCATAGTTAGCTGGAATAATCAACACATCTTTAAATACAGTGTTAGAAATTGCTCCTATACTTAGTCCATTGAGGGGAAAAATATTAGAGGCCACATTCACCACAAAAGCACCAACAATGGCAATTAAAGTTACCCATTGTCGCAGCCGATCTTGATTATTGTTCACATTAGATTTTTGCATAAGTCATTACCAAGTTGGATCACTAAAAAGATGTATTGTTAATTGATCTTTTCCTGGAGGAACTACAGTAATACAAGCCCGAATAACTTCTCCATCCTCTAATTCTACAGTACAAGCGTGACAAGTTCCCATTAAACAACCAGTAGGGATTGATACACCCGCCCGTTCTGCTACATCTAACAACGGTTCTCCAACTTCCCCATCAACAGTTACATTATCTGGTAAAAAATTAATTTTTATACTCATTTCCTATTCCCTCTTTTTGTTATAGCAGTATGCACTTGAATAATATACATCATTAGCTGCTATAGAACTCATATTTGATTTAAAAAAAATTAGGTATTGTAGGGTATAGTTCGGCAAGCTCACCAACCATGTTAGACTGCATAAATTCTATCATCTGACGCACCCTAAGTATCTACGTATTTTTTCATAAATCAAATATTATTCCTATATATCTAATCATTTTCACACAAACTGCGATAACTTTGATTTTTGTAAGTATTGTTGCGGGTTATATTGGAATTATTTGACAAATAATCCTTTAATATATGGCAATTTCTTTTCAATAAACTTGTTAATGTAATATCTGACAATTTCCGTAAAACTACATTACCTTTACCACCACCGGCGGCTAATATTGTCCCATCAGGACTAAAATTAATAGTCGTTAACTCACCTGCATCACCTTTCAAAGCCATCAGCAAAATACCTTGTTGATTCCATAATCTCACTTGATTATCACTACTGGCCGCTAAAGTTTTCCCATCAGGACTAAAGTTAACACTAATAAAACCATCACCATCTCCCATCAGTGTTTGTTTTAACTCACCATCCTGACTCCAAATATTGACCTGACTATCAAGACTGACCGAGGCCAAAATATCACCATGAGGCGACCAAGCAACGCCATTAACTGCACTAGTATGGCCGCTTAAAGTTCTGATAATTTGTCCATCATTTGTCCATATTTTCACCAAAGTATCATCACTAGCAGAAGCTAATAATTTGCCATTGGGACTAAAACTAATCCAGTTAATTGCATCCCTATGACCTGTTAAGGTTTTGATCAATGCACCTTCTCGACTCCACAATTTGATAGTTTTATCCTTACCAGCAGAAGCGAGAATTTGACCATCACCGGACCACGCTACAGTTAAAACAGAATCATTATGTCCCTCTAAGGTTTTTAATAACTTACCCTTTTTATTCCATAATTTGATAGTTTTATCCCGACTACCAGAAGCGAGAATTTGACCATCAGGAGACCAAGCAACACCCCATACTTGATCAGTATGACCTGTAAGAATATTTAATAATTGACCTTCCCGATTCCAGATTTTGATTGTTTTATCTCGACTAGCACCAGCTAAAGTGTTACTATCAGGACTAAAACTCACACTTGTTACCCAATCATCATTGGCTTGAGGATTACGTAAAATTAAACTATCCCAACGCCAGAGAATAATAGTTTTATCTTTACTACCAGAAGCCAAAGTGTGTCCATCAGGACTAAAACTGACACTATTTACCCAACTATTATGTCCGCGCAAAGTTCCCAGTAAATTACCATTAAGACTCCAAAGTTTAACTGTTTCATCCATGCTTGCAGATGCAATAGTATGACCATCACGGCTAAAATTGACACTAATAACAGCACTACTGTGTCCAGAAAGAGTTTGCAACAATTTACCGTCTCGATTCCATAATTTGATAGTTTTATCCTTACTAGCAGAAGCTAAAAGGTTACTATCAGGCGACCAAGCCACAGATAAAATCCCATCCTTATGGGCTGGTAAAGTTTTTAATAGTTGACCGTCCTGACTCCACAATTTTATAGTTTTATCAGCACTGCTAGAAGCAAGAATTTTGCCATCATTAGACCAAGCTACAGCTAAAACAGCATCTTTATGACCAACTAAAGTTTTTAATAGTTTACCTTCTTGACTCCACAATTTTATAGTTTTATCTGTACTTGCAGAGGCAATTACATTACCATCAGGATGAAAACTGACACTATTAACAACAGATGTATGACCTACTAAAGTTTTTAATAGTTGACCCTCTCGACTCCATAATTTAATTGTTTTATCTTGACTACCAGAAACTAGCATTTGACTATCAGGACTGAAACTGACACTATTGATAATATCTTTATGTCCTGTTAAAGTTTTCACTAACAGACCTTGAGGATTCCAAAGATTAATAGTCATATCTGCACTAGCGGAGGCAATTAAAGATTTATCGTTGCTAAATGTTAATGTTCTGACTCCAGATAAATGACCTTCTAAACGATTACGCTCTTTAACTCCATAAACCGCTTGATAGATTGCAGTGAGTACCTTTTCCTGAGTATTAGAGTTACTCCATAAAGTTTTTTTCAATTTTTCTCCTGCTTTTAAACTTTCCTTGAGAGCATCAATACCTTTTTCCGAAGCAAATAACGCTTCACTAGATGCACTGAGAATTTTCATTTCACTATCTGTGAAGGTAATAACAGAGGCAGTTAGGCCAAAAATGGTAATCATACAAGCTGTTAAAGCAATCTTGAGCGCAATATTTAATCTAATCGCAATCAAATGTTCTTGTTTTTGACTTTCTGCTAATTTTTCAATTAACTCTTTTTCTTTTAATTCCCTTCGCAGTTGTTCAATTTGTAGCTGACTTTCTTCTTCCCACTTCCGCAATTCTCTTAATTCTGTGAGTAAATTATCTCCTTGGCAATCATGGGTATGGAATAAATTTATATTCTCTTGAGTTTTTTGTAATTCAGTCCTCAGATATTCAATTTCTTGATAACTATTAAGGATTTTTTCACGTAATTTATTAATTTGTATTTGTAATCCAGATTCCTGTGGTTGTAGATGACGAATTAAGTTTACTAAGTAGTCATGAATTAATTGATATTGTTTGGGAAAATTAGGAATAATAACAACCAACCCTGAATCAACTAAAATATTTAAAATTAGCTCTAAATTACTGGGGTTTTGTAATTCTGACAGTTCTGCTTTTAATTCTGCATAGGTTTTAAAGGGTCTCTTGTAATTTTCGTCCGTTAATAAATATAAAATTAGGAGAGTAGTCTGTTCATTTTCTTGTCCACATTCTTTAATAATTTCTTGGATATATTCTTGAATTAACCTGTTTGGGCGATAGGGTTGATATTGTGCCAGTGTAGTTATACATTTATCTTGTAATTGCGCGCCGACTAATTGCAATTCTATGGGGCGAATTTCACCAATTTCTAAGGACAAATCAGCCACTAAAGCATCAATTAAAGCTGGTTCTAATTGGAGTTGTAATTTCTGATGTAAATCATGGGAACGTTCAGTTAAATTTTCAATAAGTTCTCTAGCATTTTTAGTAGAAAAATTATTAAGTTGATAACGAAATTTTGTATCCAAGATATTATTTTTAATTGCCTCTATTGATGAAAGATACTTAAAATCTAGTAGGCGATGTAAATAATCTTCGCGCAAACTCAGAATAACTTTAACAAAGGATATACTTAAACAATCACTAATAAATTTATCAAATTCTTGTTTTTTATGACTGTCTGTATCACCAAAGAAAAATTCTTCAAATTGGTCAAATATTAAAACTGTAATTAGAGAATAATCGGCATTCTTTCGTAGTTGTTGGTAAATGATATCAACATTCATAACTGGGTGAATATCAGCTAGAGGTTTCGTTTCTATGGCTGATTTTTTCGCCAGGTTTGACATGGCCTTATTTAAGGATTTCCCTAATTCTCCTAACCAATCTGTATATATTCGTACAACAACTGGTACGGCAATTTGATCACCCACAGTGCGGTTTTGCAGCGCGGGAACTAAGCCGGCAGTAACTAGAGAACTTTTACCGACACCTGACTGTCCATGAATAATTATCAATTTTTGGTCAGCACGGCTAATTCTACCAATTAAGTTATTAACATCATATTCTCTACCTGAAGCAGTAATTTCTAAAGCTATGCTACTATTTTCCGATATAGATACTGTGAGTTGTTTTTGCGGTTTTAAACATCCAGCACCGATAAATGGCACAAAACCATATTCTTGTTCCAAGGAATGAATTCTTTTGTTAACAACATGGGCTTGAAGATAGTAACCTGCTTCAAAATATAGGGATTTCAAAAGCTCTAATAAGTTAATATACCGATAGGTATCATATTGATATTCATTACTTTCTAAAGCTAAATATAATTTTTGAGATGCTGTGTTTATATATTCTTCTGCCTTCGTTTTTTTTCCCAGCTTATTAAGAGCTTTAGCTAAGGTTAATAGATAAATTTGTTCTAATAGTAGAGGTAATAAATCATCTCCTATTTCATTCTGTCTTTTTATTTCCTCTAGGTGCATTAGTGATGTATGTGCCAAAATACTAGCCTGTATCCAATTTGATTTATGTAAGGCTATATGTGCTAAGACGTTATAATCACAAGCTACGTGAATTTTAGATCCATATATTCGATGCAATTCTAGAGATTTTTCAGCAACAACCTGTAACTCTATCCAATCTCCCAAAAGATATAAAACTTCTACTAATTCCTTAATAAACGCAGATAACAATTTTGTACAGCCAGCAAGTTCTAATATTTTAAAACATTGGCAAAAATTTCTTTTAGCTAATTGAAAATAACTCTGACCTGCTTTTTTATTTCGTTTGCCAATACGATAAAAGCATAGTCCAACGTACAGTAATAAAACTGCTATTTTCAAAGAATACTTATGGTGAAAAACAAAATTTTCTTCATTAGAATAGCATTCACTACAATCCTTAACACATTTCTGCGTTTTCTTTTCTTGAGTATGAGTAAATAAATTTTCTGTTTGCTCCCAAAAATGTAAACTCATTTGAAAATTAGTTAAAGCCGAATTAATTCGATTATTCACATAATCATCTATACCAAAAACAAAATCTAAACTGGACTTTAATTCTGCTTCTATGGTGATACCCTGCCTTTGTAATTCAGAAATTGCATAATGAAGTTGATTGCTATTCCTCCATATTTTTTCTAAGGTATTCATTGTACCTTTAAAATAGTCACTGTCTAAAATTTTAGTGAACAAATTATCAGTTTCTTGTTGCAGAAACAGTAGTAACTCCTCAGGAGTAATTTCAAATCTAATCGGTGTGGCTGCCCAACTGGCAAAATCTGGAGCTAACCGCCAAATTTTAGGTAATATCTCATCATTGATACAGAAAATCATAGGGATTGGATAAGACTTGCGAAATTCATCCCGGACTTGATTAATAGAACGCCAGAGATCGTCTATACCATCAACTGATTCAAACCCTGTAATTATTAATCCAGCCGGGTTGGTAATAGTAAGTTGTGATTGAATCGTTGTATATAGACTTGTAGTTTTGTTATGCAAAGTGATAGTTTGAAAATTTTCACTTTCCCAACCCATAGTTACTAATTCTTGGTGGATTAAGTCATGCAAAAATTGGTAGTTACAGCACACTACGATAACTGAAAATTGATTTTTAGAAAAAGTAATAGCCCTGTATAGGCTATGTATTGAGTGTTGATTGATAGCCATTATGTGTTTGCCTTGCTGTTTTTCAACCATGATTTAAATTTCTCGGTTTCTGCTAAAACTGGGTTAATTGCAAACCAAACTCCTTGGTGATCACGATATTCAAATACGAATAAACTACGTAATAACATATCGTACTGTATATCACCTTTAACTCGTTGATCTTGAATCACCTGAAATATTAAGTCACTTTCATTTATATCAAGGGCATTGGCACGATAATCTCGTTGTCTGAGAATTACCAATTCTACACAATCACGATCAAAAGGCGGATCTTGTTCTCGCAAACAATCAAATAATAATCCTAACAAGTCCCGAACGTGACCGCCACTAATTAAACATAACCGATCTAAAGTTTCTATACTATCAAATAGTTCGGTTACTAAGTTAATCCGATCTGCTGGTAATTTTTCAGGAAAGGCTCTTGCTAATACCATTTGTCTCATTAATTCTAGCCCTTCATTATTAATTTCTCCAGAACGTTGACGCACGGGAATCATCGGTAATACTTTTGGTGGAACTCCACCTCCTAAGCGATGTTGTAGTTGGGCGCTATCGTTAGAAAATGTCAGAGCTAAGGGAATTGTGTAAACTATATGGCAATTAAGTTTCCGTAGTTGTTCCCCCCGATCAATAAATAAGTATTCTGGCAGCGATCGCCCAGAAGGTAAAGGACGAATAGCAACTCTATCCAAGTTATCAACAATTACAACTAATCCTTTTTTACCTCTAGCCTTTAACTCTAGATTGGCACGATCTAGTAGTTCTTGATTGATGGATTGGAGAATATTTTCTGTGCGTGGTTCTAGATAGTCTCTTAATCGTCTGCGTAACTGTGGACTTTCTTTTGTTTTAGCCGTAATTTTGGCAATACCTACGGACAATTCGGCTTCTACACCTAATTCTATCGGTGTTTGTAAAAAGTCTACCACCTCACTAAACAACTTGGTAAAGTAACTTGGTTGCACACGCAGTTTCATCTCTTCCAAGTTTTTACTTACCAAACCAGCGATCGCTAATAAAATGTCCGTAATATCTATATCCACCATCTCTAGAACATGGGTGGACTCAAAATAAACAACATGAAAATTTTGTGCTTCTAATTCTGCTTTGAGCCTTAACAGTTCTGTAGATTTTCCACAACCCAAATGTCCTGTAAATAATTGACACGTTGGTGTATTGGGAGAAATTTTAGTAATAGTACGCAATAAGGCCTCAATAATTTTACCACCACGTACTGAAGTAAAGTCAATATAATACATCCGGTCGTCTAGGTTCTCAACCATCAACGGACGGGAAGGATTACAAGCTTGATAAAATCTCTCTAAATTAAGAAGCATAAAAAACTTAATTCACGCTGTAATGGTAATGACGTTGTCTGTCATATTCTCTTTACAGTGAAAAATTAGCTCTATCCGCAATAACTCTGTATATAAAAATAACTAATTTTATCTTTTTATTAATCACATTTAATCAAGCTATTCCACAGCATACAAAATTATTTAACCGCTATTTATGAGTGTTGATGCTAATAATATTATTGACTCGACATTGTAAGCAATAAAACTATTAAGCGAGAAATTATATACAACAAAGTATCAGTGTTGGTCAAAAAATTATCTCTGAAATCGCGTTGAACAAACTTTGTAGATCCGAAAATTTTTATCCATGGAACGTCTCTACAACCTTGATGCCACGCATATTTATTTTTTACGAGATGTCTAATAGCTGTTTTGGCTATTTCCAAGATACAAAGAGTCCTAACCTCTGCATGTACCATTATTCAGACAATCTCCGGATTGATCATCTCTAGAGGATATATTCCCGAATAACTGTGATTGGTTATTATTGTCACTGTTAAACTGAGAACCCTTGACGGACAGCTTATTACCTGCAAAACAAGCATGGGAATTGCACAGATAAACTGACAATACCATTAGTCCTATACCAATTGTTTTCTTCATATCAAAATTCAATTCCGATTTTTACTAGGTCATCAGTAACGTCATCTTGATCAAGTCTGAAAACTGAATTAATCTGCTCATAGTTCTAAAAATTGCCATAAAAATTCCACCTGTAGTATCAAATAAGACACTACAAATCATGCAACTTTAAGGCGCGTTAATCTATCCTTGTCCCTTCAGACTGGGGTAAAATCGAGATTTTGAACCAGGTTGCTGGTAGAAACCTATAGATTTATCTCTAGTTGAAACAAGCAGTTGTTTTCATTGATTCACAGATACAAATCACATCTGTGATTGCTAAATTAACTTTTACCCCCCGGCAAAGTTAATTTAGCCATCAGATGACGTTCTTTCTACCTATACATTTTTTGTAAGTAAAACCCGGATAAAAAAATTTTTTTTTGACAAGAAACAAATCTAGAGAATATACGTCACACATAATTAATTATGTTCATATTCAATACAAATTTATATTTACTTAATATTGTCCAATTTTGGCACAATATCAAAAAAGCCTTGTTTATAAGCAATTTAGGCTATCTATTACAGAAATCCCCAAATTTGCTCCGTAGTTAATACTTATGAGCTAAGTAGCAATAAATAAACTACTCTAAAAATTTAATAGTGATAATTAATACTAATTTATATTTTGATTCACAACCTGGAAAACAAAGGGCAGGATGTAAATAATACATAAACAGGACTGAGACAACTAGCACATTGGTAGGGTGTGGTTCCACAAGCTCACCAACCACATCAGATATCAATAATCTGTTTATTTGCAGGATTAATGCAGTTTTACGCACCCTACAACAGATTATTTATGTAAGTCGCCTTTAGGTCGGTGAGTATGTCAATCAATTAGAACCTCAAAGGTTTTTTAGCCTATTCCCTATAAAATAGTGAACGAATATTGCCTCACAAATGTTTCCCACCCTTCTTACCCATGACCCCTCCACAAGACGTAGACACCATAAATTCCGCCAATTTAGACCCAGAAACACACAGTGAACCATCTACTGACCCCCTAGATGAATTACCAGGAGAAGTGGAAATGTCCATTTTTGACCACCTGGAGGAGTTGCGGCAAAGAATTTTCTATTCCCTCATTGTGGTAGTAGTAGGTATTATCGGTTCTTTTATTGTGGTTAAACCCCTGGTAAAGTTACTAGAAGTTCCTGCCAAAGGCGTGAAATTTCTACAATTAGCTCCAGGAGAATTTTTCTTTGTCTCCATGAAAGTTGCCGCTTATAGCGGTTTAATCCTGTCCACACCCTTCATTCTTTATCAAATTATCCAGTTTGTACTTCCCGGACTGACGCTGCGGGAACGGCGGCTAGTAATTCCCGTAGTTCTAGGGTCAAGTGTCCTATTTATAGTCGGCTTAGTATTTGCATATCTATTACTAATCCCTGCTGCTTTACAATTCTTCATTAACTATGGTGCAGATGTTGTAGAACAACTTTGGTCTATTGATAAGTATTTTGATTTTGTTTTATTATTGTTATTCACCACAGGAATAGCATTTCAAGTTCCAGTCATACAAATATTGCTGGCTATATTGGGGATTGTCTCCTCAAAAATCATGTTAAAAGGTTGGCGTTATGTGATTATATCCGCAGTAATTTTGGGAGCAGTTCTCACCCCATCCACCGATCCTCTTACCCAGAGTCTTTTAGCTGGTGCTGTACTAGGACTATACTTTGGTGGCATTGGACTGGTGAAACTGATAGGTAAATAGTCAGTTGTTCGTTGCTTGTCTTCTTTCATCGGTAACTTACGTCAATGAAATTACGTTAATTGTTAATAGCTATGCAGAAAGGGAATAACTTTGATTGCTAACCTATAAAAGAAACAGCCATTTCCACCAATAGAAATCCTCTGTTGCTGTTTTGGTGCATCAAAACTGCATAAAATAAGGTTTGATCAATGAGTTTTGTCAACGGAGCTAATTTATAGCTAACGTTAACTATATAGAATAGGAATAATTCACAAGCATGGTTCAAGAGCGCACATTACCCACATTTAATACTGCCACAGTCCAAATTACCAAAGAAGAAGGACTAGGCTTATACGAAGATATGACATTAGGGCGTTTCTTTGAAGATAAATGCGCCGAAATGTACTATAGAGGAAAAATGTTTGGTTTTGTCCACCTATATAACGGACAGGAAGCAGTTTCTAGTGGCATTATCAAAGGAGCGATGCGCCCTGGGGAAGATTTTGTTTCCAGTACCTACCGGGATCACGTTCATGCTTTGAGTGCAGGAGTCCCCGCACGGGAAGTAATGGCAGAATTATTTGGTAAAGCCACAGGTTGCAGTAAGGGGCGCGGTGGTTCTATGCATATGTTTTCTGCCGAACATCGTCTATTAGGTGGTTATGCTTTCGTTGCCGAAGGTATTCCCGTGGCCGCTGGTGCAGCATTTCAATCAAAATACCGTCGGGAAGTCTTAGGAGATAATAGCTCCGACCAAGTGACTGCTTGTTTCTTTGGTGACGGTGCTGCTAACAACGGTCAATTTTTCGAGACATTGAATATGGCGGCTTTATGGAAACTGCCAATTCTGTTTGTGGTAGAAAATAATAAGTGGGCGATCGGTATGGCTCATGAACGGGCAACTTCCCAACCAGAGATATACAAAAAAGCCAGTGTGTTTAACATGGTGGGTGTAGAAGTGGACGGAATGGACATTTTAGCTGTCCGCCAAGTCGCTCAAGAAGCCGTAGCCCGCGCCCGTGCTGGAGAAGGACCAACTTTAATTGAAGCCATGACCTATCGCTTCCGGGGTCACTCTCTGGCTGACCCAGACGAACTCCGCAGCAAGGAAGAAAAAGAATTTTGGTTTGCTCGTGACCCGATTAAAAAGTTAGCTGCTTATTTGCTAAAACATGATTTAGCCACGGAAGCAGAACTTAAAGATGTGGAAAATAAAATTCAGGCTGTAATTGACGAAGCCGTTAAATTTGCCGAAAGCAGCCCTGAACCAGATCCTAGCGAGTTATATCGCTTCATCTTTGCTGAAGACGAATAACTAGGGAACAGGTGACAGGTGACAGGTGATAGAGGTAAATTTTACCAATCGCCAATCACCAATCACCATTCACCATTCACCAAAAATCATGTTTACCATTGACACCCAACAGCAACAATACAAAACCTACATCCTCACCGATACCACTGCTAATTCTCAAATAGAAGTTGTCCCAGAAAGGGGCGGTATTATTACCCAGTGGCGAATTGAAGGTGAGGAAATTCTCTATTTAGACCAGGAACGTTTCACTCACCCAGAGTTAAGTATTCGCGGCGGTGTCCCGATTTTGTTTCCTATTTGCGGTAACTTACCTGAGAATACATATACTTATAACGGTCAACAATATACTCTCAAACAGCATGGTTTTGGGCGAGATTTACCTTGGGATGTCGCCAGTCCTATGACTGAGAATAAAGCTAGTCTGACTGTTGTACTCAAAAGTAATGAACAAACTCGCGCGGTTTATCCTTTTGATTTTCAGCTAAATTTTACCTATACCCTCCAAGGTAATTCGCTGATAATTGATCAAGAGTATCAAAATCTATCTGCTATACCTTTGCCCTTTTCGGCTGGGTTTCATCCCTATTTTCAGTGTGGTGATAAATCTCAATTAGAGTTTGTTATTCCTTCTGGACAGTATCTAGACCAGCAAACCAAGGAAATGCACCCTTTCCATGGTAACTTTGATTTTAGCCGGGATGAGATAGATTTTGCCTTTGGACATTTACGCAGTCCATCAGCGATCGCCATCGATCATAGCCGCAAATTGAAATTAACTCTTGATTATGATGATATTTATGCTATGCTAGTCTTTTGGACTGTGCAAGGCAAAGATTTCTATTGTCTAGAACCTTGGACGGCTGGACGCAACTCTCTCAACACCAGTGAAAACCTAACTGTGTTAGAGCCAGGAGCAAAGAAAACAATGTCTGTGAAATTAACAGCAAATTTTTTCTAAAAACCTCTTGACAAAACCCCAGGTGTTGATGGTATAGTAATAAAGTTGCAAAACGCAATTGGGTCGCTAACTCAACGGTAGAGTACTCGGCTTTTAACCGATTAGTTCCGGGTTCGAATCCCGGGCGACCCATTTTTTCATAAACTACAGTAACTTAAAAGAATCTAGTCTTCCCAAAACAGTCATATCTTCAGCATCTAATTCCACAGGAATGCCACTACGAATTAGTTCTGAAAAATCCTCATTGGGAACCATAATTGTTAAAGCGTAAAGACGAGAATCCCCAGTATTTCTAATCAGATGCGTTCCTGTAGGTGGTACTAACAAACTATCTCCGGCTTTGATGCCCACTTTTTTCCCATCACAAATGGCAACCCCTTCGCCTTTGAGGATAAAAAACATTTCTACTGCCCATTGATGGCGGTTTGGTGGTGTTTGTCCACCCACATCAAATATTTCTACACAACAAGTTAAGGAAGTATTAGCGCTGGTAGAATCAAAGATAATTGCTAATCGGTTGGAGTCATGGGGACTAATCCGATATGCTTGATAATCTTTGGGAGATTTAATTACGGGAATGACACAACTAGTAGTGTACATATTGGTAATGGGTAATGGGTAATTGGTATTCGAGACTATTCTTGCTTCCTTCTAATTCTTCCTCCTGAATTCCCGACTCCTGTACGGGCGAACCGCCGCCCCTAGGACTCCTGAATTCTCCTCTAATTATTAATTGCGGTTAAAATTGCCGCAGAATCTGTAACAAATCCGAAACATTGTTGCACATTATATAAAGTTGCTAACCAACAATATTCCGGTGAAGTTGTGGCTGTACAATCTTTGACTAAAATACAGTCATATCCTAAAAAATTGGCATCACACAAAGTTGATAAAACACATTGGTCAGCATTTACCCCAGCAAAAAATATTGTCGTTAAACCCAAATTTCGCAAAATACTATCTAAGGGTGTATCCCAAAATCCACTCATACGATATTTATCAACTTGGATGTCTTCCGGTAGCTGTTCTAGTTCTTCCACTACCGCCGCCGCCCAACTTCCCTTCATCAATACCTTAGCGCCGTTACTAGGCAAAGAATCACCTAATCCCACACCTTCCCCTGTGGGGTTGTATACGTGCATTAACCCAGCACTGATATTTAACAAGTCGGGACGATTTGCCCAATTTAACCAAATTACAGGCACACCAGCCGCCCTAAGTTGTGGTAATAATTGTTGTAAAGGTAAAATAGGTTGCCGGGCAGGGGTAACATCTACACCAATATGTGCTAACCAACCATCAGGATGACAAAAATCATTTTGCATATCAATGACGATGATAGCAGCTTTGAATAAATCGCAACGCAGGGTTTTAGTTTCTGTTTCTAAAATAACCGGTTGTGGAGTTTTTGCCGGCCGGGTAATATCTGCAAATGTTTCATTTACTTCCCAGTTATTCGGGAGAAATCCTAATTTCCGGAGGGGTAGATTCATAAATGTTAATTCTCAACATTGTTGTTTACGTTGTAGCTTGAAATTAGGTAAATAGATCAATTACTTAATTAACATTAAAATCATGAACTTTACAATTAAAAACACTTTAATTAACTTTACAGATAGTTACATAACTACAGATGTACAAGTTGTAAATGGTCAAATCACCGCTATTGCCCCTAATTTAGAGATAATTGGTACAGAAATTAATGGGGAAAATAAACTTTTATTACCCGGTTTTTTCAATGCCCATACCCATTCCTCGGAAATGTGGCAACGGGGAGCAATTCCTCCTTTACCTCTAGAATTATGGTTATCACATCTCTATGATTTGACTCCTTTAGATACAGAACAAGTTTATCTCAGTGCCTTGGGAACAGCAGTAGAAACTTTACTTTCTGGGGGAACAAGTGTAGTAGATCATTTAGTATTAATTCCCGGACAAGAATTAGAAACTATTGCCACCGCAGTTCGCGCTTATCAAGAAATAGGAATTCGCGCTTTTATTGCCCCTTTAATTCAAGATGAATCTTTGAGTGCGGGTATCCCTAATGGCAAAATAGACTTAAATCATGAACCCTATTTTCGTTCTACATCCGAAACATTAGCAATTATTGAAACCGCAATTAAACAATTTCATCATCCAGAAGCCGGAATAAATATTTTAGTTGCCCCAACGGGAATTCAGTTATGTAGCGATGATTTATTTACAGGCTGTATTGCATTAAGCAATAAGTACAATCTTTGTCGTCATAGCCATTTATTAGAAACTAAAGCCCAGGAAAAACTAGCTGAAGAAAAATATGGTTGTAGTGCGGTTCAACATTTACAAGAAATTGGTTTTTTAAACAATTATACAACTTTAGCCCATTGTGTATGGTTAAAGGAAACAGATATTAATATTCTTGCTCAAACTCAATCTACGGTTGTACATAATCCTTTAAGTAATCTCCGTTTAGGTAGTGGAATTGCCCCCATTATCAAATATCTTCAAGCTGGAGTTAATGTAACTTTTGGTTGTGATGGTGCTTCTAGTAATGACTCCCAAGATCTATTAGAAGCCATTAAAATTGGTTCGATTTTACATAATGTCACAGAACCAGATTACCAAAATTGGATTACACCCCGTCAAGCTATAGAAATGGCATCTTTAGGAGGTGCAAAAGGTTTAAATTTAGAAAATGAACTTGGTTCTCTCACCGTTGGTAAAAAAGCCGATTTAGTTCTGTATGATCTGAATAATTTATCATTGTTACCACGAACAGATCCCATTGGTCTATTAGTTTTAGGTCGTCCTGTCAATGTTGTTAACAGTGCTTGGGTAAATGGTAAAAAAATTATTAATAATGGACAAATCACCACAATCAATATTGATGAATTGAAACAAGAATTATTTAATCGTAGTCACTGGGAAACACAACAGGAATCCGTCAATGTAGCTAATTTAGCACCTCATTATCGGCAAGTTATGGGGTTAAATTAAAGTTAAGAATTTAGGAGTCAGGAATCGGGAGTCAGAATATTTGTTGGTAGCGATAATATAGAGAAACCTATTTTTCTCTCAATTATCAATAATGACTGGAAAACTCTGATTTATTTTGTATCCTGATTCTTAAATAGGATTGCTTTATTGGCTCTAAATATAATAATATAAACAAGGCAAAATTTTTAGGTAGTAAAAAATATGGAAAAATATGACATTATCATCATTGGTGCAGGACATAACGGGTTAGTGTGTGCAGCTTATTTACTCAAAGCGGGTTATAGTGTCCTATTACTAGAAAAACGGCCTGTTCCTGGTGGTGCAGCAACAACAGAAGAATGTATTCCAGAAAAAGCACCAGGTTTTAAATTTAACTTGTGCGCCATTGATCATGAATTTATTCATTTGGGTCCCGTGATTGAAGAATTAGAGCTAACAAAATATGGCTTAGAGTATCTAGAATGTGACCCAGTTGTATTTTGTCCCCATCCAGATGGTAAATATTTTTTAGCTCATAAATCCCTAGAAAAAACCTGTGCAGAAATTGCTCGTTATAGTGAAAGAGACGCTCAAAAATATGCGGAGTTTACAGATTATTGGCAACGAGCAATTAACGCCATGATTCCCATGTTTAATGCTCCACCAAAATCAATTATAGATATTTTTGGTAATTTCAATATTCAACAAATCAAAGATTTATTTTCTGTAGTTGGTTCACCAGCCAAAAGTCTTGATTTTGTGCGAACAATGCTCAATAGTGCTGAAGATATTCTCAATGAATGGTTTGATGAAGAATTTCTCAAAGCACCCCTAGCTAGATTAGCATCAGAATTAGGTGCGCCACCTTCTCAAAAAAATCTTGCTATTGGTGTCATGATGATGGCCATGCGTCATCATCCTGGTATGGCTAGACCTCGCGGCGGTACGGGTGCATTGGTGCAAGCATTGGTAAAATTAGTTAATAGCAAAGGTGGAGTAATTCTCACAGATCAGCACGTTGATAAAATTTTAATTGACGATGGTAAAGCCGTAGGAGTGAGGGTAAAAGGTGGTAAAGAATATCTAGCTCAACATGGAGTAATTTCTAATATTGATGCCCAAAGATTATTTCTACAAATGACAGAAAAAAGTGATATTGATGCGGTTGATCCTGATTTATGGGAAAGATTAGAACGGCGCATTATCAATAACAATGAAACTATCCTCAAAATAGATTTAGCCTTAGATGAACCACTGCATTTTTCTCACCATGATCATAAAGATGAATATTTGATTGGTTCAATTTTAATTGCTGATTCTATGAATCACGTGGAACAAGCTCATAGTAAATGTACATTAGGGGAAATTCCCGATTCTGACCCATCTATGTATATAGTCATGCCTAGTGCCCTTGATCCTAGTTTAGCACCACCAGGAAAACATACTCTATGGATTGAATTTTTTGCTCCTTATCAAATTGCAGGTGCAGCAGGTACAGGATTAAAAGGGACAGGTTGGACAGATGAACTAAAAAATAAAGTAGCAGATCGAGTAATCGATAAACTAGCTACCTATGCCCCAAATGTGAAAAAAGCAACTATCGCTAGACGGGTAGAAAGTCCAGCAGAATTGGGCGAAAGATTGGGAGCATACAAAGGAAATTATTATCATATTGATATGACTATGGATCAAATGATATTTTTCCGACCTTTGCCAGAGTTAGCTAACTATAAAACTCCCATTGACAATCTCTTTTTAACAGGTGCGGGGACTCATCCCGGTGGTTCAATTTCAGGAATGCCAGGACGCAATTGTGCCAGGGTATTTTTACAATATAAGCATCCCATTAGTCAGACTTTAAAGGATGCCAGAAATTCCATTAAATCTACTGTTGGAACAGTATTTGGAATTAATTGATCTATGGGGATCACGGTAGCTGGAACTGTTCCCTGGGATGCCCTGAGCGAGTCGAAGGGTCGAAGTGTTCCCTAGCCTCCACAGATAACTTTTTCAGTAAACCCTATTTAGCCCCCTAAATCCCCCAAATTTGGATGACTTTGAAATTCTTAATTCCCCCAGAATTGGGGGTTAGGGAGTATCAAAGAGAAAATCGAAAATTGATTGACCCCTCCTGTCAACAGTCAACGGTCACCAATCAGTAAACTCCTGAATGATAATGAACACCAGAGACGGAATGCAGGTTATAATCTTTTTGCGGAGCAACTTTACAAAAATTTATGAGTAATCCCCTTGTGCAAGCCTTTTTCGTAGGCAGAGCCGTAGCTGAAGTAATTAATGAGCGTGTAGAAGTCGCCTTGACTGATGCTTTGAGTGAACTGGGCAAATTTGATGCTGAAGCTAGAGAACAGCTACGCCAGTTTACTGAAGAAGTGATCGCACGAGCTAATCGGGCTGCGGAATCTTCTGGATCTGGAATGACTACAGATGGTAGTTCATCCAGTGGTGATTCGGTAGATTTACAGACTGAAATTGACGAATTGAGGGCAGAAATTGCCTTATTAAGAAGTGAATTACAGAAGCATCGCAATGCTGCAAAATAGTTAATGGGTAATGGGTAATTGGCAGGAGTTCAGAAGAAAGAAGGAAGAATATAATTCTCCCTTGCCCCTGTGATCCGTTCCCCTGCCCTCTGCCCCCTGCCTGCGTTAAATAAGATGAATCTGGAACACGCCGACGGTATAAGAAAAATATGGAACAAGGTTACTCAGACAAAGCATACCGTTGGAATCGGGAAGAATACTCTAGCAAACGCCGCTTTGTGGATATTTGGTCTTTTGTCTTGACCTTGATGTTCAGAATTTGGCGTTATAATAAAGCTTGGAGTTACCCCGGCGGTATCACGGAAGCTAAACAAGCCGCTAGACGCAAAGCCCAAGCAATCTGGATTAGAAACACATTTTTAGATTTGGGACCGACTTTTATTAAGGTCGGGCAACTATTTTCTACTCGTGCTGATATTTTTCCTGGTGAATATGTAGAAGAGTTATCTAAATTACAAGATAGAGTTCCAGCATTTAGTTATGAACAGGTGGAAGGAATTGTAGAACACGAATTAGGTAAAAAAATTCCCGAACTGTTCCAAGATTTTGAACCTGTGCCTTTAGCGGCTGCTAGTTTGGGTCAAGTACATAAGGCTATTTTATATACTGGTGAGTCAGTTGTTGTGAAAGTGCAACGTCCTGGACTTAAGAAGTTATTTGAGATTGATTTACACATTCTTAAAGGTATTGCTCGGTACTTTCAAAACCATCCCAAATGGGGGCGGGGTAGGGATTGGATGGGTATATATGAGGAGTGTTGTCGCATTCTTTGGGAAGAAATTGATTATCTTAATGAAGGTCGTAATGCGGATACTTTTCGCCGGAATTTTCGCAGTTATGACTGGGTGAAAGTTCCTAGAGTCTATTGGCGTTATGCTACAACTAGGGTAATTACTTTAGAATATGTTCCTGGTATTAAAGTTAGTCAGTATGATGCCTTAGAGGCTGCTGGTGTAGATAGAAAAGCGATCGCTCGCTATGGCGCTCAAGCTTACCTACATCAATTACTCAATAATGGCTTCTTCCACGCTGATCCTCACCCCGGAAATCTCGCAGTTAGTCCGGATGGGGCTTTGATTTTCTACGATTTCGGGATGATGGGAACAATTAAATCCAACGTCCGGGAAGGACTAATGGAAACTTTGTTTGGCATCGCGCAAAAAGATGGCGAACGCGTGGTAAAATCCCTAATTGATTTAGGCGCGATCGCTCCCGTTGATGACATGGGACCAGTCCGTCGTTCTGTTCAGTACATGCTGGATAACTTTATGGATAAGCCCTTTGAAAACCAATCAGTGGCGGCCATTAGTGACGATCTGTACGAACTCGCCTACAATCAACCATTTAGATTTCCAGCAACTTTTACCTTTGTCATGCGTGCCTTTTCCACCCTCGAAGGAGTTGGTAAAGGTCTAGATCCAGAATTTAACTTTATGGAAGTTGCCCAGCCTTATGCAATGCAGCTTATGACAGATAACAATGGTTCAGAGGGGAATAGTTTCTTGAATGAATTAAGTCGTCAAGCAGTCCAAGTCAGTAGCACTGCTTTAGGATTACCACGGAGGTTAGAAGATACCCTCGATAAAATCGAACGTGGTGATATTCGTCTACGAGTGCGGTCTGTGGAAACAGAACGTCTGATGCGGCGACAGAGTAATATTCAACTGGGCATGAGCTATGCCATGATTATCAGCGGTTTTACTATTGCGGCTACCATTCTGTTCGTTTATGAGCATTTATGGTTAGCGGTTTTTATTGGCTTAATGGCAGCAGCAGTTTCCTTTATTCTGATTCGGTTGCTTTTACGTCTTGACCGTTATGATCGAATGTAATGACCTAATTAATGTGCCAGCTTACTGAGGGATAATCGCTCCCATGCTCCCATTCAGGTAAGAACTAAGGTGCAACTACCTCCAGTCAGGGGGAAAGTAACGCTTGGGGAGAGAAAAACCTCGCTTGTTAGACACCGCAAGGAATCTAAACTAAGTGGACTCATTGAACCAAGAATCCGCGCTCATTTAGGACGCAGAGTGTCAAAAAGCTAGAAATATGTGCCTATATTTTTAGTAACTATAACTCCCAACTATTAATGAATTGTTCACGAAAAATCTATGAAACTTGACTCTACCGGTTGTACAGATCCGGGGCTTATTCGTACTTATAATCAGGATTCGTACTATATTGATCCCACAGGGCGATTTTTTATAGTCGCTGATGGCATGGGTGGTCATGCAGGAGGAGAAGAGGCCAGTCGCATTGCTACGCAAGAAATTCGTGTCTATTTAGAGCAAAATTGGCAGTCCTCCCAATCGGCATTACAACTTTTAGAGCAAGCTTTAGCTACGGCTAATAATGCTATTATTCAAGACCAAAAAGATAACCCTCAACGTGCAGATATGGGGACAACTGCCGTAGTGGTGGTCATCCGTCCATCAGAGTCTCCTGTATGTGGCCACGTTGGTGATTCTCGTATCTACCGACTACGGGGAACAGAATTAAAACAAATTACAGACGATCATACATGGATTGGTAAAGCGTTGAAAATGGGCGATCTGACCCTTGATGAGGCCAGAAATCATCCCTATCGTCATGTTTTATCCAGTTGTTTAGGTAGAGAAGATTTAAATCAGGTTGATGTTCAATCTCTAGATTTACAAAATGGCGATCGCTTGCTTTTATGTAGCGATGGACTCACAGAAGAACTGATTGATCAGAAAATTTACGAATACATAACAGAAGCCTCTTCCCTAGAAGAAGCTGCTCATAAACTGGTGGAAGCAGCTAGAGAAGAGGGGGGACACGATAATATTACAGTTGTGCTGGTATCTGTAGAAATGTGATTTTTGATAGGTCAGCGTTCAGTTCAGTAAGGGCGGACGGCCGTTCGCCCCCTACAGGAGTCAGGAGGAAGAAAAATCTATATTCCCTGTTCCCTCTTGCCTATTCCCTATATTCCCTGTTCCCTAACATCAAACTATGACAAATCTTACTCCTAATTCTAGTTTTAGCCTTACCTTGCGGTTACAAATTCCCAATCGTGTGGGGATGTTAGCATCTGTAACCCAAGCGATCGCCACTGCCGGTGGTAATCTGGGACAAATTGATTTAATTGAACAAACAAGACAAGAATCTATACGTGATCTTACAGTTGATGCCGCAAGTACGGAACACGCGGAAACTATTGTCCAAGTGATCAAGGAATTACCAGATATTAAGGTAATGGATGTTTATGATCGGACGTTTAATTTACATCGGGGTGGCAAAATTAGTATAGTCAGTAGAATTGCTCTCAAAAGCGTTTCTGATTTAGCCATGGCCTATACTCCTGGAGTGGGCAGAATTTGTAAAGCGATCGCTCAAAATCCCGAAGAAGTATATAATCTGACTATCAAAAATAATACCGTGGCCATTGTCACAGATGGTAGTGCGGTTTTGGGTTTAGGTAATCTCGGACCAGCAGCAGCTTTACCAGTGATGGAAGGTAAGGCCATGTTATTTAAAGAATTTGCCGGACTTGATGCTTTTCCTATCTGTTTAGACACTCAAGATGCAGATGAAATTGTCAAAGCTGTGAAAAATATCGCCCCTGTCTTTGGTGGTGTCAACTTAGAAGATATTGCTGCACCTCGGTGTTTTGAAATTGAACAAAGACTGCGAGCAGAATTAAATATCCCCATTTTCCATGATGACCAACATGGAACAGCTATTGTTACCTTAGCAGCATTATTTAACGCCCTGAAACTGGTGCAAAAATCCATTGCAGATATCCGCATTGTGATTAATGGCGCTGGTGCGGCGGGAGTAGCGATCGCTCGTTTACTCCGCAAAGCCGGTGCAGAAACCATTTTGATGTGCGACTCCAAGGGAATTATTTCTACCAATCGCAGCGATTTGACCGAAGAAAAACTAGAATTTGCCGTTAAAGCTCAAGGAACTTTAGCCGATGCAGTCCAAGGTGCAGATGTCTTCATCGGTGTGAGCGCGCCGGGAGTTCTGACACCAGAAATGGTACAGGGAATGACTAAAGATGCCATTGTCTTTGCTATGGCTAATCCCATTCCCGAAATTCAACCAGAATTAGCCCCTAGTAACGTCGCTGTCATGGCTACAGGTCGGAGTGACTACCCCAACCAAATCAACAACGTCCTGGCTTTTCCTGGGGTGTTTCGTGGGGCTTTAGATTGCCGGGCTAGTACGATTACTACTAATATGTGTTTGGAAGCTGCCAGTGCGATCGCTTCTTTAGTTAAGCCTTCTGAATTGAATCGGGAACATATTATCCCTTCCGTCTTTGATAAGCGTGTGGCTGCTGCTGTAGCTACTGCTGTCCAACAAGCCGCACGGGAAGAAGGTATTGCCAAAAGTTAGGGATGTACGGAGGTAGGGGCGAACGGCCATTCGCCCCTACAACAGTCACCTGTGCTAATCTGGGAAATGTAAAGAGAGTTATTCCGTCCGGTAGGTCACTTGCTGCGGTAGTCTAGATAAATGTTAATTTATCGCCTGGTTTGACATACAGTTTTATGACTTCAGTTTCTAGCCCTCCGCGCACTATTCGTATTGGTTCACGTAAAAGCCAACTAGCTTTAGTTCAAACTTACTGGGTACAAGCACAACTTCAGAAAAGCTTTCCCGACATTACTTTTGAAGTCCATACCATGTCTACCCAAGGGGATAAAATCCTGGATGTGGCATTGGCCAAAATTGGCGATAAAGGACTATTTACCAAGGAATTGGAATTGGGCATGATCAATAAAGAGATTGATTTTGCTGTGCATTCTCTCAAGGATCTACCCACTAACTTACCAGAAGGATTAACTTTAGCAGCCATTACAGAACGGGAAAACCCCGCAGATGCGGTGGTGCTACATGAAAAGTATAAAGGTCAGCAACTTGAGACTTTACCCGCAGGTGCGGTGATTGGTACTTCTTCTTTACGACGACTAGCGCAATTACGGCATAAATTCCCCCACTTTACATTTAAAGACGTGCGGGGAAACTTAATCACGCGTATGGCTAAACTCGATGCAGGTGAGTATGATGCTTTGATTTTAGCGGTAGCTGGGTTAGAAAGATTAGAAATGAGCGATCGCATCCATCAAATCTTACCTCCAGAAATTTCTCTCCATGCCGTGGGACAAGGTGCTTTGGGCATAGAATGCCGTGCTGATGACACCGAAGTAATTCAATTACTCAAAGCTATTGAACATCCAGCAACACGCGATCGCTGTCTAGCAGAAAGATCATTTTTACGAGTTTTAGAAGGTGGCTGTCAAGTTCCCATTGGTGTAAACACTGAAATTAATGGTAATGAATTAACCTTAAAAGGACTTGTTGCCAGCGTTGATGGTCAACAACTGGTTAAAGATAGCGTCACCGGTCCAGCCGCTAATGCTGAAAAATTAGGGGCAGAACTAGCCAGTATTCTACGCCAACAAGGTGCTACAGAAATATTAGAAAAAATCTTTACCGAGATTCAACGGGGATCATAAGGTGATAGGTTACAGGTGAGAGGCAAGAGGCAAGAAAACTTAGTTTAGTTTGATCACCAATCACCAATCACCAATCACCAATCACCAATTACCATCTACCAATTACCATCTACCAATTACCATGAGAATTTTATTTGTAGCGGCGGAAGCTGCTCCCATTGCCAAAGTTGGCGGAATGGGAGATGTTGTAGGTGCATTACCCAAAGTATTGAGACAAATGGGACATGATGTACGGATTTTCATGCCTTACTATGGGTTTGTTTCCGACAAAATGCAAGTACCCAAAGACCCAATATGGAAGGGTGCTGCGATGTTTCAGGAGTTTTCAGTTTACGAAGGTGTACTACCTGGAACTGATGTTCCCTTGTATTTATTTGGACATCCTGTCTTTCTCCCCCGGCGAATTTATGGAGGAGAAGATGAAGATTGGAGATTCACTTTATTTTCCAATGGGGCGGCGGAATTTTGCTGGAACTACTGGAAACCAGAAATTGTCCATTGTCATGATTGGCACACAGGAATGTTACCCGTATGGTTAAATCAGTCTCCAGATATCACCAGTGTATTTACTATTCATAACCTCGCTTATCAAGGCCCTTGGCGTTGGTATTTAGAGAAAATTACCTGGTGTCCCTGGTATATGCAAGGACACAATACAATGGCGGCCGCAGTCCAGTTTGCGGATAAGGTAAATACAGTTTCTCCTACCTATGCCGAACAAATCAAAACACCTGCTTATGGTGAACAAATAGAAGGTTTATTATCTTTTATTAGTGGCAAGTTATCAGGGATAATTAACGGTATAGATACTGATATTTATGATCCCGCCAATGATAAATACATTGCTCAACCCTTTACCATAGATACCTTAGATCAACGCAAAGCTAACAAAATATCCCTGCAAGAAGAAGTGGGTTTAGAAGTTAATTCTAATGCCTTTTTAATCGGCATGGTGACAAGGTTGGTAGAACAAAAAGGTCTTGATTTGGTATTACAAATTCTCGACCGTTTTATGGCTTATACAGATGCTCAGTTTGTCCTTTTGGGAACAGGCGAGCGCTATTATGAAACCCAAATGTGGCAACTCGCATCCCGCTATCCCGGACGGATGGCCACCTATCTCCTGTACAATGATGCCCTCTCCCGTCGTATCTACGCTGGTACAGATGCTTTTTTAATGCCTAGCCGCTTTGAACCTTGCGGAATTAGTCAAATGATGGCGTTGCGTTACGGTTCTGTGCCTATTGTCCGCCGTACCGGAGGATTAGTTGATACCGTCAGCCACTATGATCCAGCCAATGAAGCGGGTACAGGTTACTGCTTTGACCGCTATGAACCACTGGATCTCTTTACTTGTATGATTCGCGCCTGGGAGGGTTTCCGTTTCAAACCCCAATGGCAAGAATTACAAAAACGGGGGATGAGTGAAAACTTCAGTTGGTATGAATCTGCTAAACAGTACGATAAACTTTATCGTTCTATTTATGGTTTACCAGATGTAGAACCGGAAGCGGAAGCAGCAGCAGAAACAGTTTAAGGTGTTGGAATATTAGACAATTATTGATGGGGTGTTTATCTGGAATACCCCTTTTTGATAGAATTAACATTTTTTTGAGCAGGTTAACACAACTGGAGAATATTAAGTAGTTAGCTATTTTGTCAGAATCAGGATATCCAGGATTTGAGGATGTACAGGATGGGATTTTTATAGTTTTGCAAGATAGAGATGAATCTATACTATTATTTATGAATAAATATGATATAATAGCCAATTATTAATCAACAAACAAAACTTACTTATGTCCTATAAAGTTAGTATTGTCATTGAAAAAGATGAACATGGATATTATGCTTATTGTCCTGAACTTCCTGGATGTCAATCTGAAGGTGATTCCTTAGAAGCAGTACAGGCAAATATTAAGGAAGCAGTTGAATTATATATAGAAACATTATCAGAATTTGAGAAACAAGCACTTCAGCACAAAGAAATATTAACTATGACTTTGGAGGTAAAAGTTGCCTAAACTACTACGACTAACTGCCAAAGAAGCTGAAAAATTACTATTAAATGCTGGTTTTATTGAAATTAGAAGTAAAGGTAGTCACAGAATTTATTTTCGAGAAAATGTGAGAGTTGTGATTCCTTTTCATTCAGGTAGGATTCTACATCCGAAAACGGTACAACAGGTTTTTACTGCTATTGAAAGTTTTGAATTAGAGAGAACAGAAGAAGAAATAAATCAAGATGAAGAAGATATTTAAAATGTATCCCCTCAATATATAGG
>NZ_PGEM01000185.1 GCF_002934005.1 Cuspidothrix issatschenkoi CHARLIE-1 | reverse complement strand
GGAGGTAAAGTTTCCATTAATTCCACTTCCTATAAAGGAAGCGGTTTTGGAGGTAAAGCTTTAGTTAAGTTATTGAAAGAGTTTCCATTAATTCCACTTCCTATAAAGGAAGCGGTGTTTTGTATGCAGACGCAGGTGCGAGGTTCATTTGGCTTACGCAAAAGGTCACGGAAAGTAGGGGTAATTCATGAATTACCCCTACTTTTGTTCTATTTTGCGTAAGTTCTGCAATTAATATCCCCAGCGAGTGGGGACTTTCAGAAGGGGATGTCCGATGGAGCGGTGTTGCCCTGTTTCCATTCAATTAATATCCCCAGCGAGTGGGGACGGTAGTGGATCTGGATTGACTGGTGAACGCAAAAAAGTTTCCATTCAATTAATATCCCCAGCGAGTGGGGACAAAACTAAAATAAAAGTTGAAACTATTGTACAACCTAGTTTCCATTCAATTAATATCCCCAGCGAGTGGGGACTACATCATCATTTAGTAAAGTGGATGAGTAATCTGATTCTAGTTTCCATTCAATTAATATCCCCAGCGAGTGGGGACGTAAGTTAACAAAATCAACCTAATACAAAATTGTTTCCATTCAATTAATATCCCCAGCGAGTGGGGACAGCTTTAGACCTCGCTCCAGATGAAGAGATGATCTTTAATGTTTCCATTCAATTAATATCCCCAGCGAGTGGGGACTTCAAAGTCATTATGAGCTAAATTAATAACTAATTTGTTTCCATTCAATTAATATCCCCAGCGAGTGGGGACTACATGCTTCTAATAGGGTGCTGGCTGATCTTGAGTTTCCATTCAATTAATATCCCCAGCGAGTGGGGACTAAGTCTTCAGTTTCCTGCTAAAACGTTTCCGTGTTTCCATTCAATTAATATCCCCAGCGAGTGGGGACTGTTATCCCCTTTCCCAAGATTCAATTTACAAAGAGTTTCCATTCAATTAATATCCCCAGCGAGTGGGGACTGAATCTAAAGCGATTGTAGAAGACAACACACCTGAAGTTTCCATTCAATTAATATCCCCAGCGAGTGGGGACCAAGAAAATAGCCGATTATTTGACTATTTAGCTAAGTTTCCATTCAATTAATATCCCCAGCGAGTGGGGACTAGTTACTATTAGCGCGGCGGCTGTATCTGTTCCTGTTTCCATTCAATTAATATCCCCAGCGAGTGGGGACCCAGCACCACCCTTAACACGACTGTCAAAATCAACGTTTCCATTCAATTAATATCCCCAGCGAGTGGGGACTGCTAGTAAAGATATACAAAAAACTAAGTTTACTGTTTCCATTCAATTAATATCCCCAGCGAGTGGGGACTATTAACGACGCGACAATGAAAGAACTAGCAGTTTCCATTCAATTAATATCCCCAGCGAGTGGGGACTCATTGTTTTGTTTTATAAGTGTGCTACTACAATAACGTTTCCATTCAATTAATATCCCCAGCGAGTGGGGACTAAGAATACCGTCACCATGACTGACTAGAATCTTGGTTTCCATTCAATTAATATCCCCAGCGAGTGGGGACCTCCACAGGATGCAACGATAGAAGGTTTTGCAGATATTGAGGATGTTTCCATTCAATTAATATCCCCAGCGAGTGGGGACTCCTCAATTTTAAACCCTTACCCAGTAAGGTGTCCAGAGACAGTTTCCGAAGGTCAGGAAAAAAAGTGTTAAAACCACCAACCGACAGCGGGAAAAAACCCCCAAAACCCTTACCCAGCAAGCGACCGAAGTTCCCAACGAAAAAATCAACATTACAGCCATTTTACCTGACCTTCGGAAAAACTAAACAATAATCGAACCCGGAGGTTCAATCACAGGCACACCCACCCCCCAACTTTCCACCTGGGAAAGAGTATGTCGAGACAAAGGATAAAACCTGACATTATCCTCCTCTAACTTGACAATCTTCCTTAACCGCCGACGTAAATCATTGTACTTTTCCGTATTTAACTGACATTCAAACACAGAATACTGTACACGCTGACCATAACCTTCTAATAAATCAGCTATCTTTTTACGTCTTTTATCATCAGGAATATCGTAGGAAATCACATACAAAAACATAACATAAACATCAGAAAAAATCAATCAATTCGATAGGGTTGATAATGGTGACTGGGATTATAAACAAACTGTTTGAAAGCCTTCACCTGTTGAGTCAATAAATCCCATTTTGGTTGTTTAATTCCCCCATCAGTTTGAATTTCTTCAGTCATTCTTTGCAAAAACCCACGTAAAAACTTTTTCCTGCCTGAATCATTCAAATAACACCCCCCATCTTTAAATTCAAAATCTGCCTTAACATCCATAATTTTGCGATTAATTAACCACATCACCAAAGAATCCACCACAGGGGCGCGGAACTCCTCAATTAAATCAGAAGCTAATGCTGCATGACCATCATGAGCCTGATGTAAACAAGCATAATAGGGGTCAAGACCTTGAATTTCAATTAATGCTAATAAATGATTCCACAGCACCTGATAACCAAAACTCAACATAGCATTTACAGGATTTCCCGGAGGGCGACGACTACGACCAGAAAACACAAAATCAGGGTTAGTTAAACATTCACTAAAAGCCGAGAAATATTGAGCCGCACCCGCACCCTCAAACCCCATTAACCGTTCTAAATTATCAGCTTGATCCGCCTGTTTAGCCAAATAATCTAAACTTTGTAACACCCGTTCTAAAACCTCCGATTCTCGTTTTTTCTTCTGTCTTCGTAATAGCACCCTACTATTTTTCAACTTATTTTTAACCATCGCCCTAGCAGTAATTAACCTTTCCACAGGAGATAATTCTTGTTGATAACGTGATAACTGTCGGTATCCCCTAGAAATTGGTAAAATTCTGCCGTAGCAATAACCCATCCGTGATAAATAAGCAATGGGAATATCCCGCCATAAACAAGCACGAATCACTTGAGTTGTGATTTGCGATCTGCCAAAAATCAAAATCTGTTCTAACAAAGGTAACTGCACCTCAACATAAACAGTATCCCCTTGTTTAACTATCAAAGTTTCCTTCTGTAAACAGACATAACAATTCTGTTCAGAAACATAAAGAGTTTGCATAGAGTTATGAACTATTAACGCCACCAACGTTGTAAATTAGATTTTTTGGGAGAACGATATTCACCCTTTCCAGAAGATGTTAATTCTGCATTTTGTTCCGGTTCTAACCACAAAATTACCCTATCGGATACACTACAAACTATATAAGTAGTCATCGTTACCAATGCAGTATTAACAATTACAGCCATTAAACCCAAGGGTGCAATTAATAAAATCACTAAAGTGATACTGCCATTAACAGCAGATACAGAAAAATTTCTGACAGTAGCAGAACGTCGAGAAATATACATAGTGCTAAAAACATTTAATTAGGGTTTGCTGAACAAAGCTATAACCGTTTATTAAGTACCTGAGCAAAATTAATTTAACATTTTTGGAAAAAAGAAAAATCTCTGTATTCCTTAT
>NZ_PGEM01000020.1:22114-24513 GCF_002934005.1 Cuspidothrix issatschenkoi CHARLIE-1 | reverse complement strand
CCCTTTAGTCAAAAAGTCATTTTCTCCCTCATTTAGAGTTGATTATGACACAAATTTGACATGAAAAGTCTATTAGTTTCCCCAACTGCTGTAGATGAAACCTTGACCCTATCTGGTTTTGGATATTAGTCATGGAGAAAATTAACCTTCATAATTCATTGCACCTAGATATTTAGTTAAAAAAGGCGAGAAAACTTCATAAATTAAAGTTAGCGGTTGTCCATGATGCCAAAATAAATAATGGCGACCCCAAAATGGCCCCTTTTCCTGAAAACCTGACTCTAACGCTTCTGAGTTACCATAATAAATACCTTGCACATCTCTATACAACTCAGTCCGTAACCGCGCCAAACTTGCCCAAATTGGTAAAGACTTGTTTTGTAAGTATTCATCTACATGACTTGCTTCCCACCAGGACGCAGCATAATATAAACGTTGACCAGAGGCAGTTCTGACCCACACCTGTCGGCGTACTCTTGGACCAGGCAACATTTGTATAATTGTGGGCGCACCATCCGTATCCATGCCAATTGTGGACATATCAATTACGTCTACCTCCGTTGGTTCACCAGTTAGCAGTTGTACGTGCCTTGTAGGAGAACCATCACCCAATAATAGTAATTGCCAAGTTGGTGCTAACTGGGTATGAGGTAAACCGCGTTTAACTACTTCTTCCCCTCCTTGCCAGAGGGGAGTAAGACAATGCCAAGCACTTGGCAAGATTAAGTTATGTGTCGGATTAAAAATAGTAGTCAATGTTCTTTACAAAAGTTAATCTATTTATATACTATCCATCATTCCAGCAGAAAAACCAATATCTTAAAGATGGTCAGTTGTGCGTTGGGAAATTCTTGCCTGTTGCCTAAAAAATGTAAACCCGCAGTCAAACATTAATGACGGCGGGTAAATTACATCTTAGTAAAATGCGGATGGCGAGACTCGAACTCGCCCCCTCAAGCGTGCGCGTATACCAATTCCGCCACATCCGCACGAGTCCAACACAGATTACAGTATAACATAAAAAAATCTCTTAAGTGCAATATTTTCCAAAATTTTTGCAAAGATTTTTTTGAATGGGTATGAGACTGACAGAAATATAGTTACAAGACAAGTCATATTAAAAGGTCTAGCAAAGATGCCACAGAATCTAATAGTCTGCTAAGAATGATGTTTGGGGATATCCTGTCACGATTTACAGTAATGCAACAGCTTTATGTCAGCAGGATGGGAGAAAATGTCAATCTACTGGTACTGATATCGTCACTAGAAAATGAAATTTGACAAAATATTAATTGCTAATCGAGGAGAAATCGCCCTTCGCATTCTCCGCGCCTGTGAAGAAATGGGAATTGCCACAATTGCCGTTCACTCTACTGTTGACAGAAACGCGCTACACGTCCAACTGGCAGATGAAGCGGTTTGCATTGGTGAACCTGCCAGCAGCAAAAGTTATTTGAACATTCCCAACATTATTGCGGCTGCATTAACGCGCAATACCAGTGCAATTCATCCTGGTTATGGGTTTTTGTCAGAAAATGCCAGGTTTGCAGAAATTTGTGCCGACCATCACATTGCTTTTATTGGTCCTAGTCCCGAAGCGATTAGGATGATGGGGGATAAGTCCACCGCCAAAGAAACCATGCAAAAAGCCGGTGTACCCACAGTTCCCGGTAGTGAAGGGCTGGTAGAATCGGAAGAACAAGGATTAGCGATCGCCAAAGAAATCGGTTATCCTGTGATGATTAAAGCCACCGCCGGCGGTGGAGGTCGAGGAATGCGGCTGGTACGTTCTGAAGAGGAATTTGTTAAACTATACCTTGCAGTATCCCCGCCACATTGAATTTCAGATTTTAGCGGATAACTACGGTAACGTCATCCATTTAGGTGAAAGAGATTGTTCAATTCAGCGTCGTAACCAAAAACTCCTAGAAGAAGCTCCCAGTCCTGCCTTAGATCCAGAATTACGGCAAAAAATGGGCGAGGCTGCCGTCAAAGCAGCCCAATTTATCAACTACACCGGCGCAGGAACTATCGAATTTCTCCTCGATAAATTCGGTAAATTCTATTTCATGGAAATGAATACCCGCATACAAGTAGAACATCCAGTCACAGAAATGATTACTGGCATAGACTTAGTAGTAGAACAAATTCGCATTGCTCAAGGTGAAAGACTGCGCTGGACACAAGATCAAGTAATTTTGAGAGGACATTCCATCGAATGCCGGATTAACGCCGAAGATCCCGATCATGATTTTCGCCCCGCCCCTGGCAAAATTAGTGGTTATCTGCCACCAGGAGGACCCGGCGTGCGGATTGACTCCCACGTGTACACGGATTACAGTATCCCCCCTTATTACGATTCCCTCATTGGTAAATTAATCGTTTGGGGTCCAGATCGA
>NZ_PGEM01000020.1:0-22014 GCF_002934005.1 Cuspidothrix issatschenkoi CHARLIE-1 | reverse complement strand
ACATGGTCAGTAACCCTTGCTGACCTAGTAAAATTTCCCTAATAAAGCTAAAAATCGCTACTAAGATAATAGGAGTAATATCTACACCACCAATGGGTTGTATTATCTTTCGCAAGGGGATTAAAAACGGTTCAGTTGGCCAAGCAATGAGATTAAAAGGCAAGCGATTGAGATCGAATTGGGGATACCAAGTCAAAACAATGCGGAAAATAAATAAAAACGTCATTAGTCCCAAAAAGGGTCCAAGAATCCAAGTAGTCAAGTTAACAGCAGTCATTTTGTTTAGCTAATATTTGTGAGAACATTCTCAACTTACACCAATTCACTAAAATCCTGATACTGATGAATTAGTCGTAGGGATTTAGCGTATAAGCACAAAACGAAGACAGATAGGACTTGTGTGTACACCGTAGCCTTTACAAGGGGGGAAAGAATAAAAATCCAGTTCCCTCCCCTTTACAATTCCCAATATCTAGACATTACCAATTGTTACTGCACCATAGATAATGCGATCGCTTCCACTGCTAACTGAGTAAAACCACGGGTCAAATCATCGCGTTTAGCTTGGACGACAATGAGACTATGAATGGAGCGAATTAAGTAATCAAGATTGCCTTGCAATAGATTGTTAACTTTTACAGGATACTCAATCCGTAGTATTTTTTGACAAACCATGGCAATGCGACTCAGCACAGGAGCAACCAAAATTTCAGGTTTTGCTGTTTCGCTAGTTAATGGTACATAGGGGAGTAAGTTTTCAAGGTTCTGTTTTAGTTCTGTAAGTTCCGATAGCTGACGAGTATTTTGTGGTAGTTGTCATCGTTTTTTAACAAGTTTGTAATCAAACTCAGCTAAAATTTCATCGGTATCACTTAGATAGCTCGAAATAAGAACGAAAGGTATAGCTGCCATCAGCTTGAAGAATTTTCATATTTTTTTAATTATTCTCTAGTATCCCTTTATCCTGCCTGTTTTAGTTTAAAAATTGATAGAAGTCCGATTAATATTGTGTAATGAATCGAATATTTTCGTAATAAATATAAGTATTAGGTTAATATTTGTAATTAAATTTTTAGATTTAAAATGACACTTATCGGGCATTATTGACTGTGAACCTCCTTTAATCAAGAAACTTGGGGAATAAATGAATTGAGATTTTAATTTTTCATAGGTCATAATATCAATAACACCCTCCTGAAGAAGGATGGCGATTTGATAAAAATCTTAAAATTCAGTAAGTAGAATCCCAGTCAATCCTGAATTTTCGATAAATTAACCCATACTCAAAACTGAAAAAATGACCATTAACCGTGCAAATAATAGAAATTTCCTGCAAACATCCGACTGGCCTATTCAAGATTTACCAGGATTAAGTCCAGAAGAACAAGCCCAACTGCAAAATTGCGGCATCAATACTACAGAAGAACTGATTAAAAGAGGAAAAACTCCAGAAGAAAGAATAGTATTAGCAGGTAAATTGGAAGTAACTCTTCACTCTGTGAATAAATGGGTTGTTTTAGCAGGTTTAGCCCGTGTTCCCAGTGTAGGGACTCAATATTGCGGTGTATTGCTTCACGCTGGTGTTATTTCCATAGCCCAATTAGCCCAAACTCCTACTCACAGATTACACAGGCAAGTTATGCGTTTGCAAGTAGCAACATTGCATAGCCGTGATTTATGTCCAGCAGTGGAGTTAGTACAGCAGTGGAGTCATCAAGCGCAAGCAATGGGTAATTGTTAACGGTTAACGGTTAACGGTTAACTGTTAACCGTCACCTATTCCTTAGCTAAAACACCGTTAAGAAATATATCCGCTAAACCTTCCGCCATTTTTTGCATTTCTTGGGGAGAGGCGTTAGGTTCTATGAGGGTATTATCAGAGAAACCAGCGATCGCAAATAAACCTAAAAATACCTTAGCTACAAGCTTGGCATCCATCTGACGATAGATGCCTTTATCCATGGCCGTTTGGAAAAATGCCTCAGCCACATCGGTCATTTTATCAATAACTTCTGTTTGAATGCGATCGCGCAAATCTGGATGAAATTGCACTTCCATAAAGCAAACGCGCATAATATCGGCGTTTTTTTGCAAATTCCACATCCGACGACGCATAACTTGGGCGATCGCCTTATAGCTACCCATTTCACTCAATTCCGTCAGTAAATCCGTGAGAATATCCACCCACCCATTAGTGGCCACTTCCACCAAAATTGCTTTTTTATTGGCAAAATGACGAAATAGCGTACCCTCAGCAATACCTGCTGACTGTGCTAAATCACGGGTTGTAGTTCCCTCAAATCCTTGGGCTGCAAACAATCGTTGTGCTGCTTGCAAAATCTTTGTGCGCGTTTGTGCTTCCGATGGTGGAGGAGAATGAAAAACTCGCATAGTAGTTATTTTGATATCTCCAAAACATTATTTGTAGCCCTATTGTGCAACATCAGATGCAAAAATCACAGAAAGCTTAATACAAGGTTAACTCTCTTTGTATTAATGACTCTATTTTTCAAGTAATGTAAATTTACTTTAACTTTTGCTTATGTTCCAGACAATTTTAGATATTTTCCCCATTCGTCGTTTATTAGCCACAACTTTAGCATTACTCCTATTTACTTGGGGATGGATGCCAGAAATAGCTATAGCCCTGCAAAAATCCCCCACATCAATTCAGCCTTACCTACAACAAGTAATTAATCAACTAACAGAATTTCGCCTCGATAATGGACTAAAATTCATTGTTTTAGAAAGACATCAAGCCCCAGTCGTTTCCTTTCTCACCTATGCTGATGTTGGTGGCATAGATGAACCAGATGGACAAACAGGAATAGCCCACTTTCTTGAACATTTAGCATTTAAAGGGACAAGGCGGATAGGTACTACAAACTATAAAGCTGAAGCACCACTTTTAGACAAGTTAGAAAAGTTAGATAAGCAAATTAGAAGTGCTAAAAAAAGCGGTAAAACAGATGAAATAGCCAAATTAGAAACGGAATTTAAAACAGTAGAAGCCCAAGCCCTGAAATTAGTGAAACAAAACGAAATGGGGCAAATAGTCGAACAAGCTGGAGGAGTGGGTTTAAATGCTAATACTTCCTCCGAAGCTACCCGCTATTTCTACAGCTTTCCCTCGAATAAATTAGAATTATGGATGTCTTTAGAATCAGATCGATTTTTAGATCCTGTATTTCGGGAATTCTATAAAGAAAGAGATGTAATTTTGGAGGAAAGACGCTTGCGGGTGGAAAATTCCCCTATCGGTATGATGGTGGAAAAATTCATAGATGCTGCTTTCAAAGTTCATCCTTACCGACGACCTGTAATTGGTTATGACGAGGATATTCGTAACTTAACACCAGAAAATGTTAAGCAATTTTTTGATGCTTATTATGCTCCGAGTAATTTAACCATTGCCATTGTTGGTGATGTCAACCCCAGAGAAGTCAAAAAACTGGCACAAACTTACTTTGGACGTTATCAAGCTAAACCCAAACCCCAACAAAACTTACCAGTAGAACCCAAGCAAACCGCCACCAGAGAAGTTACCTTAGAACTACCTACCCAACCCTGGTATTTAGAAGGTTATCATCGTCCTGCTATTACCCATCCCGACAATGCAGTTTATGAAATTATCGGTAGTTTATTGAGTGATGGGAGAACATCAAGACTGTTTAAGTCCTTAGTCGAAACACAACGTTTAGCCCTAAATGCTCAAGGTTATAGCGGTTTTCCAGGGGATAAATATCCTAATTTAATGTTCTTTTATGCTCTTACATCTCCAGGAAAAACAGTAGATCAAGTAGCGATCGCTCTCAGACAAGAAATTGATAAATTGAAAACCGAACCTGTATCTCCAATGGAATTAGAGAGAATCAAAACCCAAGCCAGAGCAGGTTTATTACGCACCCTTGATTCTAATATGGGCATGGCACAACAATTATTAGAATATGAAGTCAAAACCGGGTCTTGGCGCAATTTATTTCAGCAACTAGATAAAATTGCCGCCGTCACACCTGAAGATATTCAACGGGTAGCAACAGCAACATTTACCCCAGAAAATCGCGTAATTGGTAAGTTGTTAAGTAAGTCAGCTTAATTATCTAACATCTTACACCTTGTCATTGACACTCCCCTCGGCTTTAGCTGAGGGGAGTGTCAAGATCAGTACCGAAAAAGGTGGCAAATTTGCCTAAAAACCCTATCAAATAAGGCTTGTGAATGGATCGGTATTGAAAAGTTCAAAATAAGTTGAGAACCTATCCCAACACAAAAATCAGACTTGTGGGTTTTGGTTATTGACAATGGAATCAATAAGGCCACAATATGATGTTTATTTTTTCATAGCGCGAATGTTCAAAACCCTTCCTGCATAGTTGGTTAAAATGATTTCGTCACTCCATCAGGATAAGTACCTAAGAAAAATTAAATAAAAATCTCTGTAATTTTTCCCTATTCACCATTCCCTGTTCCCTCTTTATTACTTTTTATTTTATACCCTATTTTTTTTGAACATCTGGGTTTAATATAATTACTGAATGTATACCGAGCATGAAAAAAAGCAACAAGTTCCATATAAACACTAGGAAAATAACGTGCTGAGAAAATTAAGGAAATTTATCAGATCGAGTATTGCCAAGATCAGTGCAATAGTTTTTTTGACCATGCTTTCAGTCATAGCTGGGAATCTGTTCGCCGCCAACAAGGTCAACAGCGCCCCCACCGGAAATGACATCACCTGCCCACCCGCACCAGCAGGTAAAATGTATCGCTTTATTGAGGGCATAGATAAATGTCTTGTCCCCTTGAGTCAGTCAGAACTCGAACAGCTAAATGATCCTTTTGCCACAAAAATACTTCGTAAAGGCATTTATCCAAATACAGTAGCAGATCTGGATAAGAAAATAGGAGATAAACTAGGCTATAAACCTACCACCTACATCGTCGGCGAAGGGGTGCAAATTCCCGCCGCCGTATCATCTAGAGATAATATTCGTGGTCTGCGTTATCTATTCACCTGGGGAAATAACGAAAACGAAAGCAAAATCATGATGTCTAAACTGGGTGCAACCAGTAAGAAGTCCATGACCGAGGTAATATCCTTTGATGAAAAAAGCAACGAATACAACTACTACCTCCTCCGCCCCCAAGTACCTGAATTTTACGCCAAAAAAGATTTTCCCTTCGTTTGGGCTTATGTAGGTAATGCTTCCATGGCACAGGGAACACCAGCAATGGGACATGGTTGTTTTTCCTGTCATCATAACGGTACACCCGTTATGAGAGAGATTGAACTACCTTGGAATAATTGGCATTCTCAACGAGCTATTACTGCATCCACTCAATTACCCAAAAACATTGTAACTGAAGGATACTTCATACAACGGCGGGGCGCAGACGTATTTGAACCAATTATTAGAGGAAACTTCCAGGAATATTACACCAACTGGTTAAAAAAACGTACCACCAATCAAAATGGTGTCACTCAGATCCGTGACGTAGATAAAATGTTGCGTCACGTCACTACTAATACTACCGTTAACCTTAAATCAAGTGATGTTCAGAGCGAAGGAATTAATACCAGCCCACCTAACCTAGATATTACCGGTGTACCTCCCAACGATACATTTTTAGCAGATACCCTTTTGCAGACAACCTTGGGCTTAGACTACAAAACTCTGTCTGTCAAACTGCCTCGGAAAGAATATGATGCCTACTTGAAAGAACATAACTTCAAATTGGTAGGAACAAAAGAATTTTTCCGTGGTAGCGAAAAAGCTTTTGAATATCCAGGTTCTACCTATTTTGCCTTCTTTGTGCCTCAAGTGCCGGCAGAAGACATTTACATGACACAAAAACTGATGCAGTCGAAGATTCTGACAAATAAATTTGTCGCTTCTATCTTGATGGTGGACTTCAAAAACCCCTTATTCTCCGAAAAACGCACCAGTCTGGATAAATATGCCCAACAAATAACTACAGGCACAATTACCAATGGTGTCAGTAGTGTACCTGGGGACTTTGTGGACAAAATTAAGCAAACCGGCGCAAAAGCCTGTGCTGCTGGTAATTTTGATAATTGCTCCGCAGAAGAACAGTTTCTTTATAACTGGGAGTTACCCGATCAGGAATGGAAGCAGATCACAACTCAACGCTTACAAACCCACGTGAACTCCATTGCTAATCTTGAACCCAGCCAACGGTTAGATTATCTGATGCGCTGGAGTGTCAAACAACAGATGAGTTTTGCTAAGGAACCCCGCTTCTGTAAGTTTTTCGAGTCTAGAGCACTGTTCCCAGAAAGTGACCTAGCCCAAACTCCCGAACCATGTTGATGAAGTTGGCAATTTAAACTCATTAGCAAATCAATCTGTAGAGATGTTCTATCCAATATCTCTACAGGACAACCAGATATCAAAGATTTAAATCGAGGTCTGATTAAAATGGCAAAATTCACGCGCCGTCATCTCTTTCAAGCTGCTGGAGGAGCATTTGCTGCTTGGGCGTGGCATCAACTACCATTCAATGAAAGCAATGCAGTTTATGCCCAAAAGACTCCCTTTGTATTTGATACACCCGGCTTTCAGAACGACTTGCTCCCAAGTGAGGCAAGACAAAAACAGCTATTAAGAGCGCGGTGGAATGAAGACATGAATCGCTTAACTGAGCGACTGATTCAAAATGAACCTTGGAATTTTACCAATCAACCCACCCTCACCGATTATTATAATCCTCGGACAACCAAAGTCCCAGCCGGAGCAGCAGTAGTTCCCATCACTTGGTTAGTCTATCCCAACCGGATCAAATATGCCTTTCCAGAGGTGGGTAGACGCAAACATTGGGAATATGCTGATAATGGCGTTCCCGATCCCACCTATGAACCCAAAGGACCAAGAGGCTGGCAAGATGAGTATTGCGAATGGAGTATAACCCGCAATGCCCAAGGCAAAATTACCAAAGTTTCTTTCACCAGCGAAACTAGAGAGTATTGGTATGCTTTATGGAATGTAGAACCAAAAGCTGTATTACGCCTCTATCAACAACTGGTGAGCAAACAAGTCAAGTTAGAGGATTTATATCTACGGGACAAAAATGGCCAGCCGATTATTGATCCCCAAACCGGCAGACCTGCCTATAACGAATTGAATAAATGGAATAATACAACTAAAAATGGCATTGCCCATCTGATTGGTGAATTTAACTCCCTGCAAGGGGCAATGTTTTTAGGTGGCCAGTCCACAATCATACGGAAAGATGAACAGGGTAATCCCATGACTGATGCCAGTCAACTGCTAAACTGCGGTCTGCATGGTACTCCTAACCGGAATAGTGATCCTTTTATTGGGGCAAGAGTTAACGATTTGGTGCGTCTAGGTGTGCGCGTTTCTCTCATGAACCCTGTAGGGATCTATATCCAAGAACCCAATTTCCAAACCTATGAACTTCCTGCCAATGCCCCCTCAAATGTTAAGCCTTCAGACTTCTGGAAAGTTCTGCGCGGCCGTAAACGTAAACCAGGGGAAGAGTCGGATTTAATTCTTCATGCTGTCTATGAAGTACCCCCAGAGTTAGGCTTTACAGTGGGTGATATGACCATTGCTGGCTTCCCCATTAACTATGGTGCTCAAATTGCTGAAACCATGCAGGTAGATGTAATTGGCGAAGGTATACCCCAGGAAAAAACTCCTAAAATCTATAGCTGTGCAGAAACTGCAACTATTCCCTATCCGGAAGTATTACGAGAACGGAAACTCCTAAAAGTGGGTGAGCGTTCTAATTTGAATATGCGAATTGAGCAAGGATCAACAGTAAAGGATGTGGCACTCAAAACTAAACATTGCGATAAAGACACCTCGATTGAATTTGTTGGTGGACCCGGTGTCACAGTCCAAAAAACTGGTTTTCGTGACGAAAAGAATTACCAACTATTCATTCTCACCCTCACCATTGCTAAAAATGCACCTTTAGGTAATCGTTCCATATTGGTGAAAAATTCCAAGGGTGTCAGCGGTCCAGCCAGATATGGACTGTTAGAAGTAGTACCCCCTAAAACTTTAGGGAAATAGGTGACGGTTGACTGTTGACGGACAAGAGGGGAGAGAGTTTTCTCCCCTGTCCCTCTGCTCCTTGGCTCTACTTGTAGTAGTCGGTGATCTTGGCAATCTTACCTTGCTTTAATTCCATTACCGAAACTCCTTCAATCTCGAATGGTTTGCCTTGATCAGTACCAGTCATTAACCACTGAACAGCGATTTTTTCTGATTTTTGTCCTATGACATCTAAAGTTTTGAATTTTAAATCAGGAATAGCTGTAAACTGTTCCTGCAAAAATTTCTTTACTTCCTGGATTCCTTGAAAAGACGCGCCTGTTGCCATATCTCTAAAACTGATATCTTCTGCATAATAATCACTAGCTGTTTCTAAATTCTTATCAGTTAAGAATTTTAAATAGCCATCAGCAAATTTTCTGGCATTGAATCTCTTTTGAGAATAGCCTTTAACTCCTGCTTCTTGTACTTCTATTTTTTGACTAGCATAGACATTGACATTACCAAGAGGTAAAAATAGAGCCGAGATTATGGCTAAGGGAATCAATTTTTGCATTTAACTTTCTCTTAACTTTTTTACAGAGTATTTACTAACTACTATATATAATTTTGATGATATTTTAACAGAAAAATTTCAGATATTAGGTTTTGGATTGGGAATTTTCGGTACAAGTCCCGGCCTTTCAGGGTAGAATTAATCCAAAATCTATTGACATAAAACCCACATTCCGCAGATAAAATCCAATTCTGAATAATTATCACGAAAGATTCAGGGTTGTACAAACTTTACTCCAAAAATATTCTCAATAAATGAGATAAATTCCTAATAAACATTTTATAGTTCCTTTGAACTAAAATCCTGAAAACCCTTACCAAACAATGTTTTTGGAGATAATTATTTTTTTATTCTCCGCTTATGCGGAATGTGAGATAAAAATTAGTGAAGATTAATTTGATAAGATTTATGGATGAAAATGGACTTTATTTTTCACTGTAGAGACGTTCCTCTGGTACATCTCTACTAAATTTATTTGGTCTAGCATCCTATAGAAATTGTTGAGTTTTCTAAATATAACTTGTATCATTGACAAGTTTAGATCAAACTAATAATTATCAACCTGACTTTTGACTATGATTCTCAAGAGTAATTCTGATAAAATATTGGGGATTTTTCTGGCTTTTATCATCGCAGTTGCAGTTACAATCTGCGGCTGGGATCAGGCTTTTGCCGCCGAAATTCCCACTCCTCCATTACGTGCTGTGGAAGGATCCGCGAACACAATGGGTGCTTGGTATACCCCACCTATGCCCAAAAATATTAATGAGCGCGTGGCAGGACTGCACGCCGCATTATTACCTAATGGCAAAGTGCTAATTGTTAATGGTGGTGATGCCCGTTCCTACTTAGCTTGTCCTAACTTTGTTTGTAGTAGTAAAATTAAAGGTAAAGACACTAGAAAATCCTGGTTATTTGACAATACTTCCTTATTTGATCCTAGCCTTTCTGATCCCTATCCTATCCTTGATGCTCAAGGCAACCCCATTAGCAGCATTAACTACACTGAAAACCCCGTTAAAGAAATCTTCAAGTTTGTTGCTGGTAAACCCACCAGTGTTATTGACTATAACGCCAACCCCTATACCAAAATTAAATCACCTCCTTCACCCGTTAAATATAAAGGTAGTAACGAAGATCAAGTTAATGATCCTTTTTGTGGCGGTAATATTCACTTACCTGACGGTGACGTTCTCTTTATCAGTGGTTCTTGGTTTCCCTACCCTGCACCCACACCTCTAGGTACAAAAGTAGCTAACCGTTATAACTGGAGAGAAAATAAATGGGAATTAGCGGGAGAAATGGCTGATGGTCATTGGTATCCTGGTTTACTACCTTTAGATAATGGTAAAATTGCCGTTTTCTCAGGAATCGGCTTCAAGGAACTGGCCGTATCTACCAAATTTGAAGTTTACGATCCTAATAAACCAGCCAAAGATGCTTGGAAATCCATAGATATTAAGAATTTACCCAATAGTCCCTATAAAACCCTCAAAGAAGACGGTCAATCTGATTTTATTGATCTCTATCCCCATACCTACCCCACTAAAGATGGTCGTTTCTTAATTACAGGTGACTCAGGTGGGACAAGGGAACTACCTCCCCGCAAAACCCATAATACTTATTTCCTGTCTATAAATGATTCGGAAAATGGGTTATCAGTTAAATTTGATCCTGGACCCAAACGTGAGGGATGGTCTAAATACTACACTACCAGTGTTCCCGATCCTAATTCTCCCGGGGACATTTTGCTGATGGGTGGTTTGGAGGGTTCAAATGATCCCACTTTAGGACCCGATACACCAGTTCCAGGAGAAAGAACTACGGCAGAATTAGAACGGTGGTATAGTCCTGTTTCTGGAAATATAGGTAAATGGGAACTAAACGAAAAGTTTCTTGGTTCTAGTCCCTCTAGTCGTCGTGTTACTTTGAATGCTGTTATTCTACCTAGCAAACAAATCTTAGTTGTGGGTGGGGGTAACTATGTGTTCCATCTCCCTGTCCATCGTCCTCTATTAATGACACCTGATCCCCAAGCCAGTCAAGGTTATAAAACTGAGTGGATGAATCCAGGCACAGAACCCAGACTTTATCATAATAATGCTCTACTATTACCAGATGGACGAGTTTTAGTAATTGGTGGGCAGGGTGCTTATGCCGGTTGGGATGACCGCAAGGGCGCAATTAAGCCCCCTGTGAATGTATCTCAACAACTGCGTTTGGATATCAAACCTGGTGGTGTGGAAATAGCAGAACAAGGACAAAATTATTTATCTGCGGAAACCTGGCAACCAGAAATATTTAATCCCCCCTATCTATTTATAGATGGCCCACGGCCAGAAATTGCCCAAGCACCTAGCAAAATTACCTATGGTGCGGAGGGAAGTATGGGGGTGACAAATCCCACTGATAAGGCATCCCTGGTTTTAATTAGATTAGGATCGGCTACTCATGGTCTAAATTTTGACCAGCGTTTAGCGGATCTCAAGTTTAACCAAAATATCAGTAATAATTCTGGTGCAAGGATGGCGAGCATTTCTTTTACTACCCCCACAGATAAACATCTCCATCCTCCTGGTTACTATATGCTGTTTTATGTCAATGGCAAAGGTAAACCTTCCCATGCCAAGATGGTGGAACTAGTTCTGTAGAAAGCTTGAGGGTTGAGAATTCAATGTGCGTTGTTTGAAACCCGTGTAGAGACGTTCCGGAGGAACGTCTCTACTTTTTTGAGCAGATGTCTATTGAGATTATTTTCTCATCATAGAAACAATCATAGATAAAGGTACATGAAAAAAATAATCTCTTTGAAATTGTTCTTCCCTGACGGCAGCTAAAAATTGATTAATGCTATGATCAGCCGTTTTTTGATCATAAGTAGAATCCCATATTATTTGTAAATTATTCTCTTGCCGTTGAATAATAAAACCTAAACATTTTAATCCTTGGAATCCTAAATATAGACTTTGATCACTAATACCAAGTTTTTCTAAAAGTTGTACACGGGTAACAGGTTTATGGGTGCGACTGAGATATTTAGCAATTCCTACTAAAGTTAACCAAATATTGCTAATAGGTTGTTGTTGAGGTTGTTTCCATGCAATTACTAATTGTTGTTGATGGGAAACAGCTTTTTTGTACCAAAACTGTAAATCATCCCAATTAGTAGGACAATTTTTCATGATTAATAATGATTTTTTATCTGTAATTTCTGTTATGGATTGCTCATTTCGCCAATCTAAAATCACAGCAGAATTGTGAGTTTCGAGTTCAAATTCTACATTAGGACGAACAGCAATTAATCTAATTTCATAACGTTTTTTAAAACTATTAAAGTCAATTTCGGCAATACAATCACATCTACCTAAAGGTAATTCTTCTTTATAATGTCCCCACCAAATCCCCGGAAAAGGATTTTCTGTAGAATCATCACGGATATCAAAGTCAGTTTTAATATATTGAATTTGCTTACCTTTTAAATCTTCTGGTTTACGATGCCAAGTATTTTCAAACCAACAATTTTTAATTAATAATTTGGGAATAGGATTTCCCATCCCACAGGGTTCTAAAAGTTTAAGTTCTAAAAATAAATCTTTGCCTAAATCTGCAACCGTAACTACTAAATCAGCTTGTACCGTAGGAGTGAGATTAACTCCTCCTAAAGATTGACGTAATTTTTGATTAATTGCGGCTGTGAATAAAGGGATATTTTCTACTAATAAACTCAACCCCGCTGCAAAGGGATGTCCGCCAAAACGATGTAATAAATGGGCTTGTTCTTGAACTAATTGATATAAATCAACGGAATTAATAGAACGTGCTGAACCTCGCGCTAGAGATGGGCTATAATCCGTCCCATTTTCCTTGACTTCTGTACTTAACAAAATTGTTGGTCGCCCTGTTTCCTGGGCGATTTGTCCAGCAACCAGACCCAAAACACCAACCGCCCATTGTGGATCTTCTAAAACAATAACGCTAGTAGTTGATAAGTCTAATTGACTGAGTTTTTTATTAACTTGGTTTTGCACATCTTTTTGTAAAGACTTACGACGAGAATTAGCTAATTCTGTTTCTTCTGCAAGTTGTTGACAACGTTGCATATCTCTACTGGTTAATAATTCCACACAGAAACTAGCATCACCATGAATACGACTTACAGCGTTAATTCGAGGTCCCAAACCAAAGGAAATATCTGTGGGGCGATCGCCACTTTTCTGGCATAATTCTAATAATTTACCCACACCTGGCCTTCTTCTCGCTGTTGGTAATTTTTTAAAATCTGTATGTAATTGTTGAATTCCTAATTGCGCCAAATACCGACAATCACCACTTAACTGTACCAAATCGGCAATTAATCCTACTGCTACTAAATCTAATAAATTTGTTAATGGATGTTCGGGAATATCTGGCAAACTTATATATAATGCTTCTACTAATTTATAAGCAACCGCGACACCAGAAAGATGATATAAAGGATGTTCCTTTGGTAAATAACGCGGGTTAATTATGGCGACTACTGGAGGACGTTCTGGTGGTAATGTATGATGGTCAGTAACAATAATATCTATCCCTAAACTTTGGGCATAAATTATTTCTGTAATATTTGTACTGCCAGTATCACAAGTAACAATTAATTTACAACCTTCGGCGGCTAAATTATCAATTCCTGGTTTATTTAAACCGTGAGATTCTGTTAACCGATTCGGAATATAATAACTTAACTGACGATGTTGGGGAAAAAATTCTCCCAAACCATCCCATAATACAGCAGTCGAGGTAATACCATCTGCATCAAAGTCTCCCCAAATGGCAATTTTTTCTCCTGTTTTCCCAGTTTTTATTAACCTTTCTACAGCTAAATTTATTTCCTCTCCAAATGCAAAGGCATCCGCAGGTTGATAGGTTTGATAATTAATAAAAGCTGCTAATTTTTCCGGTTCTTTAATTCCTCTTTGCCAAAATAATTGAGCCGCAAAATTACCACCTGCTGCGGTTGCATATTGTTGTACTAATTCGATAAACCAATTTGGCGGTTTTTCTGTTGCTGTTAAAATCCATTCCACTTTTCAAACATCCTCTGAGACAATATATTCTATCTTATTCATTAGTTCAAAGTGATACTTCGGCGATATTTTCTAAGTTAGGAAATTGTTGGTTAATATCTTCTTGTACTTCTGTGATGTTTTGACGCTGACACCGGACAGCATATTGACAAGGTTCACATATTTTCTGAGATGCTGTAATTTGGGGTAATGGTATCTGGTGTTGATAATCTTTGATCCATTGGGTGAGATTATTTAATAGTTGATTTAAGTCCTGTGATGTTTTTTGATGTTGTTCTTGATCATAACTAAATTTAATATTTTTTGCTTGCTCTTTTGATTGCACAAACCAATAAGTCATGGAAATATTTTCTAATAAGTATTGACTAGTTTCGCCTAGAACATACATATATAGCCGTGTTTGCCAATTTTGGGCTAAATTTTCCCGTTTTGGTGGTTGGGGATAGGTTTTCCAATCGAGAATTTGGGCTTTATTTTGATCAGCAATTAATAAATCATAAATGACAGTAATTAGATAATCTCCTATTTGCAAAGTTCGATAATGTTCACTTTCTCTAAAAGTTAGATCATCAATATCAGGTGTAAATATTTCGGGGGCAATTTTGCTAAAATCAGTCATCCAATTTTGCAGTTGAGAATCTGCTTTGAGTAAATTATCAATGGCTAAACCCATTTCTCGCTGCTGCATTAACAAGTGAAACCGACTACCTAAAATTTGATATTTTTCGTGTTTAGGATCTGGGGGTGTATTCAGTTGTTCTAAATAGCTATGCTGGAATTTACGCGGACAAGTTGCCAGTAAGTTTAGATGTCCTTGGGAAAGTCGAAGTATTTGAGGAGCAGGTAACATGACTCTATATAGGAATGTATCAGTTCTTTTCTGGTTTAAGTTGGATTTTGATGATTTACAGCAGTTTGCGAAGGTATGAGGTACACATTTTGCGGGCAAGACTTGTACTAAGCTTGTCGTTCGCGTAGCGTGGCGTTAGCCATAGTATGCCCGCACCACAAAAATTTGATTATGGTTGTACCTCATTTGAATGAAATATGCTGTATAATCTCCGTCTCAATTATCAATTACTTAGTAAAAAATAAAAGGTAAAAGGGTGAAGTGTGGATTCCTCGTTCATCCTCTTACCTTTTTCATATACCTGATGCTTATTTCATATTAGCCCGTGCGTCCCTCACTGCGGCAATAAAAAATAATCCGGTGAGAGGAATGCTCAAAGCTAGGATAATGGCAGTGGTTTGGACACCAAAATCTGGTTCCCCGTAGCTAAGTTCAAAAATTGAACCGACTGCGGCGATCGCCGCTATACAAGCACCACCTAAAAATATACCGCTTTTTGGAGTTAAATACACTACTAGACCACCCTATGCTACTGGTTTGACTGCTTGATACGAGAAGCCATTTTTAGATAGCTCCTGGGCTAAAGTCAAGGAATTTTCTACACGATCTACAAATACCACACCATTGAGATGATCCATTTCGTGGAGAATACAACGACCCAGTAAATCATCAGCTTTTAATGTTTGGGGGCGGCCATACTCGTCTTTATAGGCGATTGTTACCACTTCTGGACGTTTTACATCTAGGAATACCTTGGGAATACTCAAACACCCTTCCTGAGCCACACAGAGTTTAGCGCTAACCTGTTTGATCACAGGGTTAATTAGTACCAATGGGGGATGATCGGGTTCATCTGGTTTACAGTCAATAACTATCAGTTGTTTATTAATACCAACTTGGGGAGCAGCCAAACCAATGCCATCTGAGCTATACATAGTTTGCAGCATTTCCCGTACTAATTGGCGGAGTTCGTCATCTATTTTAGTCACACGCTTTGCCGGTTGACGCAAAACGCGATCGCCTAAGTAGTGAAGTTGCAAAGGTGGATTTTTTAACTTTTTCTTCTCGACAGCAATATCAGAGGGCATGGTTCTTGATGGCTTAATAGTAAATAATCTAATCTGATTCTATCGTTATCAGGGAACAGGTAACAGGGAATGGGGAGGATGGATGAATTAGACTGCTATTAGTACGGTGAGAGTGTTACTGCTTCTGTTTGGGTTAAGTGTCCAAACTTTAACAATTACTATTATTCTAACTTTAACAGCGATCGCTGTGATTCCGATGCTTGAAAAGTATTTCCAACAAAAATATGAGTCAAGCTATACTTTAGATGATTATGTGATTTTGGCAAAAGAAATATATATAAATGACGCACAAACCAGAAACAAAGCAAGGTTGGCATGGTAAACTTAATTTAGTCTATGCTAATCGCCAAGATTCGACTCAGTTAATTTATAACCACCATCAAGCCCCCTTTAAGCTACAGCGCCCCTTTTATCCAGAAGGACAAGAAATTTGCCATAGCGTGATTTTACACACGGCTGGGGGTGTTGTGGGAGGCGATCGCCTATCTACTAATATTCACCTCCAACCCCATTCTCAAGCTTTAATTACCACCGCAGCAGCTAGTAAAATATATCGTAGTAATAGCCTACTAGCAAAACAAACTGTAAATATCCAAGTTGATGCTGATGCTTGTTTAGAATATTTACCCCAAGAAACAATTTTATTTAACGGGGCAATTTATCGTCAAGATTTGCGAATAGAATTAGCTCCAGGTGCGAGTTATTTAGGCTGGGAAATTATAAGATTTGGTAGAAGTGCTAGGGGAGAAAAGTTTTTAGAGGGAGAAATGCGATCGCATACAGAAATATGGCAAAATAATACCCCATTATGGATTGATAGACAAATTATACCCGGCAAGGAAGAAGTATTTTATAATCCCCACGGTTTAGCAGGAAACTCCGTTGTGGGTAGTTTTGTTTGTGTTGGTTTTCCTCTATCACAGGAAATTATCAACCAAGCACGTTCTTTAATTATTCAAAACTCTGATGCTGGGGTAACTCGTTTACAACATGGATTTTCGTGCCGATATCGTGGTAATTCTACATCTGAAGTGAGAGGTTGGTTTACAAATATTTGGCAAATGTTACGAGTATCTTGTCTAAATCGTGGTAATTGTATACCTAGAGTCTGGCAGATTTAAAGGAGAACGCCGTGCAGCTTACACCCCAAGAAAAAGATAAATTATTAATTTTTACTGCTGCTTTAGTCGCAGAAAGACGTAAAAATAGAGGTTTAAAATTGAATTATCCCGAAGCCGTTGCTTTTATTTCTGCTGCTATTTTGGAAGGTGCAAGGGATGGACAAACGGTGGCAGAATTAATGAGTTATGGCACGACTTTATTAACTCGTGATGATGTCATGGAAGGTGTACCAGAAATGATTCATGATGTCCAAGTAGAAGCAACTTTTCCTGATGGCACAAAGTTAGTAACTGTACATAATCCCATTCGTTAGAAATGATTAACGTAAGAGAAGGTACAAATCTAGGAAAAACAATATGAGATTAAAATCAGTTAATATTCAAGGCTATCGTCCTTTTAGAAATTTTGCAGCACAGTTAGAACCACTAGAAATTATTGTTGGTGCTAATGGTGCTGGGAAATCAAGTTTATTTGAATTTCTCAAATTTTTACGAGATAGTCTTTATTATGATATCCCTCCAGAAATTGTCTCTGGTTCGGTTGGTCAGCAGATTTTTCATATTCCAGGACCAGCTAAATTTGAATGGAATATAGAAATTGATACTGGTCGTCCAATTGGTATTAGATATTTAGGTGAACTTATGGGTCCGGTTGGTCGAACTCAAGTTTTCTATGAAAGAGTAGAATCATCTAAACCATTTGGTGATAAATACAAAAATCCATACATATATATGGATATTCGAGGTAATAAAGGAGTAGTTCAAAACCCGGATGCAAAAAAAATTACCCAGCAAGAAATAGCATTAAAAAGGTCTAATCAGCTTGCTTTAAGCACAATGACAAATCCATCATTAGAAGCTTTATATGACTTACGTGAGTATATTTGTGATTGGAGATTTTATAGTTCTTTCAACATAGCAAATCAGAAAATTCGTCAATCAGTTCCCATTGAACAGCAACCAATTCTACATGAAAATGCAGGTAATTTAAGTTCAGTTCTTTTTTGCTTAATGACTGAACACCGTCCAGCATTTGATGAATTACAACAACATTTACGTTCTGTAATTCCTGGTTTTAAAAGTTTAACAGTAAAAGCACGTGGTGGACCAGGAGAAGTGATCGCTTTTTGGCAAGAATCAGGTGTTGACGATGAGTTAAGTCTTGCTGATTTATCAGAGGGAATTTTGCGTTTAATTTGTTGGATTTGTTTATGTGTACACCCAAATCCACCATCTTTAATTTGTATTGATGAACCAGATCAAGGTGTACACCCTCGCACCCTTCCCGTACTTGCTGCTTTATTTGAAAAAGCCTCTGAACGCACTCAAATTTTATTAGCAACTCACTCATCTTATTTTCTGACACAGTTTGATATTTCGCAAATTGCTGTACTTAGAAAAGAAAATGGAGAAGCAAAATTTATTAAGCCTGGAAATTCGCCAATTTTAATTGATATGCTTAATGATTTTGGTGTAGATGAAATAGAACAATTACACCGTAGTGATGAGTTGGAGAGACTTCCATGAAAGTTGAAAAAGTAGAAATTTATGTAGAGGGTCCATCTGATAAATTAGCAATGGAAGCATTATTAAGACCATTAATTGAGTTAAAATTACAACAAGGTATTAAAATTGAATTTATTCCCACCAAAGGCAAAAATAATGATCGAGGAGGTGATGCTAAAAAAGATTTACTGACTAAAATTCCTATTAAAGCAGTAAATATTATTAGTAATATTCCCAATGCTATTGTAGTAGTCATACCTGATCTATATCCTAAAAATAAAGGATTTCTTCATGAAACACTACTAGAATTAGAACAGGGAATTTTACAGAATTTCCAGAAAACTTTACAAAGCAAAGGCATTAATGATCATAGACTCCAAGAAAGATTTAAGGTTTTCTGTTTTAAACATGATTTAGAATCATTAATTTTAGCAGCAGAAAGTCAACTATCCAGTAGAATTGATGTTACTCAACCTGAACTACCAAAAACATGGACAATACCAGTGGAAAATCAAAATCATGATATCCCACCTAAAAGAATAGTAGAGGAAATATTCAAAAAATATGGTAAAAGCTATAAAGAATCTGTAGATGCACCAATCATATTAGCAAATGCAAGATATCAAGAAATAGCCGAACTATGTCCACAAGCATTTAAACCATTTGTCCAATTCTTAGAAAATTTGTAACTGAGGAGAAATGAGATTATGATCCCCGGAGAAATTATCACCCCAGCAGGAGAAATTGAACTAAATGCAGGTCGTCCCACGACTAAATTAATAATAGCAAATACGGGAGATAGACCCATTCAAATAGGCTCACACTTTCACTTTTATGAAGTTAACACAGCCTTACATTTTGACAGAGAAAAAGCGCGAGGAATGAGATTAGATATTCCCGCAGGTACAGCAGTCAGATTTGAACCGGGAGACGAAAAAGAAATCACATTAATTCCCCTAGTTGGTAGCCGCCAAATCTATGGATTTAATAACAAAATTGACGGAAACATCTAAACTTTTCTCCGCCCCTGAAGCATGATACAAAAAGGATAAAATATGCCCTACAAAATGAACCGCCGCGCCTACGCTGAAACCTACGGACCAACAGTAGGAGATAGAATTAGATTAGCAGATACCGAATTATTTATAGAAGTAGAAAGAGACTTCACAACCTACGGTGATGAAGTTAAATTTGGTGGTGGTAAAGTCATCAGAGATGGTATGGGACAATCTCCTATTTCTAATCATGATGGTGCTGTAGATTTAGTTATCACTAATGCTTTAATCCTCGATTGGTGGGGAATTGTCAAAGCAGATATTGGCATTAAAGACGGCAAAATTTACAAAATTGGTAAAGCCGGAAATCCCTATATTCAAGACAATATAGATATCATTATTGGACCGGGAACAGAAGCATTAGCCGGTGAAGGAATGATTCTCACTGCGGGGGGAATAGATACCCACATCCATTTTATCTGTCCCCAACAAATTGAGGTAGCTATTGCTTCTGGTATTACTACCATGATTGGTGGAGGAACAGGACCAGCTACGGGAACAAATGCCACAACTTGTACCCCTGGACCTTGGAATATGTACCGAATGCTGGAAGCTGCTGATGCTTTTCCCGTCAATCTGGGATTTTTAGGTAAAGGTAACAGCAGTAAACCTCAAGGACTGATAGAACAAATCCAAGCGGGCGCTATGGGATTAAAACTCCATGAAGACTGGGGAACTAATCCTGCCACAATTGATACTTGTTTGACCGTTGCTGATGAATATGATGTGCAAGTAGCAATTCACACTGATACTTTAAATGAAGCCGGCTTTGTCGAAGATACTATTGCTGCTTTTAAACATCGGGCTATTCATACCTACCACACAGAAGGGGCAGGAGGAGGACACGCACCTGATATTATCAAAGTTTGCGGACAAAGCAACGTTTTACCATCTTCCACCAACCCCACCCGTCCTTACACTGTCAACACCCTAGATGAACACTTAGATATGTTAATGGTATGTCATCATTTAGATGCAAGTATTCCTGAAGATGTATCTTTTGCTGAGTCTCGTATTCGTAGGGAAACTATCGCTGCTGAAGATATTCTGCACGATTTAGGCGCGTTTAGTATGATTGCTTCCGATTCCCAAGCGATGGGGCGAGTAGGTGAAGTAATAATTAGAACTTGGCAAACAGCCCATAAAATGAAGGTACAACGCGGAAGTCTTGCAGGAGATAGTTTAGCAGACAATATTCGGGCTAAAAGATACGTTGCTAAATATACCATTAATCCAGCTATTACTCATGGTATTGCTGAATATGTGGGATCTGTAGAACCGGGAAAAATCGCGGATTTGTGTTTGTGGAAACCTGCATTTTTTGGTGTGAAACCGGAAATTGTGATTAAAGGTGGCATGATTGCTTGGTCACAAATGGGTGATGCTAATGCTAGTATTCCTACACCCCAACCTGTATATATGCGTCCGATGTTTGGCAGTTTTGCCGGTGCGAGAAATGCCACATCATTAACTTTTGTTTCTCAAGCAAGTTTAGAAAGAGAAATTCCTCAACAATTAGGGTTAAAAAAATTAGCAGTTGCTGTTTCCGGAACTCGGCAATTAACTAAACAAGATATGAAATTAAATGATGCTTTACCTCTGATGGAAGTAGATCCCGAAACCTACGAAGTTCGCGCAGATGGTGAATTATTAACCTGTGAACCTGCCACAGTTTTACCCATGGCACAAAGATACTTTCTGTTTTAGTTTATGACTGAACAATCTACCGATTATGATAGTCCTTGGAAAGAAATAATTGAACTATATTTTCCTAGTTTTTTAGAGTTCTTTTTTCCCTTAGCTTATGCCGAAATAGATTGGAATCGTCCCTATCAATTTTTAGATAAAGAACTACATCAACTAGAACCAGATGCAGAAATCGGTAAACGATTGGTTGATAAAGTTGCTAAAGTTTGGTTATTGAATGGGGAAGAAGCTTGGGTATTAGTTCATCTGGAAGTACAAGGACAATACGACAGCAAATTTACAGAACGGATGTATACATATAATTACCGCTTGTTTGACCGTCATAAAAAGTGCGTAATTAGTTTGGCTGTTTTAGCCGATGAAGACCCAAATTGGCGACCATCTAGTTATAATTATCAATTAGGAGGGTGTAGAGTTAGCCTAGAGTTTCCTATTGCTAAATTATTAGATTATGAACCATCTTGGTTAAGTCTAGAGACAAGTAAAAACCCTTTTGCTATCGTTGTGATGGCACATTTAAAGAGCAAAGCGACTAAACGCAGTCCTGAAGATAGACTACAATGGAAACTAAGTTTAGTCAGAATGCTCTTAGAAAGTGGTTTGAGTCGGCAAGATATTAGACAATTATTCCGGTTTATTGATTGGATAATGGTCTTACCTGAAGAATTGGCAATTAGTTTTAAAACAGAAATTAAAAGTTATGAGGAGGCTAGAAAAATGCGCTATGTAACCAGTATTGAAAGATTAGCTAAACAAGAAGGAATTGAGGAAGGTTTGCAAGAGGGTCGTCAGTTAGGAGTCATTCAAAGTAGTCAAGATAGCGTCATTGAAGTCTTAGAAACAAGATTTGGTGAAGTACCAATAACTATAATTGATGCGGTGAATAATATCAATGATTCATCTGTTTTGAAAACTCTCTTAAAAAGAGCAATTTCTATTCCTTCACTGGCTGAGTTTGAGCAATTATTACCATAAACTTTAAATGTTGTTATTAATGCAGTAAAAAATTAAGGTTCTACCGTA
>NZ_PGEM01000184.1 GCF_002934005.1 Cuspidothrix issatschenkoi CHARLIE-1 | reverse complement strand
TGGAGGTTTAGATGAAAATGACTATAAAATTTGGCTTAATTGGCGGTGGGGTAATGGGAGAAGCTCTATTATCCCGCCTTATTGTCAGTGGTATTTATCAAGCATCAGAAATTATTGTCAGTGAACCCCAAGCTGAACGCCGGAGCTATTTAGAAGCACAATATCAAGTAGTTGTTACCACAGATAATAGTTTAGTTGTAGGAGAAGCCAAGGAAGCCATCATGTTGGCGGTTAAACCCCAAATATTTACGGCTGTTACTCAAGAATTAGCAGATATATTACCTCAGCAAACCTTACCCTTAATTATTTCTATACTAGCGGGTATAACTTTAAAACAATTAGAAGCCGCTTTTGTGCAAATGCCTGTAGTTCGTGCTATGCCTAATACTCCGGCGACTGTGGGGGCAGGAGTAACGGCGATTTCTCTCGGTGCTTACACTGATGGCAGTCATAAACAAATAGCAGAGCAGATTTTTACTGCTGTGGGGGAAGTGGTGGAAGTTCCAGAAACGCTGATGGATGCAGTCACAGGATTATCTGGTAGTGGCCCTGCCTATGTGGCATTGATGATTGAAGCTTTAGCTGATGGAGGTGTGGCGGTGGGTTTACCCAGAGCGATCGCTAAACAACTAGCAGTACAAACAGTTTTAGGAACAGCCACACTAATACAAGAAACAAAAATCCACCCCGCCGAACTCAAAGATAGAGTTACTAGTCCTGGTGGTACAACCATTGCCGGTGTCAGCGCCTTAGAAAAAGCAGGTTTTCGTTCTGCTGTCATCGAAGCCGTCAAAGCATCAAAACAACGCGCTCAAGAATTGGGGAAAGGGTGATAGATAGAGGTTGTTTTTCTGATAGTGCAACATGGGAAATTATAAAATAGAGTGGTTTTTCGTTGCCAAACTCTAAATATACATTCCCGGTTAACCATGTTTAATTGGTAAAATACGGACTCTAGATTGGGCTTTATCAACTGTTACTAAAGCACCTGATAAGAGTGAAGATTCAAACTGGTTCAGGGCTGAAATAACTATATTTTCAATACTACTAGGCAAAATATCCTGAGTCCGAACCTGAATGACGCTAGGAGTATTTGCCCCTGTTGCAGCTAACAGAGAACCAAAGTCTAAATCGTGGGTAAAGACGATGTAACCGTTAATTTTTGCCCACTCCATAATTACCGAATCTTTTTCATCTAAACCTCCAGGAGACCCCCACCAAAACTGTACTCAGTTTGGTGATGGGAGGAATGGAGGGTTAATTGTGAAACGTCCCTGGAGTAATTTTGTGCCCCAGCACAAACAATGAAAGGGACAGTTGAGCAATTAACAAATCTTTGATTTTCCATATTCGATTCGTAACTGTCTTTGTGAATTGATTTACTGGATTAATTAGGAAAGAGTGGTCTTTTTTCAGTGTCTAAAACAAATATTTGGATATAATATTTTGCTCCGAAGAGCCTCCCATTTCTGGGGTAATGTTAGCTTTGACAATGTTAGTCGTCGGTAACTATCTTAAAAGCACTGGCTTACCCCTTAAGCCTGTTTAACTTTTAAGTTCTAGAGCAGGGACCTATCTACGCATTCCCTCGTAT
>NZ_PGEM01000183.1 GCF_002934005.1 Cuspidothrix issatschenkoi CHARLIE-1 | reverse complement strand
AGGAACAAGTCGAAATGACACCATTACTGGTGATAGCCAAAACAACCAACTCTCTGGTAATGCAGGAAATGATACCCTCACTGGTGGTGCTGGTAACGACACCCTTAATGGTGGTGCAGGTAATGATACAGCAAACTATAGCCAACTTGGACAAAGCATAACCTTATCACCAACAGGAAACATCACTAAAGGTGGTGGACTAGGAAATGATCAACTGATTCAGGTAGAGACAATTATTGCTGATGCCAGTGCGGTTAATAATACCATTGATGTATCCACTGCGGGGGATGCAGCCTCTATCAACGTCAATTTACAAACCCAACAATTGACTGTCAATGGTGTACCGGGAGTGGGAACATTCACGGTCATCAATTTTGATCATGTTCTAGGAACAAGTCAAGATGACACCATTACTGGTGATAGCCAAAACAACCAACTTTTTGGTAATGCTGGTAATGATACCCTTAATGGTGGTGCTGGTAACGATAACCTCTATCTGGGTTTAAATGATGCTGTGGTAGATATCGTTAACTATGCTTCTGGTGACGGTGCAGATACTATTTATCAGTTTGTGCGTGGTGTCGGTGGAGATCGAATCAACTTTACTGGTATTGCTAATATTGATGTAGTCACATTAGGTACTAATACTTTACTCCGTGTCGGTGATAATATTCTTGGTAATCCTGATTTTGGCACTGGTACACTATTAGCCACTTTCTCAGCAACAACAGGGTTTACTGCTGCTGATGTGAATGTAAATCTATTTGGTAGTAATTTCCTCTTTAGTTAATAACTGATTCTCTGAAAAAGAATGTAGAGACGTTTCATGGAACGTCTCTACAACGGTTGCAAATCCTATTTAGGGGTTGCTGAAAAAGTTGTCTGTGAGGAGAGGGAACAGGGAACTCTTAACTGGGAACAGTTTCAACTATCTTGTCCTAAAAATATTCGCGCTGATCAATAGGAAATCTATTGACCGAAAATAATGGGATACAATAATTAAAAACCAAAAGATCCCCGACTTCTCTAAGAAGTCGGGGATCTGACCTTGGGAATGTTCACAAACTTAAAACTTATAACTCAAAACCTGAATTTCCGTCTTTCCTGGCAAATTCTGGGAGTTAATCACCACAGCATCACTATTACTCCGGCGGACATTTATACCCGGCATTAAAGCGAGAAAATCATCAACTGGGGTAATATCACACTGGTTAGGATCAGCCCCTGGGGTGCGGTAATGGGTGGGAATAACTAACTTAGGATTTAAAACTGCAATAGCATCCTTTGCCTCTTGGGCAGTATAAGCTTTAGCACTACCGCCCACGGGAATAAATAACACATCAGGACTACCCATAAGGATTTTTTGTTCTAGGGTAATAGGCGCAGCCAGTCCTCCCAAGTGGAGGAGATTAATTCCTCCTTGGGTCAATTTCCAAACTATATTTTTACCAAATCTTTTACCACCATTGCGATCATGATCTGTGGTAATACCTTGGAACCTCACCCCGCGAAAGTCATAGACTCCGGGCTGATAAACTAATTTAGGATTTCCCACTACTTGATCGATTCCACCTTCATCTAACAGTTGACTACTAATTAATACCAAATCAGCCGCAACTTTTGGCGGACGATATTTAGCTGTACATCCTGCCGTGAGAAAAGGATTAATGAGGATTTTGGCCTTGTTAGTAGTCAACAAAAAGCAAGTATGACCTAACCACTGAATTGATACACCACCAGATTGAGCATTTACTGGAACTTGAGCAGTTAAATTAGTAATTACAGCCGTGACTAAACCCGCACCAGTATAGCCTATCAATTGTCGTCGTTTCATCTAAACCTCCAGGAGACCCCCACCAAAACTGTACTCAGTTTGGTGATGGGAGGAATGGAGGGTTAACTGTGAAACGTCCCTTGAGTAATCTTGTGCGCCAGCACAAACAACGAAAGGGACAGTTGAGCAATTAATAAATCTTTGATTTTCCATATTTGTAACAATCTTTTTCAGTGTTTAAAACAAATACTTTGGACATAATATTTTGCTCCGAAGAG
>NZ_PGEM01000182.1 GCF_002934005.1 Cuspidothrix issatschenkoi CHARLIE-1 | reverse complement strand
TAAACCAACAGAATCTCCCACATTAAGATGGATATTTCAGTGCTTCCAAGGTATTCATCTTTTGATGATACAAGGATTTCAACGAGTTCTGAACTTAACGGAGTCACACTGTCATATCTTGCAATTTTTACCTAATGCTTGTCAAAAATATTATTTTTCAACTTAACTATTCTCTATAGTTTTACGATTTTATCGGTTATCTTTTTTATAACTTATTACACACCTTCAATTAAATATTGTTTTTGAAACAGCTTTTAAACACCCATAAAAGCTTAACTTTTTGCGTTCATAATTTTGTTTGCTATTGATACGTAATTGTTCAAACCATAAGTTTTGATTTACTGTTGATGTAGTTTAATTATGCTACTTTTTGAAGTGCGGAATGTGGGTTATAAAAAATATCATGTCCGCCCAATCACTTACGATATGGTTCATTATTGTATTGCCTTTTCCCAATTACCCATTACCAGCCTCAACATATATGATAAGTGTTCAACCGGAAATGATATAACTTATTATTATGGTAAGTAAGTTGAAAATTTAAACAGATTTTTTAAAAAACGTCCCATGAATCAAACCGCTATCAATGTCATTGCTATATCTGTCTTCTTGATGACGCTTTCTACTTTGTTGGGACCATTAATAAATCTTTCCCCAACTATTCCTGCTTTAACTATGGTCGCGTTTTTGGGTATCGCTTCCTTAGATAATTTCAGTTTTCAAGGGAAGGTAGGAACTATAGTTTTAGATTGGTTAGCGCGATTTTCTCCAGAATATAAAGAACGGATTATATATCATGAAGCGGGTCATTTTTTGGTTGCTCACTTGTCAGGAATTCTGGTTACTGGTTATACTCTCAGTGCGTGGGAAGCTTGGAAAATGGGACAACCAGGACAAGGTGGGGTAGTTTTGGAGGATAACGAAATTGCTAAACAGTTCGAGAAAGGAAAGATTAGTGTTTCAATGGTAGAACGCTATTGTAATATTTGGATGGCGGGAATTGCAGCAGAAAACCTTGTTTTTAAGTCTGCGGAAGGTGGTGGTGATGATAAAGCTAACTTAAATCAATTTTTAACAGCTTTGGGTTTTGAGGAGAAAGTTTTTGAACAAAAACAGCGTTTTCATCTGCTGCAAGCTAAAAATTTGATTCAGGAAAATTGGGATATTTATCAAGCTTTAGTGGAAGCGATGAGAAAGGGGGTTGAGGTTGAGGAGTGTAAAAAGATTATCCCACATTCCGCACCCACAACTGTCACACCCGAAGGAAAGGGATGTGTTTAGTACATAAGAACTAAAGACTAGTTTTATCTCGGACTTGATATTTTTTTAATCCTAAAAAACCCTTGGCTTCTGGATAAAAAAGTTCTACTGGGACTTAAACATTTTTTGAGGAAAAACATGACTCAAACCGTTACGGAATCAGGGAAATACATCAAATAACCAAAAACGCCTGGAAACCAGATATACCAACAAACTAATCAAAACTATGTCAAAGTCATTTGGGGTATACGTTTGAGCCTATTTTATATCATGTCCACCCAATCACTTACGATATAGTTCATCATTGTATTGCCTTTTCCCAATTACCCATTACCAGCCTCAACATATGTGATAAGTGTTCAACCGGAGATGATATCAAGGATCTGGGATGTAAGATTTATGAATAATACTATATGAAAAAAATAGAGGTAATTCATGAATTACCCCTACTGAATAATAGATCTTAACTATCCTTAACGTACTTTCTTCAAACTTTCAATTTGTTCGGTAAACATTTCTGTAAACAAACTCATCACAGTACGTTCTTCACGGATTTTAATATTAGCAGTAATAGACATACCGGACTGTAAGGAGATTTTTCGATCTTGATTTTCCAGTTGCAGGTTTTGTCTCTCTAACTTGATTTTAGCAGGAAATCTATAAAATTGATGGGTTTGATCTGGAGGTAACGCATCTGAACCAATATCTATTATTTCTCCTTTAATACCACCAAATTGAATAAAGGGAAAGGAATCAATTCTCACGTCTACATTCATACCTTTCTTAACAAAACCAATATCTTTGTTAGTGATGAAAACTTCTGCTATGAGGCTATCTTTAGGAACGATTTGTAGTAATTTTTGTGTAGTATTGGCAACAAATCCAGGGTTTTTCGCCTGGAGGTCAAAAATTACACCACTAACGGGAGCGCGAAGTTCTTGATATTTAACGTTTAATTGGGTTTGGGAAATTTTGCTGTTGATATCTGCTAAACGTTGTTCATTGTCTAAAATAATCTTCATAAATTGACTATCTATTTCGGCAATGCGTTGTTTGTTAGCACGTATTTTTTCCAAAATAGTTTTATCAGAACTAGCAACGGTATTAGTTAATTGCTGTTTACCTTTATCAATATCAAATTCTAAACGTTTTGCTTCTTCTTTCAATTGTAATGTTTCAGCTCTGAGAGTTTGTACCTGCTGTTGTTGGTTAAGATATTGTAGTTTAGAAATACCTCCCTCTTCAGCTAAGGTTTTAAGACCTGCTAAAATACTGCTTTGAATTTTTAAACTATTTTGAGTGTCAGCAAGTTTGAATTGAGTTTGTGAAAGTTGTTTGCGGATTTTTTCTATTTCTAAATCTACGGCTTTGGAACGAGATGCTAATTCTGTTTTAGCTACTTCTAGTAGTTTTTGCTCATCAATTCCTATTCCTGTTGTCCCAGAGGAATTTCGTAATTGAGTACGTAATAATTCATTTTCTACTACTAAAGAAGCCCGACTTTTTAACAGAAATGCTGATTCACCTGGTAATTTACTGCGTAAAAATTCTATTTCGGAATCTATGCCTCTACTTGCTCCCATCAACCGCCGATAAATATTATTTTCTTGAATTAAAGCTACACGAATTTTCTTCAAGGAATTTAATTCTGCTAAGGTAGCTATGGAATCAAATGTTAATAATAAATCGCCTGGTTTTACTTCCTGTCCATCTTTGACATACAGGGATTTGACGACTCCATTAATGGGAGCTTGGACATCTTTAATTGTCCCCTCTGGTTTTAATTGTCCTGTGGCGGGAACTACCTGTTCAATTTTGGCTAAACAAGCCCAAGTGATGCCAAAACAAGCTAACGCTATCAGAGTCAGCATGATGCTTCTAGACCAGATTGGAGATTGTTTTAAAACTACAGATTGCTCAAAGTTCTCGAAGTTAAAATCTTGTGACGGCTTTTGCGGTGCAGATTTAGGAGGTGTTAGAACTTGGATCTTTCTATCGTTACCGTTACTGTTGGTGTAATTACCATTAACTTGAGTCATAATAAGTTTGGATTTTAGATTTTGGATTGAATATTTAGTGTTATGGCTGTAGCCACAATGATCAGGAAATTATTGATGCTTGAAAACTAATAATAGCAAGGGTTTTACTCTTGCCTTTTGCCTTCTACATATATGTAATTTTATCTTTAATCAGTTATCGGTTGAATTTTATTTCCACGACTGACAACTGACAACTGACAAATTACAAGTTTACTTCCTGTTGTTGATAAAGGTAGAAATAATGACCTTTTGTAGCCATCAGTTCTTGATGAGTACCTTGCTCGATGACTCTACTGCTATCCATGACGACGATAGTATCTGCATGACTAATAGTATTTAATCGGTGAGTAATAAAGAAGACTGTACTACCTTTAAAAACGCGGGCTAAGTTGAGACAAATTTGTTTTTCGGAGGCATAATCTAGGGCGCTGGTGGCTTCATCTAGAACTAATAATTTGGGTTTTTGTAAGATGGAACGAGCGATCGCAATTCTCTGTCTTTGTCCACCGGAAAGGGCTGATCCCCGTTCTCCCACTCGTGTATTATAACCATTAGGCAAGCTCATAATAAAGTCATGAGCAACGGCAATTTGAGCAGCGTTAATAATTTCTTCTGTTGAGGCTTCAGGATTAGTTAAGGCAATATTTTCTTGGACTGTGCCATCAAATAAAAGAGTATCTTGGGGAACTACGCCAATTTGCCGTCGTAGAGAATAAAGTTCTACTTTGGCAATATCGTAACCATCCACTAAAATTCTTCCTGATTCTATTTCATAAAGTCTCAACAGTATTTTCATCATTGTACTTTTACCCGAACCACTTTGTCCAACAATGCCAACAAATTTACCAGGGGGAAATTCAACGTTGACATTGCTTAATTGTAGGGCTCCGTTGGCAGCAAAGCGGAAGGAAACGTTTTCATATTTAACTGCACCGATAATGGGAGGAAGAGGGATATTATTTCTATCTATTTCTGCTTCCTGGGGGGTATCTACAATATCGCTTAATCGTTCTAACGATAAGCCAGTTTCTTGGAAGTTTTGCCAGATTTGCGCCAAGCGTAAAATTGGGGTAGTAACATAACTAGAAATAATCCGAAAGGCGATTAATTGACCTAATGTTAATTTTCCTTGTAACACTAGATAAGATCCTACCCATAAAACCAATAAGCTGCTCAGTTTGCTCAGAAACTGACTGCTGGAATTGGCGAGTGTAGAGGTGAGAACTGTTTTAAAACCTGCGGCAACAAATTTAGCATATTTTTTCTGCCAAGAAAAGCGCGATCGCAATTCAATATTTTGGGCTTTTACTGTTTGAATTCCTGACATTACCTCCACTAAATAAGATTGAGTTTCGGCGTTACGTTCAGCTTTACCACGTAATTGTCTACTGACTGTAGGTGCAGCAATTACTGTCACTAGAATAAATAGCGGAATTGTTCCCAAACCTACGAGCGTTAGTTCCCAACTGTAAAACAGCATGACAACTATATAGACGACGGAAAATAGGGCATCTAAAACTACTGTTAAGGCTGTACCAGTGAGAAACTGACGAATATTTTCTAATTCATTAATTCTAGTTGATAGTTCCCCCACTGGTCTTTTATCAAAATAGCGCAGGGGTAAACGCAGTAAATGGTCAATAATTTGTGAACCCAAATTCATATCGATGCGGTTTGTAGTATCTACAAATAAGTACGTCCGCAATGTTGTTAATACAGCTTCAAATACACCAACTGCTAATAGTAATACTCCTAAAACATTCAGAGTATTAATACTATTTTGGATAATAACTTTATCAATAATGACTTGAATTATCAAGGGGTTAGCTAGGGCTGCTAGTTGCACAAAAAAGGAAGCAACAAAAACTTCTATCAGTACCACACGGTAACGGGATAAGTAAGGAATAAACCAACTTAAACCGAATCGTTCTTTGGGAGTTTCTTTGGTGGGACTCAGTAATAATATTTTAAAATGTGGTTGTAAATTGATTTCATCGGTTTCTAATTCTTGGATTAACTGATTAATTTGGCAGTTAATTATTCCTTGAGACGGTACACCTAAAACAGCTTTTTTCCCATCTACTGCATAGAGAACTACATAACTATCACGATAGCGAATTAATGCCGGAGTAGGAACACGATTAATGGCAACTGCGGGAATATCAATAAGTTGGGATTTCAGTCCAATTAATTCTGATAAATAAGCACAAACTTGGAAAGATACAGTACCTTGACGTTTAAGTTGGTCATTTAAAATCCGCCGTACTACTTCTTTACGAAAGGGGATTTCTAAACGCTTGCATAGCATTTGAAAACAGGCCAAACTACCATCTAATTCTCCTTTGCCTCGGAAAAATGGGTAATTTTGATTTTTGGGAATATCTTTGGATGTCTGAGGTGCGGGAGCTTCTGTTTCTTCTGCATAAGGAATTTGGGAAACTGCCGTACTATCCTCCACATTGTCTATAATTTCTGGTTCTGTAGGGAAGGAATTAAGTAATGATAAATCGCTAGGATCAATACCCACAACACGGACAGGTTGATTACCTTTAATTTCGATTATTTCATTTTCTAAACGAAACCCAGGAGTTAAACCTATTAATGAATTGTTGCTACTGATAAACCAAATCCGACTATGATCTAATTCTCTAAGATGAGTTTTACCTGGTGATAAATAATCAACTTTTGATTCTGATAGGGCTTGTTGGGTAATCTGTTTTAGGTTCAAATTAGCAAAAGGTTGTTGTGCTATTTGTGAACTTAAAATATCAAATACTTCTATTAAGTGACTTTGATTTTGACGAGCTTGGGCAAAAGCCGAATTTTGGGAGAAAAATTGTAAATAATCCTGGGCTTTCCAGGTTAAACAGATGGCTTCTGTGGAAGCGATCGCAGTTTCACAAGCAATTTGCCTTAACCAACCAATTTCACCAATTACCGCCCCTGGTTGCAGTAATTTGAGAGTAATTGGTAATTGAGTTTGGGGATCATATCCTAACAGTCTGACATTACCTTGATAGACTATAAATATCCGTTCGGGGAGTTGTTCTTTACTGGTAATTTTTTGACCAAAACGATAACGTAAAGGCTCTAAGATTTCTGGTGATATAAGTTGGCTAATTTCTTGAGAGGATAATTTATTAAAACCTTCAAGATTAGAGATAAATTCGGCAAAGTTACTCATACTAAAAGTCATGTTTATGGAGGTAATGAGAGTTGGATTTTTGCTAAAAGTTGAATTGTGTAATTTGACAATTGTAATTGGGCAAAATCACAGCTAAAACCAAAACTAAATTTCTACCACAGCTATTTTTGTGTCTAATTGTCAGAAGGTTGAATTTTCCATGGAATCTCTCTCATTTGTGCTTGTAACCATTGATTAAATTTTTCATTCAATAATCTTTGTCGCAAAGGATGATCTAGTTGGGCTGGTAGTAATTTTTCTAATCTGACAATTACTAGTAAGTTATTGATTTGAACTGGTGGTAAGAGTTGGTGGGGTTGGCTTTTGGCCAGAATATTTGCCAATTGAGGATGGAGAGATTGTAAATCTATCGGACCAACTAAACCTCCGGTTTGGGCTTCAGGTCCTTGACTATATTCCCGTGCTAAATCAGCAAAAGATTGTTCACCTTCTTGAATACGAAAATAAATTTCCTGGGCAATACCAATTTCTGAAGTAGTAATTAGGGAATAAATTACTTTATCTAACTGGGGTTTACGCTGAAAAAAGTAAGAGTTTATATCCCCTCCCCATGTCGCCTCTTTAAGTTTTTCTAGTTTTACTGACCGGATGGCCATTTGTTTTAATTTCTGGAAACTTTCAGGCTGTGTTTCTATTCCCTGATGTTGTTGGGTTATTTGTTCACAGGCCAATTTTTCCTCTTCTGGAGTGCAAACAATTTCTGCTGCTGCGATCGCTTGATCAATGATGATTTCTTTCACTAATAGCGGTAGTAGCTCATACTCTGACATCAATGATAATATCTCGCCAGTTTCCAGGATGCGATCGCCCAATTTTAGGACTGGATTCATATTGTGTATGATCTGGTTTGTCACAGTGTTCACTGCTCTTCGTAAGATAATGGAACTAGATGTTAACCAAGTCATCTTTTGGTTAAGGGTATAGAATTTATGAAAACTTCCCTCTATTTGCATGAGAATGGGTAGATACAATGAAGTATCTAACAATCAGAGTAGATTTTTCATCTAAACCTCCAGGAGACCCCCGCCAAAACTGTACTCAGTTTGGTGATGGGAGGAATGGAGGGTTAATTGTGAAACGTCCCTGGAGTAATTTTGTGCGCCAGCACAAACAACGAAAGGGACAGTTGAGCAATTAACAAATCTTTGATTTTCCATATTCGATTCGATTCGTAACTGTCTTTGTGAATTGATTTACTGGATTAATTAGGAAAGAGTGGTCTTTTTTGAGTGTCTAAAACAAATACTTTAGACAGAATATTTTGCTCCGAAGAGCC
>NZ_PGEM01000181.1:335-5830 GCF_002934005.1 Cuspidothrix issatschenkoi CHARLIE-1 | reverse complement strand
ACTACTTAGTAGCACAAGCATCTTGCTTGTATTAATTATTCAAGTTAAAATAACAACAGCTTATTAGGTTTCAAGTATCAATAATGTCCTAATCATCCTGGCTATAGCTATAACTTACACCCTTGAGGAGTCGAGCAAATTCAGGGAATTATTGGGATATTTTGCCAGATATAGGACTCCTATTTGATTTTTGATAGCTTGCGTGGCGTAGCCATACCAGACTCAGTAGGTATCAATTCTGTCTTTCCTGTTCCCTGCGATATCCTAAGCGAGTCAAAGGGTCGAAGTGTTCCCTATCCCCTTTTTTTGTATAGCAACCGCCACATCGGTTAGGACAGTAGGGGATCTTTACATCTCACCTGGACAGATCCCCGACTTCTTTTATTGATTGTATCTATAAATTATAAATTGCTCACAGAAGTCGGGGATCTTTACATCTCACCTGGACAGATCCCCGAAAATTTACCTGTTTTACTAAATGCACTAATTCCGGTAAAATCAGCTTTTCCATCCCCAATTGCACAGCAATTAAGACTTAATTACCAGATTGGGGTTCTGGGTTTTTCAGATGTGGATTTTTCCAGTTTAAAGGATTTAATTATAGTGTCTTCCACAGTTTTTACAAACTCTGGATAGGATTTATCTTCAGCGCGATAGGTGAGAATATAGGCTTTTTTACCATTAACAATCCATAGTTGCATTTCTTGAAAATTTACCTTGTTATCTCTGCTTTCATAAACTACTTGATAACCTTGTGTTTCACCAAGTTGTATTGGTCCAGATTTGATAATTTTCGTATTTTGTCCTAATGCTTCAATTCGTTGGATAGAAAACTCAGTATAATCTTCCAAAGTTTCCGACGAGAATAACTCCTCTGTAGTGATAAAAAACTCTGGAGTTAGAGAAGATGAGATCATATTTTTCGGGACAATTCGCGTTAATTTATCTATGGCTGGTGTTTCTTGCCAATCTCCAGGATATTTAAACTTAATCCCAGCTTTTGCATATTCTACTACTTCAATTGGTCGTTGCAAATAACTATTAACACCTATCACACCAACAATTATTGGAAATATCAAAAACACTGATTTGATTAGTAAAGGCTTTAACGTTTCAAGTTGTTTAGGAATAATTGTTGGTGGTTTAGTCAGTGGTTCAGTTGGTGGTGTACTTATTCGATATTCATTTACAGCCGTCATAACTTCTGCTGCTGATTGAAACCGGTGTCTAGGGTTAACCTTGAGCATTTTATCTAAAATATTAGCTAGAGAAGGGCTAATAATTCTACTAGCTTGTTGTCGCCAATTTTGATAATTATTGTTAAGGTAATCAACGGGAGTTGTACCTGTGAGTAACTCCAGACAAGTAACAGCCAAACTATATAAATCACTAGACGGATAAATTTCTCCTATTCTTCCTTCTTCAGGTCTTTGTTCAGGAGCAGCGTACAGTTTTGTAAAAATAGGGACAGATTTTTTTATATTTGTTTCACCAGAAACAACTTGTTTCACCGCCCCAAAATCAATTAAAAATAGTTTTTGTGTTGCTGTTTCTCTAACAATATTATTGGGTTTAATATCTCGATGGATAGAATTTTGGTCATGAATAAATTGTAAAATCGGTAGAATTTGCTTTAAAAAATCTAAAGTCTCTATTTCGGAAAAACGACCTTTTCTTCTGAGTTCCTGAGATAGATCTTCACCTTGGATATATTGTTGTACTGAATATTGAAATTCAAGTTCTTTTTGTTGACCAAAGGCGGGAGCAGTCAAGGAAAAATAATCATATAATGTGGGAATATTCCCGCTATTATCACCTAAAAATTCTAAAACCTGAGCTTCTCGATTAAAAGCTGCTTTGATTCCTTCAATAATTCTGTCAGAAATTTCCGGATTGTCATTAATATTCAATCGTTTGATCACACATTGACGCTGATTCACAGAATCTAAATCAATAGCTTGAAAAGTAGCGCCAAATCCTCCTTTTCCCAGAGGTTTAATAGTTTGATAATGTCCCTTTCTCCCCTTTAATATTAGGGGCATTCCACAAGCTTGACAAAATATTCCCGACTTAGTATGAGAATCTGGAGAGTCGGGAAAACGGTTTGCGGGACTAGGGCAGTGGGGTCGGGTACAATAGTACATGATAGATAGGATAGTACATGATAGAGGTACAGGGTTTATCCATCAGGAAACAGCAAATTCTATACAGGTTGATTCACCCTACCTGCTGATACGGATTGTATCATAAAATTAACTTCCGAGTAAATGCCTGAATCTTTAAAAAAAATTAGTATATAATCAGCTATGTGTGTGCATACTTGTACACCAACTATAAAGTTTAAATAACAGAAATCTAGTCAAAGTAGCACCATAATCGCCAAAATTCAGTAATCAAAGGTCAAGCATTATGCAACTACCAGCATTAACTAGTGTCTTAACATTCACCGCATTGACAGTTACCCTGAGTGTTAACCCCGGTTTGAGTCAAGAGATTCCCAAGCAAGAAGTTAGTTTTGCTTGTCGTTCAATTCCTTACAAAGGTAATACGAAAAGAGTTCCCACCACCATGGCCTTCGTTCCCAACAAAAAACCTGAGCCTTATGTACCCATTATCGCTTGGAAATCTGACTCTTTTCCCACCAGTAGCGAATGGCCTCCTCAAAGACGCTGTGAACAAGTAAGTAAAAAATTCCAGCAATTTCACCAACAAGGCCAATTAGATTATTTAACTACCGGTAAGTTGCATGGTTTGGGAGTTATCTGTGCGGCTAAACCTGGTCAATGCGATAAAAACAATATCTTATTTACTGTCAGACCAGGTGTAAATCCCACTACAGTTTTAGCTGAACTTAATGAAATCAGAAAAGGTACAAGTACGGACTTAAATTGGCAAAATTCAGGTGAAAATACTTACTTGAATCTGGGTGAATATCTCAGAAATATCTCTAAATCAAAGTAACAAAATACCCCACCCTAACCCTCACCTTTGCTCAGGCTACCGTGTACAGTCTAATCAAATTGCCATCTAGGGTTTTAATGCCCCCTAACCCCCAATTTTAGGGGAATCAGAATTTCAAAGTCCCCCAAACTTGGGGGATTTAGAGGGCTAAATCACCACTGATAAAAACACTATTTAACTAGTCATGAAACGTCAAATCGCAATTATCTCCTGCTTACTGCTGCTACCTTATCCAGTCTCAGCAATAGAAACCCAAACCAAGACGACAAAACTACCTACACAGACCTTGGAAAGGTGCAAATTACAACCAGCAGACCGACAAAACGGCATTTATTTAAAGCTACAATTAGAAACCATTGCTAAACAAATTACAGTTAGAGTCAGAGATAAAGAAAGAGGCGCTTCCGGGACAATTTTCGCTAGAAAAGGTAATTCTTATTTAGTAGTTACTAATTCCCACGTTATCAGAAGAATTAAGAATATCAATATTATCACAGCCGATGGTCAAAAATATGCAGCTAAAATTTTACCTAATACTAACTTTGATAAATTCGATTTAGCCATAGTAGAATTTACATCTAATCAAGAATATTGTTTACCATCAGAAATTGCTGACCGAATCGCCTCCTTTGATATTAACTTAGCAACACCAGTTATGGCCGCAGGATATGCTGTATCTGAGGATAAATTAGTATTGACAACAGGAGAAGTACAACAAATCATCTCCCAACCAAGTTTAAAAGATGGTTATGAAATTGGCTATACCAGCAATATTCAACAAGGAATGAGTGGCGGTCCAATTATTAGTAATACAGGAAATTTAATAGGAATTAATGGCATTAGTTCCTATCCTTTGTCCAATACTGCTTATACTTATACCAACGGAAAACGCCCCACAAACCCAGAAATTCAGGAATTTAGAAAACTGAGTTGGGGAATACCTATTAAAACTGTTTTAGCTCAGGTAAAACCAGAAGTTCTCACCGCCTATAATTTACCTATACCAGATATTAAACAACAAATAGCAGAAGTACCATTAACAGGTTGGTTAGGAGAATTAGAAGCAAAAGCTAAACAAATTACCGTCAGAATTGATAGCAGTAGCGGTGATAATGGTTCAGGGGTAATTATTGCTAAACAAGGAGATATTTACACCGTTTTAACTGCGGCTCATGTAGTTTGTAAACCACCAGATAAAGTAGGATCATGCGAGCCAAATACCTATACAATCCTCACAGTAGATGGTAAACAATATTGCGTAGAACCAAGTACCATTAAATTAGGGGTAGATGGTAAACAATATTGCGTAAAACCAAGTACCATTAAATTAGAAGAAGGGGTAGATTTAGCAGTAGTGAAATTCACCAGTCAGGAAAATTATCAAGTTGCGACCCTAGCAAATTATCCTATCAAAGATTATGAATATATGTTCACTGCGGGTTATCCCAAATTAGGAGAAAAAAAATCACCTTGGCGGTTCACATTGGGACAAATTTATAGTAAAGAAGAAGGATTATTACGAACTACCAAATCAGATTTTATCAGTAACAGTTTGGGTACAGCCCAAGCAGCAGTTTCTTTAACAGGAGGATATGAATTAGTTTATACTAGTATCACCTTTGGTGGTATGAGTGGGGGACCTGTTTTAGATTCCCAAGGGCGGGTAATTGGTATTCATGGCAGAACGGAGGGAGAAGCTGCTATTGATAATAATAGTAGTAGTCAAGAAACTATCCAATTAGGTAATAGTTTAGGTATTCCTATAAGTACATTTTTGGCATTAGCTACCCGACTGAATACCCAAGCACAAAAGGTAGAAAGCAGCCCACCACCAGAACTAAATCAACAAAAAGTTAAGTCTATTCAAACAGCGATTTTATCAGTAGATGTGTCTCAAAGTAATACTACCGCCAGTCAATGGTTAGCAAGAGGAAATCAACTGTGGCGGTTACGTCGTTATCCAGAAGCTATACAGGCTTTTGAAGCAGCAATTAAGCAAAAACCAGAGTTTATTCACCTGGCTTATTATGGCAAAGGTTTGGCGTTATATTCGAGTGGAAAAGGTTCAGAAGCTATAACTGCATTTGAGCAAGCGGTGAAATTTAAACCTGAGTTTGTTCCTGCTTGGAATAATTTAAGTGTAGCTTATAGAGAATCAAACCAACTGGATAAAGCCTTAGTAGCTATCAATGAAGCGATTCAACTCCAGCCTAATAATCCTAATTTGTATAATCAAAAGTATTTAGTTTTAGGCGCTTTAAAAAACTATAAAGAAGCAGCAGCAGCGATAAATAAAGCCATTGAACTCAGTCCCCGTGCAGCATTTTACCTTATCCGGGGAGTTGTCCGTTGGCAATTAGGAAATACGCAAGGAGCAATAGATGATTCTAACCTAGCTATCAAGATTAATCCTAACCTTGCTGAAGCCTACTCTATCCGGGGAACTGTCCGTTTGCAATTAGGAAATACGCAAGGAGTAATAGATGATTCTAACCTAGCTATCAAGATTAATCCTAACTCTGCCCTAGCCTACT